>NZ_JBEXYB010000003.1:0-285726 GCF_040630715.1 Streptomyces sp. NPDC005752 | reverse complement strand
ATCGTCCTCGTCGAGGGCAAGCCCACGGGCGTCGTGAGCAGGCAGGACCTGCTGGCCTTCCTGGCGAGGGACGCCGCCCCGAAGCAGTGAGCGCGTACTTCTGGACCGCCACCCATCAGCAGATCTACCGCGTCCTCAAGCGCATGGAGGGCGAGGGCCTGCTCGACGTCCGCGACGTCCCGCAGGAGCGCCGGCCGGACAAGAAGGAGTACTCCGTCGCCGGCCCCGGCCGCACCGCCCTCTCCTGCTGGCTCCACGAACCGATCGAACCCGAGAGCCTCCGCCACGACCTCGCCGTGAAGATCCGTGGTGCGGCCTTCGACGACCCAACCGCGCTGTTCGACGAGGTCCGACGGCACCACCGGGTGCACAGCGACAGGCTCGCGCACTACCTCGCCGGGGAACGGCGCGACTTCACCGGCTCCGGAGCGCCCGCACCGCTCGACGCCGGTCAGGAGCTCCAGCACGTCGTGCTGCGCGGCGGTATCGCGTACGAGCGCATGACAATCGCCTGGCTCGACGACGTACTCGCCACCCTGCGCAGGCTCGGCGCGACACGCCCGCGCATCTGAAACCGCCCCGCAACCTCCCGCTCACACCCCTCGGAAGGCGTATCACCATGGCCGACCCGCTGCTGTTCCACCCCCGTTCCTACGACCCGGCACACTTCGACCCCGAGACCCGCAGGCTGCTGCGCGCCACCATCGACTGGTTCGAGGACCGCGGCAAGCGCCGGCTCATCGAGGACTACCGGTCCCGCGCCTGGCTGGGGGACTTCCTCGCCTTCGCCGCGAAGGAAGGCCTGTTCGCCACCTTCCTCACTCCCGCCAGCGCCGCTGAGCGGGAGGACCAGCGCTGGGACACCGCCCGGATCGCCGCGCTCAACGAGATCTTCGGCTTCTACGGGCTCGACTACTGGTACGCCTGGCAGGTGACCATCCTCGGTCTCGGCCCGGTCTGGCAGAGCGACAACGCCGCCGCCCGCGGCCGCGCGGCACAGCTCCTCGCCCAGGGCGAGGTGTTCGCCTTCGGCCTGTCGGAGAAGGCGCACGGCGCCGACATCTACTCCACCGACATGCTCCTGGCACCGGACGGCGACGGCGGCTTCCTGGCCACCGGCTCCAAGTACTACATAGGCAACGGCAACGCCGCCGGCCTCGTCTCCGTCTTCGGCCGCCGCACGGACATCGAGGGCCCGGACGGCTACGTCTTCTTCGCGGCGGACAGCCGCCACCCCGCCTACGAGCTGGTGAAGAACGTCGTCGACTCCTCCAAGTACGTCAGCGAATTCCGCCTCGACGGCTACCCCGTCGGCTCCGACGACGTCCTGCACACCGGCCGCGCAGCCTTCGACGCCGCCCTCAACACCGTCAACGTGGGCAAGTTCAACCTCTGCACCGCCTCGATCGGCATCTGCGAGCACGCGATGTACGAGGCCGTCACCCACGCGCAGAACCGCATCCTGTACGGGCGCCCCGTGACCGCCTTCCCGCACGTGCGCCGGGAGCTCGCGGACGCCTACGTCCGGCTCGTCGGCATGAAGCTGTTCAGCGACCGCGCCGTCGACTACTTCCGCTCGGCCGGCCCCGACGACCGCCGGTACCTGCTGTTCAACCCGATGACGAAGATGAAGGTGACCACGGAGGGCGAGAAGGTCATCGACCTGATGTGGGACGTCATCGCCGCGAAGGGCTTCGAGAAGGACACCTACTTCGCACAGGCCGCCGTGGAGATCCGCAGTCTGCCCAAGCTGGAGGGCACCGTCCACGTCAACCTCGCCCTCATCCTGAAGTTCATGCGCAACCATCTGCTGG
The DNA here is from genome assembly GCF_040630715.1 of Streptomyces sp. NPDC005752. Classification (NCBI taxonomy): domain Bacteria; kingdom Bacillati; phylum Actinomycetota; class Actinomycetes; order Kitasatosporales; family Streptomycetaceae; genus Streptomyces; species Streptomyces sp. NPDC005752. The sequence goes on along the minus strand of NZ_JBEXYB010000003.1, from coordinate 283,912 downwards.
ACCCGGCCGGGTACGAGCCGGTGACGACGCGACTGGACGCCGCGGACGACACGTTCCTCTTCCGGCAGGGGCCTGCCCGCGGCCTGGGCTCGGTGCGCTTCCACGACTGGCGCCCGGCCTACGACGCCTATGCCGCAGTCCCCAACGTCGCCCGCTTCCGCGAGCAGGCGGACGCCCTCTGCGCGTTCGTGACCGACGCCGCGCCCGACGAGCAGCAGAGCAGGGACCTCGACTTCCTGTTGTCCGTCGGCCAGCTCTTCGCCCTGGTGGTCCACGGACAACTGGTCCTGGAGCAGGCCCGGCTGACCGGACTGGACGAGGACGTGCTCGACGAGCTGTTCTCCGTACTCGTCCGCGACTTCTCCGCGCACGCCGTCGAGCTCCACGGCAAGGACTCCGCCACCGGACAGCAGCAGGACTGGGCCCTCGCCGCGGTACGGCGTCCTGTCGTCGACGCCGCCCGGTCGGCGCGGGTCTGGGACCGCGTCCAGGCGCTGTCCGGGGCGTACGAGATGACGTCGTAGCGCCGACCGGGTTACGGAGCCGCGTTCGGCTGCTTCGTCCGCGCCCGACGGGGCATATGGAAGATCCGGCGGCCGGACCCGGCTGCCAGGAGGAGGCGACCGTGGACACGATTTGGACAGCTCCGGAACAGCTGGACGGCTCGCTGGGCGACGACGTGATCGGATACGACGTGCAGGCACCCGACGGGAGCGTGGGCACGGTCGTCAGGCTCTCGCCGGTGCCCGGGTTCGACCATCTGGTGATCGACGCGGGAGTCTGGAAGTTCGGCAGGAGCGTCGTCGTGCCCGCCGGCATGGTGACCGCCGTCGAACACGGCGAACGTGTGATCAAGGTCAGGTGCACCAAGGAAGAGATCAAGGACGCCCCGCGCTTCGAGCGTGATCAGGACACCGGAGACCTCTTCTACCTGCGCAGGCTCGGGGCGCACTACGAATCCCTGACCGCCGCGGCGGGATGAGCGCTGAAGCCGGTGCCACCGAAGGCTGCCTTCGATGGCACCGGTCCGCCGTTCACCGCTCAACGCCCGCCGGTGCGCACCACGTTCACGAGGGGTTCGCCGCGCCGCATGCGGCCGATGTTGTCCGCGATCTCCGCCGCACGGGCCGCGAAGGTGTCCGTGGTGTGACCCGAGTTGTGGGGGGTCATGAGCACATTGGGCAGCTCGTGGAACGGCAGCCGGCTCGGCGGGTCCGGCGGGCCGGACCACCACACGTCCAGGGCGGCGCCGCCGATGGAACCGGAACGGAGCGCCTCGTAGAGCGCCTCCTCCTGCACCACCGGCCCCCGGGCGACATTGACCAGCAGTGAACCGGGGCCCATGGCCCTCAGCTCGGCAGGGCCGATCAGCCCGCGGGTGGCGGGGCTCAGCGGGACCGTGACCACCACGACGTCCGACTCGGCGAGCAGTTCGGGCAGCCGGTCGTTGCCGCCGACCCAGTCGGGCCGCAGGCCGGCGGGGATCGGAGCGGTCGGGTCGCGCCGTACGGCACGCACTCCGAGGCCGACGGCCCGGCACAGCCGGGCGACCTCGGTTCCGGTCTCGCCGAAACCGATGATCCCGACCCGTCGTCCGCTCAGCGTCGATCCGAAGGGGAGCCCGGGATCGACGGCCACGTTGCGCCAGTGCCCCGCGCGCAGGGCGCGGTCGGCCGTCAACACGTCGCGGGAGAGCATGAGTACGGACATCAGCACGTGCTCCGCGATGGAGCGGCCGTGGTGGTGGGTGGTCGCGACCGTCACCCCCGGGTCGAGCGCGTCGAACGGAATGCCGTCGTAGCCGGCGCCGACGACGTGCACGAGCCGCAGCCGCGCCGCACGGCGGGCGTCCTCGGCCCGGAGCTTCGATCCGATGTACACCTCGGTGTCGCGGAGCGCGGCGGAGATCCGGTCAGCGTCCCAGTCGCAGGCGTCCACCCAGACGTGGCTGCCCTCCGTGCGTGCCTTGAGCGGTTCCTGGAACCTGCTGAGGATGCGGTGGTTCAGCATGATGTGCACGGTCGGGTCACCACCGGGGGGTCTTGACGGAGAACGAGGGGTCGAACCGGCGCATGTAGCCGGTGTCGTCGCGGTCGCGCAGCCCGCAGTCGAGGTACTGGCGATGGAGCCGTGCGAGTGCGTCCCGGTCCAGTTCCACGCCCAGCCCCGGGGCCGTCGGGACGGCGACGGCACCCTCCCTGAACCGCAGCACCCCGGTGTCCACCACGTCCTCGTCCGGCTGCTTCCAGGGCCAGTGCGTGTCGCAGGCGTATGTCAGGCGCGGGGTGGCCGCCGCCAGGTGGGTCATCGCCGCGAGGCTGATGCCCAGGTGCGAGTTGGAATGCATCGACAGGCCCAGCCCGAACGTCTCGCAGATCGCGGAGAGCTGGCCGCAGCGCCGCAGACCGCCCCAGAAGTGGTGGTCGGAGAGCACGATGCCCACCGCTCCCCGGGCCACGGCGGGGGCGAGGTCGTCGAAGGAGACCACGCACATGTTGGTGGCCAGCGGAGTCGGTGTCCGCCCGGCCACGGACGCCATGCCCTCGATGCCCTCGGTCGGGTCCTCCAGGTACTGCAGGACGCCGTCGAGTTCGCGGGCGACGTGCAGCGACGTCTCCGTGCTCCAGGCGGCGTTCGGATCAAGGCGCAGGGGATGGTCCGGGAAGGCCTTCCGCAGTGCTCTGACCGCCGCGATCTCCTCGTCCGGCGGGAAGACGCCGCCCTTGAGCTTGATGGAGGAGAAGCCGTACGTCCCGATCATGCGGCGGGCCTGCTCGACCAGGCCCGCCGGATCGAGGGCCGCACCCCATTCGTCGTCGGCCTGGCCGGGGTGCCCGGCCCACTTGTAGAAGAGGTACGCGCTGTAGGGGACCGTCGGGCGTACGGCTCCGCCCAGCAGATCGGAGACCGGCCGGCCGACGAGCTTGCCCTGGATGTCCAGGCACGCGACGTCGAACGGTGCCATGATCCGGTCCACGGCGCTGCTGCCGGTGACCATCCCGGACATCCCGTCGCCACCCGCGGTGTCGGGTCCCAGCGCGCGCGTGGTGCGGGCGATCAGGCCATTGAGGCTCCAGACGTCCATGCCGGCCAGCTCGGCGGCGGCGCGGCGCAGGCGTTCCAGGTGCACCGTGCCGCCGTAGGTCTCGCCGATGCCGCTCATCCCGTTCTCCGTGGTGATCTCCACGACGGTGCGCAGCGCGTACGGCTCGTGCACGCCCACCGTGTTGAGCAGGGGGTGGTCCCGGAAGGCCACGGGGGTCACGGTGACGTCGACGATGCGTTCCGAGCTGCGAGCCATGCAGGCCATCCCGATATGAGTGAGCGGCGTTCTTATCTGTGGACAATATTTGTATGTGTGGACTCGCGTGGGTGTCAATGGGACGAGCGCGAGGCCTCCGGTACCGGTGTGAGCAGAGTGCCCTGGGTCAGGTACCGCTCCAGGTTGCGCAGCGCCAGGTCGCCCATGGCCGCGCGGGTCTCGCGAGTGGCGCTGGCGATGTGCGGGAGCAGTACGACCCGGTCCGACTCCAACAGGGCCCGCGGCACGTTCGGTTCGTCGGTGAACACGTCGAGTGCCGCACCCGCGATCCCTCCCGCCTCCACCGCCGCGACGAGGGCGGGCTCGTCGACGACGCTGCCCCGTGCCACATTGACCAGGTAGCCCTGGGGGCCGAGGGCGTCCAGCACCGACGCCGAGACCAGCCCCTCGGTGCCGGACCCTCCCGCGACGGTGACGACGAGCGCGTCGCACGCTTCGGCCAGGGCCCTTGCGGTGGGCAGGTGGTGGTAGTCCACGCCGGGGACCGGTGAGCGCGTGCAGTACGAGACGCTCACCCCGAAGCCGTCGAGGCGTCGCGCGACGGCCCGGCCGATGCGGCCCAGCCCCAGGATGCCCACCCGCTTCCCGCTCACCCGCGAGGCGAGCGGGAAGGGTGCGCTGTCCCAGCCCCCGGCCCGCACGTACCGGTCGGCGGCCGACATCCGGCGCATGACGTCGATCAGGGCGCCGACCGCGAGGTCCGCCACGCAGTCGGTGAGCACATCAGGGGTGTTGCTGACGTCGATGCCCCTCGCCCGCGCCCGGACCACGTCCGTCGTCTCGTAGCCGACGCCGAAGTGGACGATCGCCCCGAGCCGCGGCAGCGCGTCCATCAGGTCGTCGCTGACACCGGCCCGCGCGCTCGTCACCGCGGCCACCACGTCCTTCCCGTGGTCGCGCAGGTAGCCGGCGGGGTCGGGCAGCTCCGGCAGACGGACCGTGCGGTACCGCTCGGACAGGGCGGTCTCCAGTGCGGGGAGCAGGGCGGACACCTGGAGGACGGTGTCGGGGGCGCTGGTGCGGAGGGGTGAGTTCGGCAAGGTGAAGCTCCGGTATCAGTCGACGATTTCGGGGATGTGTGGCGCTCGGCGGGATCCGATCGGGACCCGGCGCTGGAATGTCCGTTGTTCCGCATGTCTTGACGCTGCCGCGACGCCGGTTTAGCTTCGCGTTCACAGATACAGACCGAGTACGCAACTGTAGACAGCTGTGGTGGTCCGCCTCTTACCCCAGTGCACGGAACGCGACACATCAGCGATTCCCCGGAGACATGTGACGATGAAGTCCACCGTTTCATCCACCCAGCGCGCCGCGCCCAGGCGGCCCCCCAAGTTGATCGCGGCACTGCTGGCGGGCGCCGTGCTCACATCCAGCGGGTGCGCCGTGGCCAACAGCGCGGGCGGCGAGGCCGGCCGCGCCGACGGCCGCACCCTGCGGGTGGTGCTCACTCAGGAACCGCCCACTCTCGAGCCCTGCGAGGCATCGCTGACAGGCACCGGCGTCGTCGTCCGGTCCAACATCACCGAACCCCTGGTCGAACGGGACCCCACGTCCGGCGAACTCGACCCCCTGCTGGCGACCGGCTGGGATCAGACCGGTCCCCGCACGTGGAGCTTCGACATCCGCTCCGGCGTGACCTTCCAGAACGGCGAGCCCTTCACCGCCGAGGACGCCGCGTTCTCCATCAACCGGGCGGTCAACTCCGACCTGGCCTGCAACGTCGAGGGTTACGTCTTCGGGAACGAAGACCTCGAGGTGGAGGCCGTGGACGACCGCCGGTTGACCGTGACCACCACGAAGCCGGACCCCATCCTCCCGCTGCGCCTGAGCTTCGTGGAGATCGTCCCCCGCACGACCGACGCCGAGGCCAAGGTGCGCATACCGATCGGTACCGGCCCCTACGCCGTCCGCTCCTGGAAGCCCGGAGCGGCGATCTCCCTCCGCCGCTTCGGCGACTACTGGGGCGAGTCCCCGCCCTTCGCGGGGGCCCGCTACGTGTGGCGCAGCGATGCCAGCGTCCGCGCCGCCATGATCGACAAGGGTGAGGCGGAGATCGCTGTGGCGCTGGACCCGATGGAGGCGGAGAAGGACACGACGGTCGCCTACCCCAACAACGAGACGACGGCCCTGCGGCTCGACGGCCGCGAGGCTCCGCTCGACGACCTGCGGGTGCGGCGGGCGATCGACCTGGCCGTGGACCGTCAGGGCATCATCGACGCCCTGCTCGGCGGTCTGGCCGAACCCGCCGGCCAGCTGGTTCCGCCCGGAGTGGTGGGCCACAGCGACACGATCGAACCCACGCGGCAGGACATCACCGAAGCCCGTGCCCTGATCGAGGAGGCGTCCGCCGACGGTGTGCCCACCGACCGGCCGATCACCCTGGTCGCCCGCAACGGCATGTTCGCCGGGGTGTCGGAGACGGCGGAGGCACTCCAGTACCAGATGGAGCGGATCGGGCTGAGCGTACGGGTCCGCATGGCCGACACCGCGACCCAGCTCCAGTACCAGCTCCGCCCACTGCCCAAGGACGTCGGCCCCATCGCCCTGCTGATCATGCACGGTAACCAGGCCGGTGACGCGGCCTTCACCACCAGCCAGTACCTGCTGAGCGACGGCCCCCAGTCGACGTTCGGCACGGAGTCGCTCGACCGGCGCATCACCGAATCGGCCGTACTGTCCGGCGAGGAGCGCCAGAAGGCCTTCGCCGGCCTGCTCGCGGACCAGAACGAATCCGTCGTCCAGTACACCCACATCGCCCACATGAGCGGACTGCTCGGTCTGTCGGAGTCGATCCGGTACCGGCCCGACTCCGCCACCGGGGACGAACTGCGGCTGGCCGAGGTCGGCCCGGCCGAGGGGGCGAAGCACTGACATGATCCCATTCCTGCGCAAGCGCGTACTCTCCAGCGCCGTCCCCCTGGTCTGCGTCGTCCTCGGCGTGTTCTTCCTGGCCCGGATGACCGGCAATCCCGTCGACCTCTATCTCCCCCTGAGCGCCACCTCCGAGCAGCGCGCGGAGTTCTCCGCCGCACAGGGCTTCGACCTCTCGATCCCGGCCCAGCTGTGGAACTACCTCGTCGACGCCGTGCAGTTCGACTTCGGCACCTCGCTGCGCACCGGCCAGTCGGCGGCCTCGATGGCGGTCGAGGCATTCCCCGTCACCCTGCAACTCGCGGGTCTGACGATGCTGCTGGCGATCACCGGAGCACTGATCGTCGGCAGTCTGGCCGCCTACCGCCCCAACTCCCTGATCGACAGGATCGCCAGCCTGCTCTCGATGACGGCCGCCAGCATCCCCGACTTCTGGTTCGCCATCATGGGCGTGCTGGTCTTCGGCGTGAGCCTCGGACTGCTGCCTACCTCGGGCACGATCGGCGGCCCCGAGATCTGGATCCTGCCCATCGCGACCCTGCTGATCCGCCCGTTCGGCGTGCTGGTGCAGGTGGTCCGCGGCAGCATGGTCACCGCGCTCTCCGCGCCCTACGTCAAGGTCGCCCGGAGCAAGGGCGCAACGCCCTGGCGGGTGATCTTCGGCCACGCGCTGCGCAACGCCGTCACCCCGGTGCTGACCGTGGCGGGCGACCTGACGGTGGGGCTGGTCAACGGTGCCGTGATCGTCGAGACGATCTTCGGCTGGCCCGGCATCGGCAAACTCATGATCGACTCCATTCTCCAGCGTGACTTCGCGGTCCTCCAGGCAGCCGTCCTCCTGACCGCCGTGACGATCTTCGCGCTGAACATCCTCGTCGACGTCTGCCACGCGCTGACCGACCCCCGAGTTCGTCAGGCGGTGCCGGCGTGAGCGAAGGAAGCACCATGACCCAGGAGTCCTCCACCGGGGACACGCCCGCCCCCGCCCGCACGACGCAGCCGAGTCTGTGGCGGATGCTGGGCAGGGACCGAGCCGCGGCCGCCGCGGCCGCGGTCCTCACCGTCGTCGCCCTCGTGGCCGTCTTCGGCCGGCTGTTCATCGGCGACCGCGCACAGCGGCAGGACCTGGACGCCTCCCTGCGGCCGCCCTCCCTCAGCGACGGGATGTACGGCCTGCTCGGTACCGACGTCCTGGGGCGCAGCATGGTGGCCCGGCTCGTCGAGGCGGCCGCCACCACGCTGTCCGTGGCCGTCCCCGCCGTCCTGAGCTCCCTGGTGATCGGCTCGGCCCTGGGCCTGTGGGCCGGATACCACGGCGGACGCCGCGAGAGCGTGGCCATGCGGATCGCCGACGTGATCCTCAGCTTCCCCTCGCTGCTGATCGCGGTGGTGGTGCTGTACGTCTTCTCACCCAGCGCGCTGAACCTCGTACTGATCCTGGCCGTGACCCGCATCCCGGTGTACCTGCGCACCGCGCGGGCGGAGGCGGCGGAGTTGCGGAGCCGGCTGTTCGTCGACGCGGCCCGGACCTTCGGCACAGCCGGCCGGATGATCATCTACCGGCACCTTCTGCCGATCGCCCTGCCGACCCTGCTGACGGTCGCCACCCTCGACTTCTGCTTCGTGATGCTCACCGAGTCGTCGCTGAGCTTCCTGGGCATCGGAATCCAGCCCCCCGACGTGAGCTGGGGCCTGATGGTGGCCCAGGGCCGGCAGTACCTGCAGACCGCCTGGTGGATCACCGTTCTGCCAGGGCTGGCCATCGTGCTCACCACGGTGTCCGCCACGGTGCTCGCCGCCTGGGCCCGCATCGCCACCGACCCCGCGCAGCGCTGGCGCCTGACGCTGCCGACGAAGCGCCGGGCCGTCTCGCCCGCCGTGCCTCCGGAGATGATTCCGTGACGACCACCACCACCCCCTCCCCGTCCGGCACCGACACCCCGGCCCTCGCCGTCGAAGGACTGTGCGTGGACCTGACCACGTCCTCAGGGACGGTACGCGCCGTCGACGGCGTCAGCTTCAGCGTCCGTCACGGACGCACCCTGGCCATCCTGGGCGAATCCGGTTGCGGCAAGTCGATGACGGCTCTGTCCGTGGTCGGACTGCTCGACCCCGCGGCGTCGGTGACCGGCGGCGCCGTCCGGGTCAGGGGCGAGGACACCCTCCGTATGAGCCCGGCACAACGCCGCAAGCTGGCCGGACCCGTGCTGTCGATCGTCTTCCAGGACGCCCTGACCGCCCTCAACCCGGTGCAGCCGGTCGGCCGGCAGATCGGCGAACCCTTCCGCATCCACCGCGGACTCTCCAGGAGCCAGGCCCACGAGAAGGCCGTCGAGCTGATGACACGGGTCGGTATCCCCGAACCGAGGCAGCGGGCACGGTCCTACCCCCACCAGTTCTCCGGCGGCATGCGGCAACGGCTGCTGATCGCCATGGCCGTCGCGCTCTCTCCCGACGTGCTCATCGCGGACGAACCCACCACCGCCCTCGACGTGACCGTGCAGGCACAGATCATGCGGCTGCTGCGGGACCTCCAGGACGAGCGGGACATGGCCGTCGTCCTGATCACCCACGACCTGGCCGTCGTAGCCCAGCGCGCCGACGACGTGGTCGTGATGTACGCGGGCACGGTCGTGGAGAACGGGCCGGTGGACGACGTCTTCTCCGCGCCCCGCCACCCCTACACCCGGGGGCTGCTCGACTCGGTTCCGGAGGACAGCGTGCGCGGGCGCCCGCTGCCCGCCGTTCCCGGCAGCCCGCCCGAACTGAGCGCGGTGCCGTCCGGCTGCGTCTTCCAGGCCCGTTGCCCACTGGTCCGGGAACGCTGTGTCCGGGAACGGCCGTCGCTGCGTACCGCGGGCGACGGCCGCATGGCCGCCTGCCACTTCTCCGAGGAGCTCGCACGTGTCTGATTCCCGTGCCACCACCGCCACGTCCACAACCGGCGAGGACGACCCGCGGCAGGGCCCTCCGCTGCTGGAGGTCCGGGGGCTCACCAAGACCTTCGGCAGCGGCAGGCGGCGGCTGACGGCCCTGGACGGGGTCGACGTACAGATCGGCCGCGGTCAGACGCTCGGGCTCGTGGGGGAGTCGGGCTGCGGCAAATCGACCCTGGCCCGGGTGCTGCTCGGGCTGGAACGTCCGGACGCGGGCACCGTGCGCTTCGACGGAACCGACCCCTTCGCCCTGCGAGGCAAGGAACTGCTGGCCTGGCGCCGCCGTGTGCAGATGGTCTTCCAGGACCCCTTCGCCTCGCTCAACGCACGCATGTCGGCCGCCGACCTGATCGCCGAGCCCTGGAGCACCCACCGGGACGTCGTGCCGGGCGCCAAGGCCCGGGAGAAGCGGATCCGTGAACTGCTGTCCCTGGTCGGACTCAGGGAGAGCGACGCCCACCGCTACCCCAACGAGTTCTCCGGCGGGCAGCGCCAGCGCATCGGCATCGCACGCGCGTTGGCCCTGGACCCCGACCTCATCGTGTGCGACGAGCCCGTCTCCGCCCTCGACCTGTCGGTGCAGGCGCAGGTCCTGAACGTCCTCTCGGAGCTGCGCACACGCCTCGGCGTCACCTACGTCTTCATCTCCCACGACCTCTCCGTGGTGCGTTACATCTCCGACCGGGTGACGGTCATGTACCTGGGAAAGGTCATCGAACAGGGAGACACGGAGAGCGTCTTCGAACGCCCACAACACCCCTACACCGCCGCGCTGATGTCGGCGGCCCCCGTCCTGAAGCCCACCCGCGACGCCCGCCACCAGGAGATCCACCTCCAGGGCGAGATCCCCTCGCCCTTCGACATCCCCTCCGGCTGCCGCTTCCGCACCCGCTGCTGGCGCGCCGAGGACCTGTGCGCCACTCGCACACCTCCGGTCGTCACCAGGGCGACGGGAGGCGTGGCCGAACCGCACACAGCCCTGTGCCACTTCCCCTTGGAGGCTGGGTCCGCGTGGGCGTGACCGGCCCGGAGTTCGCCCTGCTCTGTGTCACGGTCGGGGTCGGTGCCCTGCTGCAGGTCTCCATCGGCTTCGGCCTGGGCATGATCGCCGCGCCGGTCTTCTCCCTTGTGGACCCGGCCCTTGCCCCTGCCGCGGTCCTGCTGCTCGCCGGCGGGGTCACGGCGACGGGGCTGCTGCGCGAACGCGGCCGGGCGGACCTGCGCGGCTGCGGATGGGCACTGCTCGGACGGGTACCTGGAGTGCTGGCGGGCACCCTGCTCGTCGTCGCCCTCCCCGCCCGCCACCTCGCCCTTCTCATCGCCGGTGTGGTCCTCGCCGGCGTCGCGGTGAGCATGGCCGGCTACGTTCCACGGCAGCGGCGGTCGACGGTGGTACTGGCCGGCATGGCCTCGGGCCTGATGGGTACGGCGACGTCCGTCGGCGGCCCGCCCATGGCCATGGTCTGGCAGCGGCGGCGCGGCCCGGAACTGCGCGCCACGATGAGCGCGTTCTTCCTGGCCGGGTCGCTCATGAGCCTGGCCGCACTGACGGCCGCCGGGGCGGTCGGAGCACATGCCCTGCGGGGCGCCGTGCTTCTCGCCCCCGCCGCTGTGGCCGGAGTGCTGCTCTCCCGGCAGCTGACGCACCGGCTGAACGCGCGGCGCACCCGCGTCGCCGCCACGGCGTTGGCGATCGCGGGTGCGTCGGTGCTGGTGGTGCAGCAGTTCGTCTGACCGGCGGCACAGCCGGGAGGAACGGCGCGGGTGGAGCGAGGTGCGACGCGCCGGGCGTGACCAGGGCCACGCGGCGGCGCGGTACGGACAACCGGGCTGACGGGATCTCAGGCGGTCTGGAGACGGTCTTCCTGATGCGTACCGACGGGCCGGTGAAGAGCCGGGGACACCGTGGCACGCATGCCGAGCATGCTGTCGGCGACGTGCAGGGCCTGCGGAACAGCCTGGGTGCCGGTCATGACGCACAGGGTGTAGGCGGCGTCCTCGACGGCCCGGGTGGTAGCTGCCGTGGAGCGGCGCGCGTCCTCGATCCGCGCGTCTGCATAACGGGCCATAGCCACTCTCAGGTCCTGAGGACTGGGTGTCAGCACAGCAGGTTCTCCTCCGGGTTCGATCCTCGTCCGATGCGGCGCACCGGGATACGGGGCCGTTGCCGGTCCGCCAGGCGGTGCGGTTCACGCAGCGTCATGTGATCCGGCAACACGCGTGTACCCCCCCGAGGGTGGAGTACGCAGCGGCGGCTCGCCTGCGTGTACAACCGGCGGGTGACGGTCCGCGCGTTCTACCGTTCACCGATGCGATCTGTCCCCTGGTGGATTCTGTTCTCCTCGTTGTGCGCCCCGGTCCTGCTCGTCGGCGGCTGGGCGATCTCGGCGGAGCTTCACGGCCCCGGCTACGATCCCGCATCGGCGACGATCAGCATCCTGGCCTCCGACGGCTCCCGCGGCTACTGGGTGATGACATCGGCCCTGCTCGCTCTGGGAACCTGCCACGTGGTCACCGCGTGCGGACTGCGACCCGCCGCGCTCGCCGGACGGGTGGCGCTGGCCGGCGGCGGACTCTCGGCGATGATGCTGGCCCTCTTCCCCGCACCGAGCAGTGGTGGGTCGTTCGCCCACGGTGTGGTCGTGGCCGTGGGATTCTCGCTGCTCGCGGTGTGGCCGGTCATGGCGGTGCGACGTGGCGTCCCGGGCCGATGGACCCCGCCCGGCGGGGGTCCGGCAGGCAGGACCCGCGCGGCCGTCCCGCCGTGGGGCCTGCGGGCCGGACCGTCCGTGACGGCGGCCGCGCTGATGTGGCTCGGTGGCGCCTGGTTCCTGCTCGCACTCTTCGTACTCGACACCGCCGGAGCGGCTGAGCGCGTGATCACGTTCGCCCAGTCGTTCTGGCCTCTGGTCGTGGTCCTCTCCTGCGTCCGGACCGCCGGCCGCTCCGCATGAGGCACGGGACGCAGGGTGACCGGCCGCGCGGGCGGCGCGGCCTGCCGGATGCGGCCGGACCGGGCCGCACCGGAGGGGCTACGGCTTGCGGCCCACCGCCACGTAGCCGGCACTGATGACGTCGTCCTGGCCCGGCACCGGCTCACCGAGCTCGGGGTGCCACGCCTCGGCTGCCACGACTCCGGGTCCGACGATGTCGAGTCCGTCGAAGAAGCGGGTGAACTGCTCACGGGTGCGCGGCGCCAGAGTCAGTGCGTTGGCCTTGTACATCTGGTCGACCTCACGGGCCTCCGCCGGGTGGAAGTCGGCGGTGAGGTGCGAGATCACCACATGGCTGCCGGGTGCGAGTACCGCGGTCAGCCGGTCCACCAGGTCGTACGCGCCGTCCTCGTCGCTCACGAAGTGCAGCAACGAGATCAACGACAGGGCGACCGGGCAGCTGAAGTCCAGTGTCTTTCCCGCGCGTTCGAGAATGGCGTCCACGTCGCGGGCATCCGCCTGCACGTAGTCGATGGCCCCCTCCCGTGTTCCCTTCAGCAGGGCTTCGGCGTGCGCCAGGACGATGGGATCGTTGTCGCAGTAGACGACCCGCGTGGCGGGCGCCTCCTGCTGGGCCACCTGGTGGAGATTCGGCTCGGTGGGTATCCCCGTGCCGATGTCGAGGAACTGGCGTACCCCCTGGCCGCTCAGCCACCGGGTGGCGCGGTGCATGAAGGCCCGGTTCACCTTGGCCATGACCGGGACTCCGGGCTCCACGGCCAGCATCTGGCGGCCCATGGCCTCGTCCACCGGGTAGTTGTCCTTGCCACCGAGGAACCAGTCGTACATCCGGGCGGGATGCGGTCTGCTGGTGTCGATGCGCTGGACGGGGGCATCGTTCTCCGGTCGGGACATGGCGGACTCCTGGGTGTGCGCGGCAGCGGATGATCGGCTGCCAACAGGATAGGGAACGAGGGGGCGGGAGAGCCCTGTTCATCCTGAAGTCGTCGTCGGGACCGCCGGGTCGACGACGCCCGGGGCGCTGGAGCACGGTGCCGCGGCTGCCCTCCACCTCCACCGGCCCCGGCGCGGGGCTGCGGGCGCCGGTGGAGGGTCGGGACGCCCCCACCGGTCCCGGGAAACCGGTGTCAGCCGGACGCGCAGGTGACGGTGGGCCAGGTCCAGTTGCCGTTTGCCTGGATGGTGGCGCCCCAGCGGTTGCCGTTCCCGTTGGGCTTGGCGGTCATCACCTGTGTGCTGGGATAAGTGGCGCTTGTGTTCCAGGTGGAGAGGACCTTCGCGGGGGAGGGGAGGGTCATGGTGACGGTCCAGTTGCTCGATCCGGAGACCGCGACGTCGATGTTGTAGCGGTCGCTCCACCTGCTGCCCGCGGTCAGGGTGGCGGCACACCCGCTACCGCCGCCCGTTCCGCCGCTGTCGGGGGCGACGGCGCGACCGGTCTGCGGGGAGATCATGCCGGCGCACAGCCCGCGGCTAGCCAGACCCTGGGCGATACGCGGGATCGCGGCGCGTGTGTTGGCCGGCCAGTCGTGCATGAGGATGATCTGTCCGTCGGTGAGCCGGGCATTGGCCTGCACGATCGCATCGGTGCTCGCACCGTTCCAGTCCTGCGAGTCGACGTCCCAGATGATCTGCGTCAGGCCGTACCTGGCCGCAGAGGCCTGCACCGTCGCGTTGGACTCCCCGTAGGGAGGGCGGAACAGTTTCGGCGTGCCGCCGCCTGCAGCGGCGATGGCCTGCTGGGTGCGGGAGAGTTCGGAGTCGACCTGCGCCTGGCTCAGCTGCGTCAGGTGCGAATGGGTGTAGCTGTGGTTGCCGACCCACATGCCGGCGTCGACCTGGGCTGCGACCTGGGCCGCGTTGGAGGCGGCGTACTGGCCCTGGTTGAACATGGTGGCCCGCAGCCCGTTCTGTCTCAGGGCGTCGAGCAGGCCCGGTGTGCTGCTGGACGGGCCGTCGTCGAAGGTGAGACCGACGTACCCGTTGCAGGCCGCGGCGGTGGCGGCGTGCGAGGGAGTCGTTCCGGTGGTGACGGTGGCGGTCGCGGCCATGGTGACGACGGCCAGCGCCGCGACCACGGGCCGTAAGAACAGGCGTGCTGTGATGCGCATGGCGTGAGTCCTTCTCCTGATCGGACGGGTGCGGAACCGCTGGATGCGGGGCGGCGACGGCCGGGACCGCTGCCGCCCCTTCGGCGCGGTGTGCGGGCGAGCGACGCCGTTCGGGGGTGTGGCGAACAGGCGATGGCGACGGCGGTGCGTGGGCTTGCGCGCCCCGGCCTGACCAGGCCGGCCGGGGCGCTCGACGACCGGCCCGGGGCGGACCCGGATCGACGTGGATGGAGTCTGTAGACGGCGAACAGTGTTGATCCGGCTCCGTCGGGTGTCAATGCTTTCGACGGAAATTACGAAAGCATCGGTGCAGGGTGTAGAGCGGAGTCTTGATGTTTTCGCACTTCGAATGGGATATGGGGCGAGAGGCATAACTCGCTCTGTCCATCAGTGCGGCTTGAGTATCAGGAATCGGGTCGGACCGTTCCGAAACTTTCGAAACTGGGGGGCCGGGCGAAGCGTACGTATCGTCGGCACCGCGCGTGTCAGTATCTGCGCATGTCCTTGAGCGCGGTGTTGAGCTCGAGGACGTTGACCCGGGGCTCGCCCATGAACCCGAGGGTGCGGCCCTCGGTGTGTTCGGCCACGAGTCCGGCGACCTGCCGGACGGAGAGGTCGTTCCGCTCGGCGACCCGGTGGACCTGGAGCTTCGCGTACGCCGGGGAGATGTGCGGGTCGAGGCCCGAGCCGGACGACGTGACCGCCTCGGCCGGTACGTCCTCGGGACGCACCGTGCAGGACGGGGTGGAGTTGTCCGCCACGACCGCTGCCTTCGCTTCCGTGACCCATGTGACCAGCTCGGCGTTGTCCGCGGAGCGGTTGGTGGCACCGGAGAGGATGAGCGCGTACCGGGTGTTCACACCGTTGTTGCCCAGGCCGTTCGAGGGGCGGGGCTGGAACCACCGCAGGTCCGGCTTCGCCACCTCCTCCGGATCGTCCGGGTTCCGTTTCGGCAGGTTGTACGTCTGCCCGATCAGGGACGATCCGACGGTGACGCCGTTGGCGTCGCTGATCTCGGAACCGTTGGCCTTCGTGCCGAAGAGCGCCTGGGCGATGCCCGTGACGGCGAGTGGATAGAGGACGCCGCAGATGACGCTCAGGCAGAGCAGTGCGCGCAGCGCCGCACCGAGCGGGCGGGCGGTGTTCTTGAGAGAGGTGTTCAAGGCTGATCAGCCGTTTCTGGTTCAGGAGAGCCCGGGAACGAGGGAGATGAGCAGGTCGATGACCTTGATGCCGATGAACGGGGCGATCAGGCCGCCCAGTCCGTAGATCCCGAGGTTGCGGCGGAGCATCCTGTCGGCGCCGGCGGGCCGGTACCGGACCCCCTTGAGCGCGAGCGGGACCAGGGCGATGATGATGAGCGCGTTGAAGATGACGGCGGACAGGATCGCGGACTCCGGTGACGCGAGACCCATCACGTCGAGCTTTTCCAGGCCGGGGTGGACCACCGCGAACATGGCCGGGATGATCGCGAAGTACTTCGCGACGTCGTTGGCCATGGAGAAGGTGGTCAGGGCGCCCCGGGTGATGAGGAGTTGCTTGCCGATTCCGACGATCTCGATGAGTTTGGTGGGGTCGGAGTCCAGGTCCACCATGTTCCCGGCCTCCTTGGCGGCCGAGGTGCCGGTGTTCATCGCCACGCCGACATCGGCCTGGGCGAGCGCGGGAGCGTCGTTGGTGCCGTCACCCGTCATGGCGACGATCTTGCCGCCCGCCTGCTCCCGCTTGATCAGGGCCATCTTGTCCTCGGGGGTGGCTTCGGCGAGGTAGTCGTCGACTCCCGCCTCCTTCGCGATGGCTTTCGCCGTGAGCGGGTTGTCACCTGTGACCATGACGGTCCTGATGCCCATCCGGCGCAGTTCGTCGAACCGTTCCCGCATCCCGTCCTTGACGACGTCCTTCAGGTGGACGACACCGAGGATCCGGGCGCCCCTCGCGTCCTCGACGGCGACCAGGAGGGGTGTGCCGCCGGTCTCCGAGATCCGGTCGGCGAGCCGGCCGTCGTCCTCGGCGACGCTGCCGCCCCGCTCCCGCACCCATGCCATGACCGAACCGGCCGCTCCCTTCCGGGCCTTGAGACCGTCGACGTCCACTCCCGACAGGCGGGTCCGTGCGGTGAACGCGACCCAGGTGGCGTGGGCCAGCTCACTGTGGCGGCGCTCGTGGAGACCGTACTTCTCCTTGGCGAGCACGACGATCGAGCGGCCTTCGGGGGTTTCGTCGGCCAGCGAGGACAGCTGCGCGGCAGCCGCCAGCTCCGCCTCGGTCACACCCCTCGCCGGGACGAACTCCGCAGCCTGCCGGTTCCCGAGCGTGATCGTGCCGGTCTTGTCGAGCAGCAGCGTCGAGACGTCACCCGCGGCCTCCACCGCGCGCCCCGACACGGCCACGACGTTGCGCTGGACCAGGCGGTCCATGCCCGCGATACCGATCGCGGAGAGGAGTGCGCCGATGGTCGTCGGGATCAGACACACCAGCAGTGCGGTCAGTACGATCATGGACTGCCGCGCGCCGGCGTGGATGGCGAACGGCTGGAGCGTCACGACCGCGAGCAGGAAGACGACGGTCAGCGACGCCAGCAGGATGTCGAGTGCGATCTCGTTGGGCGTCTTCTGCCGGGCAGCGCCCTCGACCAGGGCGATCATCCGGTCGATGAAGCTCTCACCCGGCTTGGTCGTGATCCGGACGACGATCCGGTCGGAGAGCACCTTCGTGCCGCCGGTGACCGCACTGCGGTCGCCACCGGACTCCCGGATCACCGGGGCGGATTCGCCGGTGACGGCCGACTCGTCGACGGACGCGACCCCCTCGACGACGTCACCGTCACCGGGAACGGTGTCGCCGGCCTCGCACACGACCAGGTCTCCGACCCGCAGCTCCGTGCCGGGCACCTCGACCTCGTCACTGCCGTCCAGCCGGCGGGCGACCGTGCCGGTCTTCGCCTTGCGCAGTGTGTCGGCCTGCGCCTTGCCGCGCCCCTCGGCGACTGCCTCGGCGAGGTTGGCGAAGAGCACGGTCAGCCACAGCCAGGCCGCGATGGCCCATCCGAACACGTCACCCCGGTCCTGGATCGCCAGCAGGGTGGTGAACACGGAGCCGACGAGCACCACGAACATGACCGGGGACCTGATCATGATGCGGGGATCGAGTTTCCGCACCGCGTCCGGGAAGGACCTCAGCAACTGCTCCGGGTCGAAGAGCCCCCCGCCGGCGCGAACTGACGCGACGCCGCCGCCGGACGGGTCTTCGTGCGGGGCACGGGTGGGGGTTACGGTGCTCATGAGGCGAGTCCTTCGGCGAGCGGACCCAGCGCCAGGGCCGGGAAGTAGGTCAGACCGGTGACGATCAGGATCGTGCCGACGAGCAGACCCGCGTAGAGCGGCGTGTCGGTCCGCAGCGTGCCGGCCGTGGGCGGCACGAGATGCTGCTCGGCCAGCGAGCCGGCCAGTGCCAGGACGAACACGATCGGCAGGAAGCGGCCGAGCAGCATCGCTGTGCCGATGGTGGTGTTGAACCACTGCGTGTCGGCGTCGAGCCCCGCGAAGGCGGAGCCGTTGTTGTTGGCGCCGGACGTGTAGGCGTAGAGGATCTCCGAGAACCCGTGGGCGCCGCTGTTGGTCATCGAGTCGGCCGGAGTGGGCAGCGCCACGGCCACCGCGGTGAAGCCGAGAACCAGCGCAGGGGTGATCAGGATGTAGCACGCCGCGAGTTTGATCTGGCGGGTGCCGATCTTCTTGCCCAGGTATTCCGGCGTACGCCCGACCATGAGGCCGGCTGTGAACACCGCGATCACCGCCATGACCAGCATGCCGTAGAGGCCGGATCCGACACCGCCGGGCGCTGTCTCGCCCAGTTGCATGCCCAGCATGGTGATGCCGCCTCCCAGCCCCGTGTAGGAGGAGTGGAAGGAGTTGACCGCTCCCGTCGAGGTGAGGGTGGTCGCCACGGCGAAGATCGACGATCCGGCGATGCCGAAGCGGGTCTCCTTGCCCTCCATCGCTCCGCCGGCGATCTCGGGGGCCGGCCCGTGGTGGGCGAATTCGGTCCACATCATCAGGGCGGTGAAGCCGATCCAGATGGTGGCCATCGTGGCGAGGATCGCGTAGCCCTGCCGCAGGTCCCCGGTCATGCGGCCGAAGGTGCGGGTCAGTGCGGACGGGATCAGAAGGATCAGGAAGATCTCGAAGAGATTGGAGAAGGGGGTCGGATTCTCGAAGGGATGGGCGGAGTTGGCGTTGAAGTAACCGCCGCCGTTCGTCCCGAGCTCCTTGATGACCTCCTGCGAGGCGACCGCGCCGCCGTTCCACTGCCGGCTGCCGCCCGAGAACTGGCCGACCTCGTGGATTCCGGAGAAGTTCTGGATGACACCGCACGCCACCAGCACGAGCGCGCCGATCACCGAGATCGGCAGCAGGACGCGTACGGTTCCGCGCACCAGGTCCGTCCAGAAGTTGCCCAGCTCGCCGGTGCGGGAACGCGCGAAGCCGCGTACGAGGGCCACGGCCACGGCCATGCCCACGGCGGCCGAGACGAAGTTCTGCACCGCCAGGCCGCCCGTCTGCACGACGTGGCCCATGGCCTGTTCGCCGTAGTAGGACTGCCAGTTGGTGTTCGACACGAAGGACGCGGCGGTGTTGAACGCCTGGTCCGGGTCGATCGACACGAAGCCGAGCGAGCCGGGCAGTGACCCCTGCAGACGCTGAAGCGCGTAGAGGAGGAGCACGCTCACCGCGGAGAACGCGAGTACGCCGCGCAGATAGGCCGGCCAGTGCATCGGGGCAGAGGGGTCTGCCCCGATGGCACGGTAGATCCACCTCTCCGGCCCGAGATGCCTGTGCGAGGAGTAGACCCGGGCCATGTGGTCACCGAGCGGACGGTATGCCAGGGCGAGCGCGGAGATCAGCGCGAGCATCTGGAGCACACCAGCTGTTACGGGGCTCATATCGGTCTAGAACCTCTCCGGGTACGCCAGCGCCAGGACGAGGTACACGAGCAGGGAGACGGCCACCACCAGGCCGGCGACGGTGTCGGCGTTCATGACTTCGTCACCCCCCTCGCGACGATGGCCACCAGTGCGAAGACCGCGATCGTGGTGACGACGAAGGCCAGATCGGCCATCGTGGGCTCCTGTGTGAAGTGAGGGAAATGGGATCGGCCTCTGCGGCCGTGCATGAGCAAATCCCACGGCGGGCAGCGCTGTGTGCGCCGTTGACGGGCTCCATACGGTGGCGGCGGACTTCTTGACGCGGTCCGTACGCGGAGGCTGCCGGCTCGCCGTTCGGACTCGGCCGCGGGTGCGAGACACGCCGTGACGAGGGTGCGTAGCCGTGTCCGGTCACGTCACGCCCACAGAGCCGTCATGGCCGGTTCGGATCTTAGGGGGCTGGGTGATTTGCCTAATACTCCTAGGCAAATGCATAATGAAATCCACTGGAGGGCGAGGTTTCCATGGTAAGAGCAGGGCTGACGGCGGAGCGCCTGACGCAGGCCGGAGCGGAGATGGCCGACGAGGTCGGCTTCGACAAGGTGACCGTGGCGGCGCTCGCCCGGCACTTCGGTGTCAAGGACGCGAGCCTCTACTCGCATCTGAAGAGTTCCCAGGACCTGAAGACGAGGATCGCCCTGCTGGCGCTCGCCGAACTCGCCGACCGCGTCGCCGCCGCCCTGGCGGGGCGTGCGGGCAAGGACGCGCTGGAGGCGTTCGCGAACGCCTACCGCGACTACGCCAGGGAGCACCCGGGCCGCTACACCGCGGCTCGGCTCAGGCTCGACCCGGAGGCCGCCGCAGCCGGCGCCGGTGTCAGGCACTCCCAGATGACGCGGGCGATACTGCGCGGCTACGACCTGACGGAGCCGGACCAGACGCACGCGGTCCGGCTGCTGGGCAGCGTCTTCCACGGATACATCAGCCTGGAGTCCGGCGGAAGCTTCAGCCACAGCGCCCCCGGTACGGACGAGACCTGGTCGCGGGTCCTGGACGCCCTCGACGCCCTGCTGAGGAACTGGCCCGCGCCCCGGCCGGGTGAGAACGTCCCGGCCGAATCAGACACGCCCACCCGGGAAGGGAGCGGAGGATGAGCATCCGGCCCCAGCTGACAAGCACCCCCATCACCGCGGACCTCCTGCGCGGCGCGCTCGATCTGGAGCGCACCGAGCACGGTCTGCTGCCGCACCGGCTGCCCGCCCGTGCCCGCGCCCAGAACGCGGACGTTCAGCTGGCCATGGCGGAGGCCCAGCCATCCGGCGTACGGCTCGTCCTGCGCACCCGGGCGACGGTCGTGGAGCTGGACACCCTTCCCACCAAGCGTGCGTACGTGGGTGCCCCGCCCCGGCCCGACGGGGTCTACGACCTGCTGGTGGACGGCCGGCTCGCGGACCGGGCCGTCGTGGCCGGCGGCAACGTCATGACCATCGACATGGCGACCGGATCCGCCGAGGTCCGGCCGGGTCCGGTGGGCACTCTCCGTTTCAGCGGTCTCTCCGCCGAATCGAAGGACGTCGAGATCTGGCTGCCGCACAACGAGCACACCGAGCTGGTCGCGCTGCGTTCCGACGCCCCGGTCGGCCCGGTCCCGCTGCGGGACCGCACGGTGTGGCTGCACCACGGCAGTTCGATCAGCCATGGGTCCGACGCCGCGAGCCCGACGACCACCTGGCCCGCACTCGCCGCGGCCCTCGGCGGTGTCGAGCTGGTCAACCTGGGGTTCGCCGGAAGTGCGCTCCTCGACCCGTTCACGGCCCGCGCCTTGCGTGACACACCCGCGGACCGCATCAGCGTCAAGGTCGGCATCAATCTGGTCAACACCGACGCGATGCGCCTGCGTGCCTTCACCCCGGCCGTCCACGGCTTCCTCGACACGGTCCGCGAAGGCCACCCCACCACCCCGCTGCTGGTCGTATCGCCGATCCTGTGCCCCATCCACGAGCACACGCCCGGCCCCAGCGCGCCGGACCCCAGTGCCCTGAGTGCGGGGAAGCTGTACTTCCGCGCCGCTGGGGACCCCGCGGAAACGGCTGCGGGAAAGCTCACCCTGAGCATCATCAGGGACGAACTCGCCCGCATCGTCGGGCAGCGGGCAGCCGAGGACCCGAACCTGTACCACCTCGACGGCCGCGAACTCTACGGTGAGGCGGACGCCGACGAGCTGCCGCTGCCGGACGCGCTGCACCCTGATGCCGTCACGCACCGCCGCATCGGTGAGCGCTTCGCGAAGCTTGCGTTCCACCCGGGCGGTCCCCTCGGGGGTGCCTGACCGCTGCGGGCGGTTCCGCTTCCCTGCCGCCCCGCGCGTCCGGTGCGCCTCCCGGCCGCCCGCGGGAGCCGGGAGGCGCAGAACGACGCCTCCCGGTGCCGCTTCGCAGCACCGGGAGGCGTCGTGGGAGAGATCAGACCGCCGGGGCCGGGTAGGTCGGGTACTCGACTCCGGAGACGTGCTGGACCACCCGGATGACCTGGGAGGAGTAGCCGAACTCGTTGTCGTACCAGAGGTAGAGGATCGCGTTGTCGCCCTCGACCTTGGTGGCGCCCGCGTCGACGATCGAGGCGTGGCGTGAACCGATGAAGTCGCTCGAGACCGCGTCGGGAGCGGTGATGAAGTCGATCTGGCGCCTGAGCGGCGAGGTCAGCGACACGCTGCGCAGGTAGTCGAGGACCTCCTCGCGGCTGGTGCCCCGCGCGAGCTGCAGGTTCAGGATCGCGATCGAGACGTCCGGCACCGGGACGCGGATCGAGCTGCCGGTGATCTTCGCGTCGAGGTCGGGCAGCGCCTTGGTGACGGCGGACGCGGCACCGGTCTCGGTGATGACCATGTTGAGCGGCGCGGACCGGCCACGACGATCCGAGTTGTGGTAATTGTCCAGCAGGTTCTGGTCGTTGGTGAACGAGTGGACGGTCTCCACGTGGCCGCGCAGCACGCCGTACTCGTCCGCCATCGCCTTGAGCGGCGGCACGATCGCGTTGGTGGTGCAGGAGGCGCAGGAGATGATCTGCTCGTCCGGCTTGATCATGTCCTGGTTGACGCCGTGCACGATGTTGGGGACGTCGCCCTTGCCCGGTGCGGTCAGGACGACCTTCGCGATGCCGGGACGCAGGTGCTTGGACAGGCCCTCGCGGTCGCGCCAGCGGCCCGTGTTGTCGATGAGGATGGCGTCCTTGATGCCGTACGCCGTGTAGTCCACCGATGTCGGGTCGTCGGAGTAGATCACCTGGATCTCGTTGCCGTTGGCGATGATCCTGCTGTTCGCCTCGTCCACGGTGATCGTGCCCTGGAACTGGCCGTGGATCGAGTCGCGGCGCAGCAGCGAGGCGCGCTTCACGATGTCCTGCCCGGCACCCCGGCGTACGACGATGGCGCGCAGCCGCAGGCCGTTGCCGGAGCCGGTCTTCTCGATGAGCAGGCGGGTGAGGAGTCGGCCGATGCGGCCGAAGCCGTAAAGGACCACATCGCGTGCCTCGCGGCGCTCCGTCTTGTTGGCGCCCGTCGCACCGGCCACGGACTCGGCGGTGAAGTCCTCCACCGACAGGCCGCGGTCGTCGGTCCTGTACGTCGCGGCGAGCATGCCGAGGTCGATCTGCGAGGGGCCGAGGTCGAGAGCGGCGAGGGCGCGCAGGAAGGGCAGCGTCTCGGTGACGGAGAGCTCCTCGCCGGCTATCTGGCGGGCGAACCGGTGGGTCTTGAGGATGCTGACCACCGACTTGTTCACCAGGGAGCGGCTGTGGATCAGGATCGTGACGTCCTGCTCCCGGTGCAGCTTCCCGATGATCGGGATCATCGACTCCGCGATCTCCTCGCGGGTCTTCCAATTGGTGAACGAGTCCTCGGTGGCAGTCACAAGTCCATCTTTCGAGCTAGGCGGTGCTCATATGTTAACCGCACCGGATTTTGATCACGCAATCGGTGCCGCCCCTGCTCCCGGCACAGTCCGATCGACGTGCCCCGCTCATGGCCGGTGGGGTGCGCATGTCACGGCAGAGTCCGACGAGGTCGGTCGGCCCGACCTCGCCCGCACGACGACTGAGGCTGGTCGTGGGGCGGGTCGTGAGGGGCGCGGGCGGCCGGCGCGGACGCACCGCACTGTGCACCCGGTCGGGCCGCCGGAGACGGTCGCCCGCGAGATGATCGCCGCCAGGCACCCGCGTCGAACTCCGAGCGCCCTCCTGCGCCGTCGCATAGTCTGACCACTCATGAGCACCCTGCAGACTCTCCACGACGTGCCCCTCCTGATGTGCTCCTCCGAGGGCGAGACCATTCACGGCGAACGCGAGGCCCTCGATCTCATCGGTGACGCGGGTTACCAGGGCGCCCGGTGGGTCGTCGTACCCGCAGGACGCCTCGGCGAGAGCTTCTTCCGGCTGGAGACCCGTGTCGCCGGCGACATCGTCCAGAAGTTCGCCAACTACCGGCTGGGGCTGGTGGTACTGGGTGACGTCTCCCGCCACACCGAGGCCAGTTCCGCTCTTCGTGACTTCGTCCGCGAATGCAACCGGGGAAACCAGACGTGGTTCGTCTCCGACACCGAAGAGCTCGGCGCGCGCCTGAAGGGCTGACGGGCCGCCCTGCCGGCATCCGGTCCTCGCCGTCGAGGGGCTCGGCGAACGCGGCGTCCCCCGTGCCGAGGCCCTTCTCCGTCAGGCGTTGAGCAGACCACCCCGCGGTCCTGACCGTCCCGTTCCCGGCTACGGTCCCCGACCGCCCCGCCGGGCAAGATGAGCCCGTCCGACTCCGACCGGTCGATCCGCTGGGTCACCCCCCGCCGACGGAACCAGCCGGGAGCCGGCGAGCTGCCCGGCCGCGGGCCGGCAGAGGTCGCCGGATCTGCGCGGCGCGGGCCGGGACACCGAAGCACGCCACGGACGGACCGTGCCGCTCGATGAATTCGGTGAGCCCGGTGGCGCGCCGACGGGCGGTCGGCGCGCACGAACCCATCCGGTACCTGAAACAATTCGTTCTGCGATTCCTCGCCCGCGAGAGGCTCTCGCGGCTGCACTGCCCGAGGTGAGCGAATGCGACATGTCATCGAACAGGCGGCTGCCCTGCAGCGCTCCGGCACCCGCTGCGTCATGGCGACCGTGGTGCGGACCTGGGGTTCGGCCCCGCACGGGCCCGGCGCCTCCATGCTGGTGGCGGAGGACGGCCGGATCGTCGGCAGCGTGTCCGGAGGATGCGTCGAAGCCGCCGTCATCGCGGCGGCCGAGGAGGTGTTCGCCGGAGGACCGCCGGTCGTCGAACGCTGGGGGGTCGGCGACGAGGACGCTTTCGCGGTCGGGCTGACCTGCGGCGGGACGATCGAGGTACTGATCCGCGAAGTGAGCCCCGAGACGCCGTTGGACCGGGTCTCGGCGTGCCTGGCGGCGGGGGTGCCGGTCGCGCTCGTCACGCCGCTGAAAGGCCGCGGCAGTCTGGCGGTGGGCCGGGGGGCGGTGAGCGGAACGCTGGGTGGTGCGGCTGCCGACCGGGTCGGCGTCCTGGCCGCCGAAGGCATGCTCGGCCGCGGCGAGAGCGGCCTGGTGAGCGCGGGGGAGGCGGAGGTGAGCACCGGTGAGCGGCGGGGTGAGGGAGGACCGGCCGGACCCGCATGCGAGCCGGTGCGCGAGCTCCTGGTGCAGTCCTTCGCCCGCCGGCCCGGGCTGCTGATCTTCGGTGCCACCGAGTTCGCCCGGCCGCTTGCGGACTTCGGCGCGGCCCTCGGACACCGGGTGACCGTCTGCGACGCCAGACCGGCGTTCGCGGACCCCGGTCGCTTCCCGGGCGCCGACGAGGTCGTCGCCGATCGGCCGGATCGCTGGTTCCAGGCCCATGAGAGCCTGATCGACCCCACGACCGCGGTATGCGTACTGACCCACGACCCCCGCTTCGACATCCCGGTCCTCAGCCGCGCCCTGCGCAGCCCGGCGGGGTATGTGGGTGCCATGGGAAGCCGCCGTACGCACCAGGACAGGGTGGCGCGCCTCCGAGCGGCCGGCGCGACGGAGGCGCAACTGGCCCGTCTGCGTTCCCCGATCGGTCTCGACCTGGGTGGCAGGGGGGCCGAGGAGACCGCGCTCTCGGTCCTGGCGGAGATCATCGCCGTACGGCGCGGCGGGAGCGGCCTTCCGCTCAGCGCCGGCACGGAGCCGGTGCACGGCCCGCGGCCGCGGTGAGAGCGCCCCTGCCGGCCGGCCCCGAAGCCGGGCCGGCGGCGCGCCGATTCCTCGACGGGCCGCCGGCCCGTACGGTCAGCCGGGCATCCTCCGTCGGCCGCCCCGCGCCGCCGCCACCAGCTCGGGGAGGGTCGCCAGTTTGACCCTGGGGCGACCGTCGCGGCGTCCCAGGGCCAGCTCGGCACGTTCGATCTCCGCCAGGCCGCGGGCATCCACGACCCTCCGGTTACGGCGTCGCACGAGCCGCTGGAACGACTTCGCGTCGCGCTCCGGCTCCGGCAGCGTGCCACCGACGGCATCGTCCAGCAGCGTGCCCACGGTCTCGGCGGCGCAGGTGCGGTTGGCCCCGATGCCGCCCGAGGGGCCCCGCTTGATCCATCCCACGACGTACGTCCCGGGCAGGCCCGTCACCCGGCCGCCCTCGTGCGGGACGGTCCCCGTCGTCTCGTCGAACGGCAGCCCCGCGACCGGCAGTCCACGCTGACCGACCGCCCGCAGGAGCAGCCCGGCAGGGATGCTCCTCGTGCCGTCCGCACCACCTTCCCCGCCGCCGTCCGCGCCGTCCGTGACCCGCAGTGCGGTGACTCCGCCGTCACCGACCGCCTCCACCGGCGCGGAGTGGAATCGGAACACGATGCGGCGTCCCGCCGACGGCGGGCGCGACCAGTCCACCCTCTCGCGGGTGACGCCCCGCAGCAGTGCCGCCCGGTCACTCGGGTCCGCCGCGTCGATCGTGGCGCCGGTCCGCGGATCGTGATCGTCCACGATCAGCTCCACGCCCGCCAGATGCTTGAGCGCGAGGAGCTCGGACCTGGTGTACGCCGCGTCCTCGGGCCCCCGCCGCCCCAGCAGCACCACCTCGCGCACCGTGCCGGCGCGCAGCGCCTCCAGTGCGTGCCCGGCGATGTCCCCTGCGGCGAGCGCGTCGGGGTCCGAGACCAGGATCCGCGCCGCGTCCAGCGCGACGTTTCCGTTGCCGACCACGACGACCCGCTCGGCGGACAGGTCGACGGCATCGGGCGCGACCTCCGGGTGGGCGTTGTACCAGGAGACGAACGTCGTCGCGCAGATGCTGCCGGGCAGGTCCTCCCCGGGAATCCCGAGCCTGCGGCCGGCCGACGCGCCGACGGCGTAGATCACCGCGTCGTGGTGCGCGGCGATCTCCTCCGGGGTGATGTCCCTGCCCACCTCGACACCGAGATGCATGCGCACCCTCGGATGCGTGTGGAACCTGGCGAAGGTGTCGCCCGCCCTCTTCGTCGACTGGTGGTCGGGCGCGACGCCGTAGCGGATGAGTCCGCCCGCGACGGGCAGCCGGTCGATCAGCGTGACCTCGGCGCCCGTGTGCAGCAGCAAATCCTCGGCGGCGTACATCCCCGCCGGTCCCGTACCCACCACCGCGACCCGGATCGGCGCGAAGTCCGACGGCAGGCTGCGCTTGAAGGACGGCGCCCCCCACTCGTGGAAGTTCGGCCCCTCGGGGTCGTGGCCGGGCTCCCGGTCCGCGAAGTACGCCGCGTTCAGCGGACCGTACTCCCGCTGGGCGGCGGGAAGACTGTCCACAGGGAAGACCGCTTCCACCGGGCATGCGTCGGCGCAGGCACCGCAGTCGATGCAGGACCGCGGATCGATGTACAGCATCTCCGTCCGGCCGAAGTCCGGTTCCTCCGGCGTCGGATGGATGCAGTTGACGGGGCACACCGAAACACAGGTGGCGTCGCTGCAGCACGTCTGGGTGATGGCGTAGGTCATGTCGTCCGCTCAGATCAGATGGGCACGCTTGTAGAACACCAGGGCGGGCTTGGTGAGCAGGCGGGCCGATGCCAGGAAGTCCATGAGGCCCGAACAGCTGGACCGCATCATCGACTTGTGGTGCTCGTTGGCCTTCGCCTCGTCGAGGGCGCGCTTCTTGTCCAGCCCGGCGTTGGCGTAGACGTCCTTGTTCACCATGCTGGTGACGATGACGTACGACGCGATGGCGATGACGAGCGCGTTGATCCGTCGTCGTACCGGGCCGGCGCCGCTGAGGTGCTTGCGGGTCTCCGCGCGGGCGAACTTCATGTGCCGGGACTCTTCGACGACATGGATGTTGTTGATGGTGCGGACGAAGGGCACGACCCGCTCGTCCCGCATCCAGTCGCGCTGCATGACGTCGAGGACCTCTTCGGCCACGAGGATCGCCGCGTACGCCGCCTCGCCGAACGCGAGGGTCTTGAAGGCCCGCCCCAGCTCCACCGCGAACCGGTGCGGCCGGTAGGGCGGGGCGCCCAGCTTCTCGGCGCCGCGGGCGAACATGATGGAGTGCCGGCACTCCTCGGCTATCTCGGTCAGCGCCCACTGGACGTCCGCGCTCGTGGGGTCCTTCGCGTAGACGTCGCGCAGGACCATCTGCTGCAGGATCATCTCGAACCAGATGCCTGTGCTGGCGACCGAAGCGGCTTCCTGGCGCGTCAGCTCCTTGCGCTGCTCCTCGGTGAGCTCACCCCAGTACGTGGTGCCGTACAGGGTGCTCCACTCGGGGCTCGCGCCGTGGAACTCCTTGTCCAGCGGCGTGTCCCAGTCGACCTCCGTGGCGGGGTCGTACGCCAGCACGGCGGCCGAGTCGAGCAGGCGGCGGGTGAGATGGTCCTCGGGCGGCCGGTCCTCGGCGTCCGGCCGAACGGTGCTGCTTGCCATGATGCGGCTCCTCGGTTCGTCAGCGATGTCCTTGGTGCTGTCACCTGAGCGTCTTCGGTGACGGTGCGTCATGTGCCGTGCCGGCCACCGGAGAAGGCGGCGGCGCGGGGGACGGTGCGGGCCCTCGCAGGGCGCTCCTCCGTCTCCTTGTTAGACGGAAGGTATAGCAAGGGGGCCGGGTGGGCCTACCCCCCAGTAAGAAATGTGCCCTCATCCCCGCGATATCTCCTCGCGCACGCCCCCGTGCACGCGTCTCCCGCCTGTCTGGGACGGGAGGAGGTTCGGTATATCGAACATGGTTCGCAATTTCAGCGCGAGTCATTGACGCGCGGTTTTCCCGGGCCTACGTTCCCGTCCGAAGTGGCGGGCGGCTGCCGGGATTTCGAACACGCTGCTCCTCCTTCACGCGTCCCCGCACCTCCGGAACGAGCCGAGCCGAGACGAGACGAGCCGCCATGCAACCACCCTCCCTCAGTCGGCGCCGAGCCCTCGCGGGCGGTGCCGGTGCCCTTGCCGCGGCCGGGGCCATGGGCTCCCTGTCCGGTTGCGCCGCGCCCGCGACCGCGGCCGGCCCGGGGCAGACCCTGCTGCGGTACTGGCATCTGTTCGGCGGCGGCGACGGCGTCAACATGCGGGGGATGCTCGACGAGTTCCGGGCCGGGCACCCGGAGATCGCCCTGGAGGCCTCGACCCTGCAGTGGGGCGCCCCGTACTACACCAAGCTCGGCATGGCGGGCGCCGGCGGCCGGGCCCCCGAGCTCGCCGCCCTGCACCTCGCCCGGCTCGCGGGCTTCGCCCCCGGCAGGCTCCTCGATCCGTTCGACCTCGACCTGCTCGCCGAACACGGCATCCGGCAGGAGGACTTCCCGCCGGACATCTGGCGCCGGGGCCAGATGGGCGGGAGACAGTACGCCGTCCCGCTCGACACCCACCCCTTCGTCCTCTACTACCAGACCGAGCTCTGTGAGAAGGCCGGACTCATGGCGGGCGGCCGGCTCAGGCCGATCAGCGGCGCCGACGAGTTCGCCGACGCCCTACGTGCCGCGAAGAAGTCGACCGGACAGCCAGGTCTGGTGACCGAGACACTCGGGCCCGACTGCATCACCCCCTGGCGGCTCTTCTCCAGCTTCTACGCGCAGACCGGCGGCACCGTGCTCTCCGCGGACGGCAAGCGACTCGCGCTCGACGACGCCAAAGCGCTACGGGTGCTGGAGTACCTGGCCCGTCTCGTCGAGGAAGGGCTGATGGTGCGCCGCGTCGACTACGCGGGCTCCATCGGCGTCTTCAACGGCGGGAAGACCGCCTTCCACCTCAACGGCGAATGGGAGATCACCACCTTCCTGACCACCGGCCTCCCGTTCTCCATGACCCGCATCCCCGCCCTCTTCGGCAGCGCGGCGACCCAGGCCGACTGCCACGCCTTCGTCCTGCCGCACCAGAGGGACCGCG
Source organism: Streptomyces sp. NPDC005752 (assembly GCF_040630715.1). Lineage (NCBI taxonomy): Bacteria > Bacillati > Actinomycetota > Actinomycetes > Kitasatosporales > Streptomycetaceae > Streptomyces > Streptomyces sp. NPDC005752. Next base: position 254,453 of record NZ_JBEXYB010000003.1, on the reverse strand, counting down.
GCGGCGCCACGAACGAGGCGGCCCACACCCTCACCGCCTGGATGCTGAAGAACTCCGTGGCCTGGGCCCAGGGCGGCCACGTCCCCGCCTATCTGCCGGTGCTCGACGACCCGGCCTACCTCGCCCTGAAGCCGCAGTCCGAGTACCGCACGGTGATCGACGACGTGGCGCTGGACGAACCCGCCTGGTTCGCCGGCTCCGCCTCCCGGCTGTGGATCGAGCTCGGTGCCGTCTTCTCCGGGGTCCTCACCGGCTCCCGGAGCCCGCGCAACGCCCTGACCGAGGCCAGGACCCGGCTGCGGGCACTCCTCGACACCCGCAACCCCCTCCCGGGAGCCGCGTCATGACCTCCACCACCGCGACGGCGCCGGCGCCCGTGGCGGAACCCGCCGGAGGAGCGGCCGGGCGTCAGGCCCGCGGTGTACGCAGGAAGTGGACGGAACACGGCCTGGTGTTCATCGCGCCCTTCCTCCTCGTGTACGCCATGTTCCTGATCTGGCCGCTGGTCTCCGGTCTCGGCATGAGCCTCACCAGCGAGAACATCACCGGCACCGGCGGCGGGTTCGTCGGCCTCGACAACTACACCGAGGCGATACGCGACCCCGACGTCTGGTCCTCGCTGTGGAACACCGTCTGGTTCACCGTCCTGTCCACCGTTCCCCTCGTCGTCGTCGGTCTCGTGCTGGCGCTGCTCGCACACGAACTGCGGGTCGTGCAGTGGCTCTGGCGGCTCAGCTGGTTCGCACCGTTCCTGCTGCCGTCCGGCGTCGTCTGCCTGCTGTTCGTGAACATGATCCTGCCGTCCGACTTCGGTCTCGCCGACCAGATGCTCGCCGCCGTCGGCCTGACCCCGGAGATCGGCTGGCTGACCGACGAGCGGTACGCCATGCTCAGCATCGTGGCGACCACCGTCTGGTGGACCGTCGGCTTCAACTTCCTGCTGTACCTCGCCGCACTCCAGGCCGTCCCGGCGCACCTGTACGAGGCAGCCGAGCTGGACGGCGCCGGCGCCGGCAAGCGGCTCCTGCACATCACCCTGCCGATGCTCCGCCGCACCACCGGACTGGTCGTGGTCCTCCAGGTGCTGGCCTCGCTGAAGATCTTCGACCAGGTCTACATCATGACCGGCGGCGGCCCCGACGAGTCCACCCGGCCCATCCTCCAGTACGTCTACCAGCAGGGCTTCACGGGCTATCGCATCGGTTACGCCTCAGCCGTCTCGTACATCTTCTTCGCCCTGATCCTTACCGTCTCCCTGGTGCAGCCGCTGCTGCCCCGGCGCCGAGCTGAGGAGGCCGCGAAGTGAGCGGTTCCGCCACCGTCACCACCCGCCCCGCCCCGGGCTCCGACCGGTCCGCCGACGCCGGGGGCCGCCGCCCGCGCTGGACACGCGGCAGGATCGCCCTGCTCGTCATCGCCCTGCTCCTCACCGCGGCCTGGCTCCTGCCGCCCGCCTGGGCCGTCGCGACCTCCCTGAAGCCGGAGGGAGACACGACGAGGACACCGCTCTCCTGGCTCGGCTCGCGCGTCACCCTCGACGCGTACGGCAAGGTCTGGGAGTCGGGCGACCTGATGGTCTGGCTCATGAACTCGGCGTACATCTCCCTCATGACCACCCTGCTGACCGTCGTGACCTGCGCGATGGCCGCCTACGGATTCACCCGCACCGACTTCCGCGGCAGGCGTCCGCTCTACGCACTGGTCCTCGCCGGCATCATGGTGCCGCCGCAGGTGCTCATCGCGCCCCTCTTCCGGGAGATGGTCCAGCTCGGCCTCGTCGACACCTACTGGGGTGTGATCCTTCCCCAGGTAGCCGTGCCCGCCATGGTGTTCATCCTGGTGAAGTTCTTCGAAGGCGTCCCCCGTGAACTCGAGGAGGCGGCCTTCGTCGACGGTGCAGGCCGCTGGCGGGTGTTCTGGACGATCGTCGTACCGCTGTCCCGGCCCGTGCTGGCGGCCGTGGCGATCTTCACCTTCATCTCCACCTGGAACAACTTCCTCTGGCCGTTCCTCGTGACCACCGACCCGGGCGGTATGACCCTGCCGGTCGGCCTCGTCAGCGTCCAGTCGACCTTCGGGGTGCGGTACGCCCAGATCATGGCCTCGCTCGTGATCGCCGGGATGCCCCTCCTGATCGTCTTCGCGTTCTTCCAGCGGCAGATCGTGCGCGGTATCGCGCACACCGGTCTCGCCGGCCAGTAACGGCGGCCTCACACCCGACGGCGCGTACGCACAGCGCGTACGCGCCGTCGGGCCGTCCACCGCGTCCGGCGGGTGGTCCGACCGTGGCCCGTCGACGGCGCACACGGCATGTCGCGCACCCGCCCGTACACGCGTCCCTCTAATCTCGCCGCCACGGAACAGGACGAGGCGGGGGACCGGCATGCGCGAAGTGGCCCGGCTGCTGTGCGGACGGCGCACCAAGTGGCTCGTCGTGGTGTTCTGGCTCGTTGTCGTCGTGGTCGCGGCACCCCTCGCCGGGAAGCTCATGGGGGCCCAGGACAACGACGCCGCGTCCTGGCTGCCGAGCAGCGCCGAATCCACGCAGGTCTGGGAGGAGTCCAAGGGCTTCAGACCCGAGATCATCACCGCCGTCGTCGTCTACGCGCGCGAGGGGGGTCTGACCGCGGCGGACCGGGACCGTATCGCCGGGGACAAGCGGCAGCTCATGGCGCTGAGCGCCCACGGCGTACGGGGCGAGGAGACGCGCGGCCCGCTCTACGACAGCAGGACGGCCCCCTCGGCCGCCCAGATCTTCGTTCCCATCACCATGGACGAGAAGGGCTGGGAGCGGATCGGCCCCGCCGTCGACTCCGTACGGGACATCGTGGGGACCGGTCAAGGGGACCTCACGGTCCACATCTCCGGGCCGGGAGGAGTCGCGGCCGACTCCGCCGACGCCTTCTCGGGCATCGACTCGACCCTGCTCCTCGCCGCGCTGGCCGTGGTGGTCGTCATGCTGCTGATCACCTACCGCAGTCCGACGCTGCTCGTACTGCCCGTCGTCTCGGTCGTCGCCGCCCTCCTCACCGCACAGGCACTCATCTACCTGCTCGCGGCGCACGCGGGCCTCACCGTGAACGGCCAGAGCGCGGGCATCCTGACCGTGCTGGTCTTCGGTGCCGGGACGGACTACGCCCTGCTCCTCGTCGCCCGCTACCGCGAGGAGCTGCGGCGCCACGAGGACCGGCACGAGGCCATGGCCCGGGCACTGCACCGAGCCGGGCCGGCCGTCCTGGCCAGCAGTGGCACCGTGGTGCTGAGCATGCTCGTCCTGCTGGCGGCCGAGATGAACTCGACCCGCGGTCTCGGGCCGGTGGCGGCGATCGGAGTGGCGATCGCACTGATCGCCATGCTCTCGCTCCTCCCCGCCCTCCTGGTGATCTTCGACCGCTGGGTCTTCTGGCCGGCGGTACCGCACTTCGGCACCCCCGAGCCCACCGAGCACGGCTTCTGGGCGCGGACCGGACAGCGGCTCGCCCTGCACCCGCGCAGGGTCTGGGTGGCCACCGCACTGGTGCTCGCCGCGCTGTCGCTGGGGCTCGTCCAGCTGCGCGCGGCAGGGCTCAGCAACGCCGACTCCTTCCCCGACAAACCGGACTCCATCGCCGGACAGGAGGTACAGAACCGGTACTTCCCGGCCGGGAGCGGCAGTCCCCTCGTCGTCATCGCGGCGGCGGACCGGAGCGCACAGGTGCGCACCGCCGTCGAGGGGACCCGCGGAGTGGTACCGGGATCCCTGGTCGTGCCGCCCGGTGCCCGACCGGTGCACGAAGGCCGGGCGATCTTCGAGGCGACCCTGGCGGACGCCGCGGACAGCGAGCAGGCCGAGCGCACCGTGGAGCGGGTCCGCGACGCCGTCCACGGGCTTTCGGGGGTGGACGCACGGGTGGGCGGCGACACGGCGGCGGCACTCGACATGGACGACGCCACCCGGCACGACAACGTGCTGATCATCCCGCTCGTGCTTCTGGTCGTGCTGATCATCCTCGCGCTGGTACTGCGTGCCCTGCTGGCGCCGCTGCTGCTCATCGCGACCGTGGTGCTGTCGTTCGCCGCCGCCCTGGGTGTCAGTGCCCTGGTCTTCCGCCACGTCTTCGACTACGCCGGCGAGACGACGGACTTCCCGCTCTTCGTCTTCGTGTTCCTGGTCGCCCTCGGTATCGACTACAACATCTTCCTGACCACCCGGATCCGTGAGGAGGCACTGCACCAGGGCACCCGTGCGGGCGTGGTCACCGGTCTCGCCGCGACCGGGGCGGTGATCACCTCGGCCGGCCTGGTGCTGGCAGGGACCTTCGCGGTACTCGGCACCCTGCCGGTGGTGGCCTTCGCGGAGATCGGCTTCGCGGTCGCGCTGGGGGTACTCCTCGACACCTTCGTCGTGCGGTCCGTGCTGGTCACCTCCCTGTTCCTCGACATCGGACCGCGCGTCTGGTGGCCGCACCGGCTGGCCCGCGAGGACGGCGGGGCGGCGGGGAAGCGGGAAGCCGTGTAGAAAGGGGGACATGGCCGGACGCTACGGCCGCCCGCGTTCGTTTCTCCGAATGAGAACCCTCGCTGGTCAGGTCTTTCTCCTGCAAGTGGCGATCGTGGTGCTGCTCGTCGCTGCATCCGTGACCGCGCTCGTGCTGCAGTCCCGGGCCGGCAGCGTACGCGAGGCCCGCAATCGCTCGGTCGCCGTTGCCGAGACCTTCGCGGCCGCCCCCGGAATGGAAGCGGCCCTCCAGAGCCCCGACCCCACCGCCGTACTCCAGCCGAAGGCCGAGGCCGCGCGCAGGGGCTCCGGGGTGGACTTCGTCGTCGTCATGAACCTGGACGCCGTGCGCTTCACCCATCCGCTGCCCGACCGGATCGGGAAGAAGTTCGTCGGCGACGTGGGACCCGCACTCGACGGGCGGGTCGTCACCCAGAGGATCGACGGAACCATCGGCCCCCTCGTCCAGGCCGTGGTGCCGGTGTTCGGCGCCGACCACGAGGTCGTGGGCCTGGTGTCCGCCGGAATCACCATCAGCAGTGTCAGCGGGGTCGTCGAGGACCAGTTCCCGCTCCTGTTCGGTTCGGCCGGTGGAATCCTGTTGCTCACCATGGGCGGCACCGCACTCGTCACCCGGAGGCTGAGACGCCAGACCCGCGGTCTCGGCCCGACCGGGATGACCCGGATGTACGAGCACCACGACGCCGTTCTGCACTCCGTACGGGAAGGAGTGGTCATCGTCGGCGGCGACAGGACGCTCCTGCTGGCCAACGACGAGGCGCGACGGCTTCTCTACCTCCCCCCGGACGTCGAGGGCAGGCCCGTGGCCGAGCTCGGCCTCGACCCGGTGATCACCGGGCTGCTGGTCTCGGGACGCAGCGCGACCGACGAGGTGCACTCCGTCGGCACGCGACTGCTCGCGGTCAGCCAGCGGGCCACCGACCGGAAGGGCGGGCCGCCCGGCAGCGTGACGACCCTGCGCGACACCACGGAGCTGCAGGCCCTCACGGGCAAGGCCGCCATCGCGCGCGGCAGGCTCCAGCTCCTCTACGACGCGGGAACGGAGGTCGGCACCGCTCTGGACGTCATCCAGACGTGCGAGGAGCTGGCCGACTTCGCCACGGCCCGGTTCGCCGACTACGCCACCGTGGACCTGGCCGAGGGCGTGCTGCGCGGCGAGGAACCCACGCTCGCCCGCGCCACCACCGACGGCCTGCGACGCTCGGCCTTCAGCGGCGCCCGGGACGACACGGGACTCCACCCGCTGGGCGCGGTGCTCCGTTTCCTGCCGGACACGGACATCGGTGCCGGCCTGCTCCGGAGCGAGGCACTCCTCTACACCGACCTGACCCGGCTCTCCGGCTGGCAACCGGACCCGGCGCGGGCCGAGCGCATCGTGGAGTGCGGATTGCACTCCCTGATCGCCGTCCCGATGCGAGCCAGGGGGGTGATCCTCGGCGTGACCATGTTCTGGAGGGCCCAGAGCCCGGAGCCCTTCGAGGAGGAGGACCTGTCCGTCGCGGAGGAGCTCGTCGCCCGCGCCGCGGTCAGCATCGACAACGCGCGCCGGTACTCGCGCGAGCACAACGTGGCGGTCACCCTGCAGCGCAGCCTGCTGCCGCAGGGACTCCCCGACCAGAGCGCCATCGACGCCGCCTACCGGTACCTCCCCGCGCAGGCCGGGCTCGGTGGGCTGGGCGGCGTCGGCGGCGACTGGTTCGACATCATCCCGCTGCCCGGCGCCCGGGTCGCCCTCGTGGTCGGTGACGTGGTGGGGCACGGGCTGCACGCCGCCGCCACCATGGGCCGCCTGCGCACGGCGGTCCACAACTTCTCCACCCTGGACCTGCCGCCGGACGAGTTGCTGTGGCACCTGGACGAGCTGGTGGCCCGTATCGACCAGGACGAGTCGTCCGAGGGCTACGAGGGAGGAGGCGTCACGGGGGCCACCTGCCTCTACGCCATCTACGACCCCGCGTCCGGGCGCTGCACCATGGCGCGGGCCGGTCACCTCCAGCCGGTGATCGTCGGCCCCGACGGCGAAGCCGTCTTCGCGGATGTGCCCGGCGGCCCGCCCCTGGGACTGGGCGGCATGCCGTTCGAGACACTCGACGTACAGCTTCCGCAGGACAGCCGGCTGGTTCTCTACACGGACGGGCTCGTCGAGGACCGGCAACGCGACATCGACGAGGGCCTGGAAATGCTGCGCGAGACGCTGTCCGGACACCCCGACCGGACACCGGAGGAGACCTGCGAGGCCGTCCTCCGCGTCCTGGTGCCCGCCAGGGCCCGTGACGACATCGCGCTGCTCGTCGGCCGTACCCGCCGCCTCGCCGCCGAGGACGTGGCCGAGTGGGACGTCCCCTCCGACCCCTCGGCGGTAGCCCGGGTCCGCTCCGACGTGTCCCGCAAGCTGGCCGAGTGGAGTCTGGACGAGGAGGCGTTCACGACCGAACTGATCCTGAGCGAACTGGTGACCAACTCCATCCGTTACGCCACCGGCCCCATCCGCGTACGGCTGATCCGTGACCGGACACTGATCTGCGAGGTGTCCGACCGCAGCAGCATCGCGCCCCACCTGCGTCAGGCGGCCGGCATGGACGAGGGGGGCAGGGGGCTGTTCCTCGTCGCCCAGCTGGCCGAACGGTGGGGGACCCGCTACACCGACGACGGGGGCAAGGTCATCTGGACGGAACAACTGCTGCAGCCGGAGTGAACGGCGCGGGGTGACGGAGCACCGCGGTCAGCGGCGGCAGTCCAGATAGAGATGCGGTTCGGGCACGGCCCCAGGACAGTCCGGCGTGAACACGGCGTCCTCCTCGCTCACGACGGTGAGTCCGGCGTCGGCCGCGAGCGCCCTGAACCCCTCCGGGCCGAAACTGGTCACCCGCACCTCCTGACCCATGAAAACAGTGCTCACGCCCTCCACGTCCAGCGGTACGGTCGCCAGGACCAGGCGGCCGCCGGGCCTGAGCGCCCCCGCCAGACGGCGGACGAGAGCGCGCTGCTCGTCGCGCGACATCTGCAGGAGTGAGAAGTAGACGCAGACCGCGTCGAAGCTCTCCTCCTCCAGGGGCACCTCACGGATGTCCGCGCACCGGAAGGACGCGCCGGTGACACGGTGGGACGCCAGCTCCACCATGACGGGCGAGACGTCGATGCCCAAAACGTCGTGCCCCGCGGCCGCCAGGGTGTGGGCGGTCGGCCGGCCCGTTCCGCTGCCCACGTCCAGAACCCTGCTGCGGGGTGCGAGCTGCCCCAGTAGCCGGTTCAGCGAGGCGTGGTGCGCGGCCGAACCGGCGAAGGCCGTCTCGTAGCCGGCCCCGATGGCGTCGAACGCCTCGGCTGCCGGGTGCTGGTGGCCGTCGGCCATGAGTACGTTTCCTTCCGGACCGCTGTTACGGGATACGGGCGACCGCGACGTAGACGCCGCTCAGCTCCGGCCGCGGGGCCGGTGTGCCGCGGAACCACTCGGGAGCCGTCACGAGCCCCGGCTCGACGATGTCCAGGCCGTCGAAGAACCGGGCGAACTCGGCGCGGGTGCGCAGTGCCAGCCGGATGCCGCCCTTGCCGTACTCGGCCGCGCCCCGCTGCCCGCGCTCGGGGTTCACGTCCGAGGCGCCCTGGGACAGCACCACGTAACTGCCGGACGGGAGGGTGGCGGCCAGGGTACCCACGATGGCCCGGGGGTCCAGGTCGTCGGGGAGGAAGTGGAGGAGGCCCAGGAGCGACAGGGCGATGGGCCGGTCGAAGTCCAGGACCTTGCGGGCCGCCTCGATGATCGTGGCGGGCTCGAGCACATCCGCGTGCACGTAGTCCGTGACACCCTCCGGACGGCTGATGAGGAGGGCCTCCGCGTGCCGCAGGACGATCGGGTCGTTGTCGCAGTAGACGACCCGCGACCGCGGATTGATCTCCTGGGCCGTCTGGTGCAGGTTCGGCTCGGTCGGGATGCCCGTACCGATGTCGAGGAACTGACTGACGCCCTCGCCGGCGAGCCAGGCCGTCGCGCGGTTCATGAAGGCACGGTTCTGGAACGCCCCGGCCTTGGCCTCGGCCGGCAGCTGCTGGGCCACGGCCTGGTCCACCGGGTAGTTGTCCTTGCCGCCGAGCAGCGAGTCGTAGACGCGAGCCGAGTGGGGCCTGCTGGTGTCTATCGGGGGCAGAGGTGTCCCAGCCGTCATGACGAGCTCCGTTGCAGATGAGGTGAACCGGTCTGCCTGCGAAGTCTGCCACAGCAACTCGTGCCCGGACGGCAGCCGTTGACCTCGTCGTCTCGTGCGGGGGCGGTGCCCCCGGGGGAAGTCTCCCGGGGGCACCGAGCGGGCGGGGCCGTGTCAGGGGGCCTCGACCAGGTCGTGCTTGGGCACGGTCACCGTGCGGGCGCCGGGCTTCCCGCCCAGGACCACCTTGCGCAGGGCGCTGTTGTTGCCGAGGTCCGTCTCCTTGAGCCGCTTCTCCGGGTTGGCCAGCACCTGGATGTAGTACGTGCCGTTGGAGAGCCCGGTGATGTCGAAGGACTGGCCCGGAAGGTCCTGGGTGTACGTGTCACCGGAGCCCACGTCGAGCACCTCCCGTACGGAGATGGAGTTCTCCTGGCCGCAGGCCGTGGACAGGTCCGTGTTGTCCGGGTGCCAGTTGGCGTTCTTCACCGTGTAGTCGACCGCGTCTGTGTTGGCCAGGCAGAAGGCCTCCTTGCCACTGCGTACGGTCTCCTTCTTGTCGGCCTTCAGTAGCCGGTAGCTCGCGAAGTCGGTGAAGTGCCAGTGCTCATGACCTGGACGGGGGTCCCACTCCATGGTGCCGGTCGGGGTGTAGCCGACCTGCTTGCCCGAGGCGTCGTAGAAGTACTGGTAGGCGTCCATCAGTTCGTTGCCCGGCTTGCGGAATCCGTCCACCACCAGTTGCGCGGGGCCCGCGTTCCACACGTTGGCGCTGAAAGCCAGATAGTCCCTGCCGGGCGTGCCGGTGTCACCCTCGCCGATGGTGATGCCGTAGGCGGGAAGGGAACGCAGGTCGGGCTTGGGGACGTCCGGCACCGTGGCCGTACCCGTGGGACGCCGGTCGTTGGGCCGCACGGCGGGTGCCTGCCGGGAGCCGTCCGTGCGTCCCGGCCCGTCGCCCCGGGCCGGCCGGAAACCCTCGCGCGCGTCGGCCCAGGGCACGGCGGCGGGCGCCGGCGGGTGGGGTCCGTGGCCGACGTTGTACGAGGGGCCGGCACCGGTGGTCGCGGAAGACGGAGCGGGCGTGCGTGCCGCGGTGTGGCCCGAGTGGCCGGCACCATGTGCGGCGTGCCCGGACGCGGAGCGCGCGCCTGGCGTCAGGCCGGAGCTCTCCTCCTCCCAGCTTCGCTCCCGCACCGTCACGTCGACCGTCCGGGGTTCGTCGGCGATCTTGAACAGGTCGCGGTACCGCTTGGTGACCGCCACCTCGGCGGTGTACTTCCCGGCCGGGAGCGCGACCGGCGCCGAGTAGTGGCCGGCGTAGGTGTTGGATGCCCATCCGTTCTCGACGCCCCACACCGAGCCCAGCGTGAAGGGGTTCGTGGGGCAGCTCTCGGGATACTTCGACGTGGCCGGGGCGTCGGGCAGGATCCTGCCTGACGCGTTGTTCGGGCAGAACGACTCCGTACGGCTCACCACCTCCTTGCCCGCACCGTCCCGGACCGTGATGCGGACGAAGTCCGGCAGCCCTGAGAAATCCTTCACCAGGTCTTGGGGGAGGGCCCTGGTCCGGGTCATGTTCCCCTTGCGGATGATCTGGGTGGCGACGACCGGGTCCTTGTAGCTCTTCCGCGTCACCCGCAGTTCCAACGGGGCCCCGGAGGCCGTGAGATACGTCCCGAGGTCCAGATAGACGCCCGGGTCCTCCTTCCACGAGTCGAGTGTCACGGACTTCGACGCGGCGACCAGGCCGAGCCACGGTAGGGGAGTCGTCCGTCCGGCGTCGGGCGCGGCGGCGACGACTCCGGCGATCACGGTGATCGCGGCGGCGACCGCGACCACGGGCCGCCGGAGTCTGGTGCGGGGGGTGCTGGTGCTCATCGTTCTCCGATGTCCGATTGCCCCTGGGGCGGTGGAGTCGCTTTGCCCGTGAGAGACGACAACCCCGACCGGAGGTTGCCCGAAGAGTCATCAGACATGAATTGTTGGCCGAAATCAGGCATTGGCGTGTGCAATTGGACATTTGCAGGCTGTTGTCGATGCGGTGCCGGAAGGCCTGTGCTAGGCGTCCCGGCGTCTCTGTGACCGCTGACGGGCGTGAAACGGGCGCGGTTACGGGTGAATCAGGCGCTTCCGGACCGCCCGGGCGCCCGTCCGGTCCGGCCACCAGCGCCGGTCCCCGTGGCGAAACGGGCATGATCGGGCGCAGGCCGTGGAGCGAAGGAACTGGCCGAACAGACGTTTTAGCTTGTACAAACAATGCGTGGGCCCGAACGGACGCCGGGAACCACATCGATCCACTAGAGCAGGGAAGGTGTCGTGGGCACCGAGGAACGCCGACGAGGGATACTCGAGACGGCCCGGCAGGACGGGGCGGTCGACGTGAACCGGCTGGCCGAACGGTTCCAGGTGGCCAAGGAGACCATCAGGCGCGATCTGCACACCCTTGAGGAGCACGGTCTCGTACGTCGCACGCACGGCGGTGCGTACCCGGTCGAGAGCGCCGGGTTCGAAACCACACTGGCGATGCGCACCACGCACCACGTGCCTCAGAAGTCACGGATCGCAACGGCCGCCGCCGACCTGCTCGGTGACGCCGAGACGGTGTTCGTCGACGAGGGCTTCACCCCGCAGCTCATCGCCGAGGCCCTCCCCCGGGACCGGCCGCTGACCGTCGTCACCGCGTCCCTGGCCGTCGCGACGGTCCTCGCGGACGCGGAGAAGACCGCGGTGCTCCTGCTCGGCGGGCGCCTGCGCGGCAGCACCATGGCGACCGTCGACCACTGGGCCACCCGCATGCTCGCCGACTTCGTCATCGACCTGGCGTACGTCGGTGCGAACGGCATCTCCCGCCAGTACGGCCTGACCACCCCGGACCCGGCGGTCGGCGAGGTCAAGGCGCAGGCCATGCGCAGTGCCCGCCGCCGTGTCTTCGCCGGCGTCCACTCGAAGTTCGGAGCGGTGAGCTTCTGCCGTTTCGCGGGTGTCGACGACTTCGAGGCGATCGTCACCGACACCGGTCTGTCGTCGGCGGAGGCCCAGCGCTACTCCCTGCTCGGCCCGAACGTCATCAGAGTCTGACCCCACCCCACGGCGGCCCCGGAGCCGCCGCCACCCCCCGCTCACCTCCCCGCTCCCGTCGGAGACCGGAGGGCAGCCCCGCCATGCCCGGAACCGACAGGAGAACCAGGGCACGGGCACAGATCCACGAGCCGCTACGACCGATCAGGAGAACTTATGCCCCACCAGCAACGACGCCGTGGGACCCGCGTGCGTGCGGTCGCGGGCACGGCAGTGATGACCTTCCTCGCCGCCGGATGTGCCGGAGCGGGCGGAACCGCGTTCGGAGGGGGTGACGCACTGAACGTACTCATGGTGAACAACCCGCAGATGGTCGAGCTGCAGCAGCTCACCGCCGAGCACTTCACCGAGGAGACCGGCATCAAGGTGCACTTCACCGTGCTCCCGGAGAACGACGTCCGCGACAAGATCAGCCAGGACTTCTCCAACCAGGCCGGACAGTACGACGTCGGCACCATCAGCAACTTCGAGGTGCCCTTCTTCGCGAAGAACGACTGGCTGCACCCGCTCGACACCTACGCGGCCGAGGACACCGCCTTCGACCAGGACGACATCCTCGAACCGCTGCGGGAGTCTCTCACCGCCGAGGGCAAGCTCTACGCCCAGCCCTTCTACGGGGAGTCGTCCTTCCTCATGTACCGCAAGGACGTCTTCGACGCGAAGGGCCTGTCGATGCCCGCGCACCCCACCTGGAAGGAGGTGGCCGGCCTCGCGGCGGAGGCGGACGGTGCCGAGCCGGGCATGAAGGGCATCTGCCTGCGCGGCCTGCCCGGCTGGGGCGAGCTCATCGCCCCGCTCACCACCGTGGTCAACACCATGGGCGGCACCTGGTTCACCGAGGACTGGAAACCCCGGCTCACCTCACCCGAGTTCAAGAAGGCCACCAAGTTCTACGTCGACCTCGTGCGCAAGCACGGGGAACGCGGCGCCTCCCAGGCCGGGTACGCCGAATGCCTCAACAACATGACGCAGGGCAAGACCGCCATGTGGTACGACGCCACGGCCGGTGCCGGCTCCCTGGAGGCGGACGGTTCGCCGGTCAAGGGGAAGATCGGCTACGTGCCCGCCCCGGTCGAGGAGACCAAGAGTTCGGGATGGCTCTACACCTGGGCGTGGGGCATCCAGAAGGCGTCCAAGAAGTCCGACGACGCGTGGAAGTTCGTCTCCTGGGCTTCCAGCAAGGAGTACGAGTCGCTCGTCGGCGAGACCAGCGGCTGGTCCAACGCACCGGCCGGCAAACGGGCCTCCACCTACGACAACCCCGAATACGTCGAGGCGGCGGGCGCCTTCGCCGACGTCACCGAACAGGCCATCTCCGGCGCCGACCCGAAGAACCCGGGCACCCAGCCGCGCCCCGTGCCCGGCATCCAGTTCGTCGGCATCCCCGAGTTCACCGATCTCGGCACCAGGGTCGCGCAGGAGATCAGCGCGGCCATCGCCGGCCGCCAGTCCGTCGACAAGGCGCTGGCCACCTCCCAGAAGCTGGCCGAGCAGGTCGCCAAGGAGTACCGATGACCACAGCAGTCGGCACCACACCCAAGTCACCGCCCGGGGCGGCCGTTCCCCCGCGGCCGAAGAAGACCGGTCCCCGGGCCTGGGCCACCAGGGCCCCGCTCCTGCCCGCCCTGGTCTTCCTGATCGTCGTCACCCAACTGCCCTTCGTGGCGACCCTGGTGATCTCCCTCTTCGACTGGAACTCGCTCAACCCCGACAAACGCGCCTTCAACGGGCTTGACAACTACGCGTCCGTCTTCACCGACGCCGCCCTCCGCGAATCGGTCCTCACCACGATCCTGCTGACCGCGAGTGTCGTCATCGCCACCGTTGTCATCGGACTGGCCCTCGCACTGCTCCTGGACCGCAAGTTCTTCGGCCGCGGCATGGTCCGTACCCTGCTCATCACCCCGTTCCTGATCGTTCCCGTATCCGCGGCGCTGCTGTGGAAGCACGCGCTCTACAACCCGGAGTACGGCCTTTTCAACGGCGCGCTGAGCTGGGTCGGTGAGCTGTTCGGCGACACGTCCCCGAGCCAGCCGGACTGGATCGCGGAGATGCCGCTCCTCGCGGTCGTCGCCGCCCTGGTCTGGCAGTGGACGCCGTTCATGATGCTGATCCTGCTCGCGGGCCTCCAGAGCCGGCCCGCCGAGGTCGTCGAGGCCGCGCGCCTCGACGGCGCGAGCGCCTGGCAGACCTTCCGTTACCTGACCCTGCCGCACCTGCGCCGGTACCTCGAACTCGGGGTGCTGCTCGGCGCCGTGTACATCGTGCAGAACTTCGACGCGGTGTTCACGATCACCGCCGGCGGACTCGGCACCGCCAACCTCCCGTACACGATCTACCAGACCTTCTACCAGGCTCACGAATACGGACTGGCGTCCGCCGCGGGAGTCGTCGTGGTGATCGGCACGATCATCATCGCCACCTTCGCGCTCCGGACCGTCTCGTCCCTCTTCAGTGAGGAGGCGAACCGCGCATGACCACCACCGCCCCCGCTCAGGCCCCGTCCGCGCCGCGCGTCCTGCGCAGGTCCGGCCGGCGCTCCGCCGCGCTCGGCCTGCTTGCCTGGGCCGCAGGACTCGCCTTCTGCCTGCCCGCGCTCTGGATGCTGCTGACCTCGCTGCACGCGGAGTCGGACGCCGCGACGAACCCGCCCTCCCTCTTCGCACCGCTCACCCTGGACGGCTACCGGGCCTTCTTCGGCGCCGACACCGGGGTCACCCCGTGGCCGCCGCTGCTCAACTCCCTCGGCGCCTCCTTCTTCTCCACGGTCCTGGTGCTCCTGCTGGCCCTCCCGGCGGCGTACGCCCTGTCCATCCGGCGCGTCCGCAAGTGGACGGACGTCATGTTCTTCTTCCTCTCCACGAAGATGCTGCCCGTCGTCGCCGGACTCCTCCCCATCTACCTGTTCGCCAAGAACGCCGGGATGCTGGACAACATCTGGCTCCTCGTCCTGCTGTACACCTCGATGAACCTGCCGATCGCGGTCTGGATGATGCAGTCCTTCCTCGCGGACGTGCCGGTGTCCGTCATCGAGGCCGCCCAGGTGGACGGCGCGAGGCTGCCGACCGTCCTGGCCAGGGTCGTCGCGCCGATGGCCGCGCCCGGCATCGCCGCCACCGCCCTGATCTGCTTCATCTTCAGCTGGAACGAACTGCTCTTCGCACGGGTGCTCACCGGCGTCGTCGCCCAGACCGCACCCGTCTTCCTCACCGGATTCGTCACCAGCCAGGGCCTCTTCCTCGCCCAGCTGTGCGCCGCGTCCGTCGTCGTGTCCCTGCCGGTGCTCGCCGCCGGCTACGCCGCCCAGGACAAACTCGTCCAGGGCCTGTCTCTCGGAGCAGTGAAATAATGCAGGCAGCGATCGTCGAAGCCCCCGGCAAGGTCTCCGTCACCACCGTCCCCGACCCCACCCCCGGCCCTCGCGACGTCGTCGTGTCCGTAGCCTCCTGCGGGCTCTGCGGCACCGATCTGCACATCCTGCAGGGCGAGTTCGCGCCCACACTGCCCCTCGTTCCCGGCCACGAGTTCGCCGGGGAGATCGTCGGCGTCGGACGCGACGTCACGGAGCTGGCCATCGGCGACCGGGTCGCCGTCGACCCGTCCCTGCACTGCCACGAGTGCCGCTACTGCCGCAGCGGACGCGGCAACCTCTGCGAACGCTGGGCCGCGATCGGGGTCACGGTCTCCGGCGGCGCCGCCGAGTACGCCGTGGCCCCCGTCGCCAACTGCGTCCGGCTGCCCGAGCACATCGACGTGAAGGACGCCGCCCTGATCGAGCCGCTGTCCTGCGCGGTCCGGGGCTACGACGTGCTGAACAGCACTCTTGGCGCCGAGGTGCTGATCTACGGTTCCGGGACCATGGGCCTGATGATGCTCGAGCTCGCCAAGCGCACCGGGGCGGCAGGCGTGGACGTCCTGGACGTCAACCCCGACCGCCTCGCCACCGCGAGTCTCCTCGGCTGCTCCCGGTCGGCGGCCGCTGCCGACGAGCTGGACCGCCCCGGCGGCTGGGACGTCGTCATCGACGCCACGGGCAACGCGGCAGCCATCCAGGACGGCCTGGGACGCGTCGCCAAGGGAGGGACCTTCCTCCAGTTCGGGGTCGCCGACTACGCGACGACGGCGGTGATCGAGCCGTACCGCATCTACAACCAGGAGATCACCATCACCGGCTCGATGGCCGTCCTGCACAGCTACGAACGTGCCGCCGCGCTCTTCGCCACCGGAGTCCTCGACCCGGCCGTCTTCATCAGCGACCGGCTTCCGCTCGCGCAGTACCCGCAGGCCATCGACCGCTTCAAGGCCGGCATCGGCCGCAAGATCGTGGTCGAGCCGTGACGGGCGGGCCCGACGCCGTCCTCGTGCTCGGCGAGGCACTCGTCGACCTCGTCCCCGTGGCCGGGGACGGGGGCGTGCGGACGGCCCAGTTCGGCGGGGCCCCGGCCAATGTCGCCGTCGGGCTGGCGAGGCTCGGCACCCCCGTCTCGTTCGCCGGTGGCCTCGGCGGCGACGGATTCGCCCGCATGATCGAGGGACGGCTGGAAGCCGCCGGGGTCGACCTCACACTCTGCGGACGCTCGGACCTGCCCACCGCGCTGGCAGTCGCCGAGCCGGACGCAGGTGGAACGGGTTACCACTTCCACCTCCAGGACACCGCGACGTTCCGGCTGCCGGACCTGTCCGCGCGGGCCGCCGGGTTCGGAGCCGTGTACGTGGGCGGCCTCGCGGCCGTGGTCGGGCCGGCGGCGGCTGTCGTACGGGCGACCGCCCTCGCGGCGGCCGAGCACTCGCTCCTCGTCGTGGACCCCAACGTCCGCCAGGACCGCACCCTCGGCCCGGACCACGGCTCGGCGGCGCTGCGCGAACTGTGCGGCCTCGCGCACGTCGTGAAGGCCAGCGACGAGGACCTGGAGCGGCTCTGGCCGGGGGCGGATCCGGAGGAGACCTGCCGGAAGCTGGCGGCCGGGGGCCGGCTGGTCGTTCTCACCAGGGGCGCGAGGGGCAGTACGGCGTACACGGCGACGGAACCGCCCATGTCCGTCGCGGCCCCGCCGGTCGAGGTGGTCAACACGATCGGCGCGGGCGACGCGTTCGCGGCGGGCCTGCTGAGCCGGATGGGGGCCCTCGGTTCCTTCACGGCGGCACCGGATCCGCAGGAGCTACGGGACATGCTGTCCTTCGCCTCCCGAGCCGCGGCCTCGGTCTGCGCGCGGGCGGGCACGGAGCCCTCGTTGCCCTGACAGGCCTACCGGCTCCGGCCGTCCGCCCAGCGCCTCGGCCGCGGGGCCGGACGCCGCCCGCCGGGTGCCGCCCGTCCGCCCGTCCACACCGGTCACAACCGGGCGCGACCGTCCGCCATCCGGAACGCGCCCGGTGTGGACTGCGCCTCCGGCGGGCAGGTGAGGCATCCTCTGCTGGACGGGCAGAGCGGGCCCGCGGCGGTGGGTGGACCCACCGCCGCGGTCTGTGACGGAGAAGGATTCGGAACCAGATGGCAGACAACTCGGACCTGTTGACATTCGTGCGGGCACGCCTCGCCGAGGAGGAGGACATCGCGCGGGAGGCGGGCGGCGACGGCTGGCGGACGCCGGCCGAGGCACCCGGCGAGGTGCACGACCGCACGAGCGGTATCGCGTTCGTCGTACGTTCGCGCGCCTACGACCGGCACATCGTCTTCCAGGACCCGGCGCGCACACTGCGCCGCATCGAGACCACGAGGGTTCTCCTGGACGAGTACGAGGAGATCGCGGTCCTGGACACCGACCGCCCGGCCCAGGACTTCATCTCGGGCCGCGCCGTCGGACTGGGGTTCGTCGTGCGGCAGACGGCAGCGGAGCACGCCGGGCATCCGGACTACCGGGTGAAGTGGCTGCCCAGGTTCTCCCACTGGGGCCCGCCCACCCCTCCGGACTGAGCGCCGGCCGGCCCGGCGGCCCGACGGAGCCACGTCCCGTGGCTGGAGGCCGCCGCCCGGGGGAGCCCTTCCATCGCGCCCCGCAGCGCGCCCGCGCCGGTTCGCCTCGCGGGGTGAGCGGCCATCCGGAATGCTGGGGTCCACGCGCAGTCCGTTCGCACGCCGGTGGGACGGAGCGCCGCCGGGGGCGACCGTGAGGAGACGCGTATGACGGGCACGGCAGGTCCTCTGGAGGGCCGGGTCGCCGTCGTGACCGGCGCCGCACGGGGCCTCGGCGCGGCCATCGCCAGGGAGCTGTCGGACCGGGGCGCCACCGTCGCGCTGATCGGCCGGGAGGAGTCGACACTGGCCGAGGTCAGGGACACGCTCCCCGGCCCGGCACGGTGCTGGGAGGCCGACGTCACGGACGACGCCCGCATGGCCGAGGTGGCGGACGAGGTCCGGGAACAGCTCGGGCACGCCTCGGCCGTGGTCGCCAACGCGGGGCTCGCCGAGGGCGGACCCTTCGCCGAGTCCGACCCGGCGACCTGGAGGCGCGTGATCGAGGTGAACCTGGTCGGCAGTGCGATCACCGCACGTGCCTTCGTGCCCCACCTGCGTACGACCCGGGGCTACTACCTCCAGATCGCCTCGCTCGCGTCCATCGGTGCCGCGCCCATGATGAGCGCCTACTGCGCCTCCAAGGCCGGTGTGGAGTCCTTCGGGCACGCGCTGCGCGCCGAGTTCGCCCACGAGCACGTCGGGGTGGGCATCGGCTACCTGAACTGGACCGACACCGACATGATCCGCGACGCCGACCAGCACCCCGTGCTGCGCGAGCTCCGGGCGCACATGCCGAGGCCCGCGCGCAAGGTCTACCCGGCGGAGACCGTGGCGCGTCACATGGTGCGGGCAGTCGAGCGGCGCCGTGCCTCCGTGTACGTGCCCGCATGGCTACGCGCCACGCAGCTGGTGCGTGCCGCCATGCCCCCGGTCGTCACCGCGCTCTCGAAACACGAGCTGCCCAAGCTGGAGCGGAAGGCCGCGTTCGAGCCCACGGGGCTCCTCGGGGCAGGCGGACGGGCCGACGCCGAGGGCAGGCGAGGGGCGGACGGCTGAATCCGCTCCCTCCGTCAGCGGACCCGGGCCGGACTGAGTACGGGAGGCCGCGCGTCTGAGTACGTGCCCCGATCCGGGAACGCGCGCCCACCGGTCGAATGGGAACCATGGTCCCCGACGCGCCGACGCGCCCCCGCATCAAGAACCTCACCAGCGCCGGCACGGCCCTGGCCGTGGCCCTGCTCCCGCTCGCCGTCGGCGTCCTCATGGCCAGGACCATGGCGTTGGACCCGATGGCCCCTGTGAACGCGCTGGTCACCGGTGGAGGGCAGCGCGTCCGTCTCGCCCCTTCGCGGTGGATGCTGAAGGCTCGAACGAACGAGCTGCTTTCCCGGCGGTAATGAAACCTTTGTCCAGGTAAGCGCTGTCTCTTCTGTTACACGGATCCACACCCTCCGGGCAGGGCTGCTGGGGGAGTGGGTCCAGGGTGAACGAGATGTGATGACCATGTGAACAGCCCCCCAAAGGGTCGGTGCAACGATCAACGGTTGACAGGTCTACGACCGTCGGCATGCGTGTCGGATGCAGTCGTGTGTGACAGAAATGTCCGTACTTCGTCACACGGATCAGGGCGTCTTCCGGCCACCGGGAAAGCGGGACAAAGTTTGCGTTCCCGGCACGACGCCGGGGTCGGAAAACGCCCGGCGCTCCATTCCGGGCCTGCATGATGAGGGGTTTCCATGTCCCGTTCCGCACGACGGATCACCGCCACCGTTCTTGCCTCGGGCGCGCTGCTCGCCGCAGCGGCTCTGCCGGCATCGGCCGATGGCCGGGACCACGGTCACAACCGGCCGTCGCAGCGCTCGTCGGTCGTCCTGGGCAAGATCCAGTACGACAGCCCCGGCCGCGACAACGGTTCCAACCGCAGTCTGAACGCCGAGTGGGTCACCGTCACCAACACGGGCCGTCACGCCGTCAACCTCCGCGGCTGGACGCTGTCGGACGAGAGCCGTCGGACCTACACGTTCGACCTGCGGCTGCCCGCCCGTTCCTCCGTCCGCGTCCACACCGGTGTCGGCCGTGACACCCGGCACGACGTGTACCAGGACCGCCGCCAGTACGTCTGGGACAGCCGGGACACCGCGACGCTCCGTGACAACCGCGGGCACAAGGTGGACTCCAAGTCCTGGGGCCGTTACCGGGACGGTGGTCACCGCGACGGTGGTTACCGCGACGGTGGCTACCGCGACGGTGGCTACCGCGACGGTGGTCACCGTGACGGCGGTCACCGCGGCAACCGCTGAACAGCACGGTAGGGGGGATCGGCGTTCTCCCTGACTGAAACGGCGTACCACGGCTCACCCCCGTGGTACGCCGTATTCGTGCAGCCCACAGCCGCCGTAGGGCGGGGTCTGTGCATCGGGAGACGGTGGGTGATGTCAGGATGGACCCATGACCATCAAGGCGTATTTCGACATCACCATCGACGAGAAGCCCGCTGGGCGGATCGTGTTCAACCTCTTCGACGACGTCGCACCCAAGACCGCGGAGAACTTCCGCGCGCTGGCCACCGGTGAGCACGGCTACGGCTACGCCGGCTCGCCGTTCCACCGTGTCATCCCGGACTTCATGCTCCAGGGCGGTGACTTCACCCGGGGCAACGGCACCGGCGGCAAGAGCATCTACGGCGAGAAGTTCGCCGACGAGAACTTCACCCTGAAGCACAACAAGCCGGGTCTGCTCTCGATGGCCAACGCGGGCCCGAACAGCAACGGTTCGCAGTTCTTCATCACCACCGTCCTCACCCCGTGGCTGGACGGCAAGCACGTCGTGTTCGGTGAGGTCGCCGACGAGACGAGCATGGAGCTCGTCCGCAAGATCGAGACGTACGGCTCCTCGAACGGCAGCACGAAGGCGAAGATCGCCGTCTCCGAGTCCGGCGTTCTCTGAGGCACGCGACGGGGCTTCCGGCCGGTTTCCGCCGACCGGGAGCCCCGCGTCTCCCCGGCTCGATCGTGCCCCCGTCCTCCCGGCTGGCATGATCAGGGCATGGACGAGCGCATCATCGCCGCGTGTGACGGGGCATCGAAGGGCAATCCGGGACCTGCCGCCTGGGCGTGGGTCCTGGCCGACGGCCAGGAGAACCCCCAGCGGTGGGAGGCGGGCCCACTGGGCACCGCCACCAACAACGTCGCCGAGCTCACGGCCCTGCTGGAACTGCTGAGGTCGACCGATCCCGCCGTGCCCCTCGAGGTGCGGATGGACTCGCAGTACGCGATGAACGCGGTGACCAAGTGGCTGCCGGGATGGAAGCGCAACGGCTGGAAGACATCGGCGGGCAAGCCGGTCGCCAACCGCGAGCTGGTGGTCGGCATCGACGAGCTGCTGAGCAGCCGCAGCGTGACCTTCCGCTACGTGCCGGCACACCAGGTGGGAGGCGATCCGCTCAACGCTCTGGCCGATCAGGCCGCGAGTGAGGTGGCCGTCTCGCAGCAGGCGGCGGGGACCGCGTACGGCACGGCGGACATGCCCGTTCCTGTCCCGGCCCGCTCGACCAAGGGCCGGACGGCGGGAGCGACCGAGGGTGGGGCGGCGAGCGGCTCCACGCATCGGACGCGTTCGAGCGGGACGATCCGGGCGAAGTTCGCGGGCCGGTGCCACTGCGGGAAGCCCTACGCGGCCAAGGACATGATCGCCAAGAATCCGAACGGCTGGGGTCACCCGGAGTGCCGGGCGGCACTCGCCTGAGCCGTGCCGGGGTGGGGCGGACTGCGGCGGGTCAGATGTCTGCCCAGACGAGCCGCCCGGACACGCTGGAGCGTGTGCCCCACCGCGTCGCCAGGGCGTCCACGAGCATCAGCCCCCGGCCGTCCTCGGCCACCGACGCGAGACTGAAGCCGTCGTTCCCGTCCGGCCCGTCCATGGCCACCGG
Organism: Streptomyces sp. NPDC005752; assembly: GCF_040630715.1. Classification (NCBI taxonomy): domain Bacteria; kingdom Bacillati; phylum Actinomycetota; class Actinomycetes; order Kitasatosporales; family Streptomycetaceae; genus Streptomyces; species Streptomyces sp. NPDC005752. The sequence continues at coordinate 232,848 of NZ_JBEXYB010000003.1, read as the reverse complement.
ACCGGGGCCATCCGTGCCCCGAGGCCCGTCGGCGGGCGCACCGGAGTGCTGCGGGGAGCGCGGCCCGGGCAGCCCGGGTAGCCCGGACGCGTGCCGCCGGCCTCGGTTCCACACGCAGATACGCAGCTGGCCCGGGGTCCGCAGGACGCGGCACCGGATGCGCCGGCCCGCGGTGTGCTCCACCGCGTTCGTGACCAGTTCGGTCACGACGAGGGCCGCCCTCTCCACCCGGTCGTCGGGCTCTCCCCAGCTCCGCATGGCTTCCTGCACCCGGTGCCTTGCCATGGGGACACTCCGGGGAGCGCGGGGCATCCACCAGCTCTGTGCGCTCCGCCGGCCCGAGTCCTCCGGGGCCGGACGCGCGCTCGCGACTATTTCGGACATGTATGTACTCTCCGTGCAAAGTGCATACTTTGCAAGAGGCAGAATGTCGGAATGGCCCGTTATCGGGTCTGTCGGCTCCGGATACCGCACCGCATCGGAGCGCGCGAGAAGGGTACGTGGATGAGGCCCCGGTCCGGCCCCACCGTCGAACACCGAGTCCTGGCGGCGCGCCTGCGGCTGCTGCGGGAGCGTGCGGGCGTCAGTCTGCAGGCGGCGGCCGTGGCACTGGGTGCCCACCCCGCCACCGTCCGCCGTATCGAGCGGGCCGAGACCGGGCTCGACGCCCGTCAGGTGCGCGTACTCCTGGAGCGCTACGCGGTCTCCGCCGTGGACGTCGAGCCGATCATGGCGGGCCTCGCCGCCGCGAATCTGCCCGGCTGGTGGCATCGGTGGCGGGACGCGATGGAGCCGTGGCAGCAGGAGGTCATCGGCATCGAGTCCTCCGCCGCGCTCGTCAGGACCTGGCACCCCGCGCTGATTCCCGAGCTGCTGCGCACCCCTGCCTACGAGGCGGCCCTGTGCCGGGCCCTGACCGCCGCTTCCGCGCCGGATACCGACAGCCGTCTCGAACTCCTGGCGGAGCGGAAGCGCCGGCTCGCGGAGCGCGGGGCGGTGCTGTGGGCCCTGTTCCCGGCCGCCGCCCTCCACACGAGCGTCGGCGGCCCCTCGGTGATGGCCGAACAGCGGGCGGCGCTGGAGGATGCCGCGCAGCGGCAGCACCTCACGGTGCAGGTGATGCCGCTCGACTTTCCTCCGCACCCCATGACCGGTGTCCCGCCACTTCACCTGCTGCGCGTCCCGGCCCCGGAGATCGGTGACCGGGTGGTCCTGGAGACCCCCGGGACCGGAGTGGACATCATCGACGAGCCGGCCGCCGTCATGGACTACCGCATCAGGCTGGACGGCGCGTGCACGGCGGCGCCGCCCCCGGGGCAGCCCCTGCCGGAGAGCGGCCCGAGCGCCCAAAACCCTTGAAGGCCGTTGCCCCGTTGTGGTTTCGAACGCCCGATGACGGTCACGCGCAGAGTACGAAGACCGAAAACCGAGGCCGAGCCCGGCGGAGACCTACGGACCGCCCCTGGGAGAAGGAGTGAGAGAAATGGACAACTGGCGCATGCACGCGGCGTGCCGCGAAGAGGACCCCGACCTGTTCTTCCCCATCGGCAGCAGCGGCCCCGCGCTCGTACAGGCCGAGGAGGCCAAGACCGTGTGCGGCACCTGCCCGGTGCGGGAGCCGTGCCTCGAATGGGCCCTGGAGAACGGACAGGACTCGGGTGTCTGGGGAGGCCTGGACGAGAACGAACGCCGTGCCCTGAAGCGCCGTCGTGCCCGGCAGCACGCCAGGAGCCACGGGTGACACCTCCTGGACCAGGCCGCCCCGCGGGGAGACGATGAGCCATGGACACCTCGGTCTGGCTCATCATCGGCGCGCTGGTACTCCTGCTCATGGCAGGCGCCGCCGCCGTCCTCCTGGTGCGCGTGATCCGGGCCAGAAAGCTGCTGGCCGACGCGGGCATCCCGCTGCACAACAAGGCACTCGTGTGGGCGGCGGTCATCTACACCGTGTCGCCCGTCGACCTTGTGCCCGACCCCGTCTATCTCGACGACATCGGCTTTTTGCTGCTCGCGCTGCGTTCACTGCACACCGCGGCGCACGCGGCCGGCCTGGGGCGTGGGACGGCGTCGACACAAGCGAAACCGGGCGGCAACCTTTCGGCCTCCGGGAGCAACTGAGGGGGCGTAAGCCGTCCCCGGCCAGAAGGTGCCTCCCGTGGAGCCTGTGCTTCCCCACCCCCGTTCCCGTCCCCGCCGCAGACGCCGTATCACCCGTACCCGCGCGCTGGTCGGCGCTCTGACGGCGGGGCTGCTGGCCGCCGGCGGGCTCGTGGCCCTCGGACCGGCCTCGCAGGCCGCGACCGCCCGGCAGGCCGAGGCGCTCGACCGAGGCGTCGTCAGCGTGCACACCGACAGCGGAAACCTCGTCAGCTGGCGCTGGCTCGGTACCGACCCCGACAACGTGTCGTTCAACGTCTACCGCGCCGGCACCAAGGTCAACGCGTCGCCGGTGAGCGCCTCGACGAACTACTTCCACTCCGGCGCGCCCGCCACCGCCGACTACACGGTCCGGGCCGTGGTCGGCGGCGTCGAGCAGAGCGACTCCGTGCACGCGATCCAGTTCCGGGCCGGCTACAAGGACGTGCCGATCAGCCCGCCCGCGGGCGGCACGACACCTGACGGCGTCGCCTACACCTACGAGGCCAACGACGCGTCCGTCGGCGACCTCGACGGCGACGGTGCCCTCGACTTCGTGCTGAAGTGGCAGCCCACCAACGCCAAGGACAACTCCCAGTCCGGCTACACGGGCAACACGGTCATCGACGGAATCCGCCTCGACGGCACCCGGCTGTGGCGGATCGACCTCGGACGCAACATCCGTTCCGGCGCGCACTACACGCAGTTCCAGGTGTACGACTACGACGGCGACGGCCAGGCCGAGGTGGCGATGAAGACCGCCGACGGCAGCGTCGACGGGGCCGGCAAGGTGATCGGCAGTTCCTCTGCCGACTACCGCAACTCCTCGGGCTACGTCCTGTCCGGACCCGAGTTCCTGACAATGTTCAACGGGAGGACCGGCGCGGCGATGGGCACCGTCGACTACGTGCCCGCGCGAGGCACGGTGTCCTCGTGGGGGGACTCCTACGGCAACCGGGTCGACCGCTTCCTCGCCGGCACCGCCTATCTGGACGGTGCCAGGCCGTCCCTGATCATGGCGCGCGGCTACTACACACGCAGTGTCGTCGCCGCCTGGGACTGGCGGGGCGGCGCCTTCACCCGGCGCTGGACGTTCGACACCAACAGCTCCACCAACTCCGGCAAGGGGTACGACGGTCAGGGCAACCACCAGCTGTCCGTCGCCGACGCCGACGGTGACGGCAAGGACGAGATCATCTACGGCGCCATGGCCGTGGACGACAACGGCAGCGGACTGTGGACGACGAAGAACGGCCACGGCGACGCCATGCACGTCGGGGATCTCGATCCGTCCAGGGCGGGCCTCGAGGAGTTCAAGGTCGACGAGGACAGCTCGAAGCCGTCCTCGTGGATGGCGGACGCCAGGACCGGTCAGATCCTCTGGTCCACGCCGGCGAGCGGTGACAACGGGCGTGGCGTGTCGGGCGACATCTGGTCCGGCAGCGCCGGTGCCGAGTCCTGGTCCTCCGCCGTCTCCGGAGTACGCGGCCCGAAGGGCGACGTGGTCACCAGCCGCAAGCCCTCCAGCTCCAACTTCCTGTCCTGGTGGGACGGCGACACCACCCGAGAGCTCCTCGACGGCACCCACATCGACAAGTACGGCACCTCGGCCGACACCCGCCTGCTGACCGGGGCCACGGTCCACTCCAACAACGGCACCAAGGCCACGCCCGCGATCTCCGGCGACCTCTTCGGCGACTGGCGCGAGGAAGTCGTCTGGCCGACCACCAACAACACGGCCCTGCGGATCTACTCCACACCGCACGAGACCGGTACGAAGATCACCACACTGCTCCACGACACCATGTACCGGACGGCACTGGCCTGGCAGAACACCGCGTACAACCAGCCGCCGCATCCCAGCTTCGCCATCGGCAGCGGGATGGCGACCGCGCCCCGGCCGACCGTCACCACGCCGTAGCTGCGGAAACGCCGGTCTCGTTACTCACGATCGGCGGCTGCGGGAGGACCCCCCCGCGGTCGCCGATTCTGCTTCCGGGTGCCCCTGGGGGAATCTCACACGAAACGTGGTCAGAGCCCTGCGGGACGCCAACCGCAAACTCGGCGAGGAGAACGAACAGCTCCGCGCCGAACTCGCTGTGGCCCTCGGCCAGCTCCGCGACCTACGTCGAGGCATCCCAGTCGAACGTCGACGACTGGGCATTCGTTTCATCGGAGACTGCCCGCGCGGCTCACAGCCGCCATGATCAGTCCGGCATATGGGATCCGGACCGCAGATATCTGCCCTCACAACGCGCCCGACGTCCAGCAAGGCGTGATCCGAACGTAGGGCCCAAGTGACCTGAGTCAGTGCGTGGACGGAACGGTGGACGCCACCCTTGCTCTCGCTGAGAGGGACAGGCCAGACGTCCAAGGCCCTGGCGAGGGCATCGCAAGCGGTCAGGACGCGCTGATACGCCTCAAGGCGGTTCTGGCGCTGCCAGTGGCAGTGTTCGATGAGACCTTGGCCGGCCACTTGGCGGCGCCCCGCCGCGTAGGCCCTGTTCTCGTATTGCTACGACCAGGTGGCATGTAGCGCTGAGTAACCATCTGGCAACGGTTGCGTTCTTCTGGTCTTCGCTTGGCTCCGTCTCACGACGCTGTGGTGATCCAACCGGTTGGGCGAGGGAGCACGGGTGCGGCAGGACTGGGAGCCGGAAGACCTGATCGAGGTCTGGACGCTGCTCGAAGACGACATGAAGAAGGTACGGAACAAGTCCGGAGCGACCCGGTTGGGTTTCGCCCTGTTGCTCAAATTTTTCGAGGTAGAGGCCCGGTTCCCGGAGTCCGCCAAGGAGATGCCCGGGGCAGCGGTGGAGTATGTGGCCCAGCAGGTGAAGGTGCCCGCCGGGGCATGGGTGGACTACGACTGGCAAGGCGACCGGATCAAGCGGCACCGCAAGGAAATCCGAGCGGCGTACGGGTTCCGGGCGATCACCGAGGAGGACCAGGAGCGGCTGGCCGCTGAGTTGTGTCCGGTGGAGTTGTCGCGGGATCGGCTCGTGGCGGCGGTGGTGGCCCGGTGTCGCAACGACCACGTCGAGCCGCCAGCCCCGGGGCAGGTCGGGCGGTTGGTGGGCAAGGCGGTCAAGGACTTCGAGGCCCGGTTCTGCCGCAGCAGGATGGAGCGGCTCTCGCACACGACCCGCTCGCGCCTGGAGGACCTGGTCGCCAGCAGCGAGGACGAGGCCGCCGAGGAAGCGGACGGCGAGGGCGCGGTGGCGGGCAGCGGGCGTTCCCACTTCGCCGAGCTGAAGACCGACCCGGCCGCCCCGGGCCTGGAGAGTCTGCTGGCGGAGGTGAACAAGCTCCAGCGCGTGAGGCGGCTGGAGCTGCCCGCGGACCTGTTTGCGGACGTGCTCGGCGCCGAGGGTCACCAGGTGCAGCACGGAGCGGGAGAGCCGGTCGAGCCGGGTCACCTTCAACGTGTCGCCCTCGCGCAGCAGCTGCAGGACGAGATCGAGCTTCGGGCGGGACGCCTTCGCGCCGCTGGCGACGTCGACGTGGATGTTGTCGCGGTCGACGCCGTGGCGGAGAAGTGCGTCGATCTGATGATCGGGGTTCTGGTCGGCCGTCGATGTGCGGCAGTAGCCAATGAGCGTCGTCGGAAACTACCCGAAGAACCGTTCTCCGACGTTGATTTCCGACGCGGGTTGCCGACAGTGCCCACCTGCGGGTTCTTGATCACGGCGGCGAGTGTCGACAGACGGTCGTTTGCCGACACTTCGAGGGGGAAGAGGCCCGCGATCGGCGCGGCGCGGATGCTGTCTCCTCCACTCCGCCTGTCGACCCCTGGCCTTCTCTCCGCCCTCTGTCGTAGCACCGCCTACCGCGCGGCAGCCGGGACTTCCGGGCGAGGGTTGATCGGCGCGAGCACGCCGAGGCGGTCCTCGATCTCCTGGGCGGCTGCCAGGCACAGGTCTTCCCGGAACGCACGCCCGATGATCTGTACGCCGGACGGCAGTCCGTCTCTGACTCCGGTCGGTACGGCGACCGCGGGCACGCCCACAAAGCTGGTCACCGTGCACAGGCGCATGCCCTCGGTGACCCGTTCCCGTCCCGCTTCGTCGCGTGACTCCAGTCCCGGCTCGACGGGCGGCTCGGTGAACACCGGTCCGAGCAGCAGCGGGAACTCGTCCAGGAACTCCGCCCAGGAGCGGCGGATGCCGAGCCACGTCCCCATCAGCCTCGTGAGCTCTGCGGCGTTCGCAGGCGGAGTCTTCTCCATGGCCATCTGGATGTAGCGGTCTCCGCCTTCGCCGAGCAGTTTCCGCACCACCGGCCAGGTCGGCGCGAATTCGGTCACGGTGATCCGGCCGTACGCCTCCAGGGCCTCATCCAACCGCGGAACATCCGCCATCTCCCGCACGTCGTACCCGGCGTCGCGCAACGCGTCGGCCGCGGCCGTGACAGCCGCGCGGACCGTGGGATGAACGCCGTGGCTGCCGGGGTCGGCCACGACCGCGACCTTGACCGGCCCCGGCAGCGGCTTGCCGTAGAGGGGCACCGGCACGGCCCGCGGGTCCTGCGGGTCGGTCCCGGCCAGCGCCTCGTATGCCAGCCGCAGATCGGCGACCGTACGGGCCAGAGGGCCATCGGTGACCAGCATCTGTGATGCTGGCCCCGGGTCGTCCGGGCCGAGGATGCGGTGGTCGGCGGGGAACCGCCCGGTGGTCGGCTTCAGCCCGGCCACGCCGCAGAACGAGGCTGGGATCCGTACTGATCCGCCGGAATCGTTGCCGAGTCCGAGCGCGGCCATGCCGGTGGCTACGGCCACTCCGTCACCGCCACTGCTGCCACCCGGGGTCCGGCTCCGGTTCCACGGGTTGACGGTGTCGCCGAACAACTCGCTGCGGGTGTGCATCCCGGCCAGGACCAGGGTGGGCATGTTGCTGTGGCCGATCGGTATGGCTCCCGCCGCGCGGAGCCGGGCCACAGGGGGCGCGTCGGCCAGAGCCACCAAGTCGCGGAAGCGCGCCGTTCCGAGTGTGGTCGGCACGCCTTCGACAGCGGTTGACTCCTTCACCGTGAACGGCACGCCGGCCAGCGGCCCGAGTTCTTCGCCCGCTGCCCGCCGCTGGTCCGTGCGTGCCGCGGCCTCGCGGGCTCGCTCGGCCAACAGCTGTGTGACCGCGTTGACCTGTGGATTGACCTCGGCGATGCGTTCCAGGTGGCTGTCGACCAGTTCGACCGCCGATATCTCTCCGCCTCGGACCGCCTCCGCCTGGGCGGCGGCCGTCATCGCCCACAGGGCGTTCTGCCTGATCATCGCGCTTCCCATCCACATGCCGAAGTGCTTGTGTCCGAACCCTAGCCCGGAAGCGATACGATCGTATCGGAATAAGGAGGCTGACCGAGCATGCCCAAGCAGGTGGACTACGAAAGCCGACGCCGCCGGATCGCCGAGGCCGTCTGCCTCCTCGCCGACGAACACGGACCGGAGGGAGTGAGCATGCGCGACGTCGCCGCCCGCGCGCAGGTCTCCCTGGGCGCCGTTCAGCGCTGCTTCCGCAGCAAGGAGGAGATGCTCCTGTTCGCCGTCGACCACGTCGGCGACCGCATCACCGAACGCGTGAGGGCACGCCTGGCCGCAAGCCCGGCCCAGTCGGCCGCCACCGCCCTGGGCCACGCGACCAACGAGATCGCCTTGCTCCGCGAAGAACACCGCGCCGAAGCACGGATCTGGCTCGCATTCGTCGCCCAGGCCACCGTCAACGAGCCACTCGCCGGCCCGCTGAGAAGCAGCTACGCGGCCCTCCAGAACCTCCTCGCCCGCCTCATCGCGGAGGCCACTGAGAACGGCCCGGCCGACGAAGGCACTGCACCGCCCAACCCGCAGGTCGAGGCTCGCACCCTGCTCGCCCTCACCGACGGCCTCACCACCCATGTGCTCATAGGCCACTTGACCGCAGAGGAAGCCGAGGAAGTCCTCCATGCGCATCTGGTCGGCCTCTGGGAACGCCTCTGCACCGCCCGCCCCCGACAGGTCGTCTGACACTCAGGGCGCTTATCGCCTCGCGCGTGCCGTGTCAGCTGCACCGAATTATCAGGGTCGGGGAGCTGCCACGGGCACCAGGTCGAGCCGCTTGTCCGAGCCGGAACGTCCCGTACGGGTTGACGTTCGACCAGAACAGCACGGTCAGGCCGCGCCGGTTTTCGTCTGCACCGGCGACGTGGACGCCGTCCCTGCGGCAAAGCCGGTAGCTGTACCAGGTCACCCCGTCCCTCCCGGGCGCTTCGCCGATACCCGCGCCCGCCGTACGCCAGCGCCCCTACCGTCCAGCCCGAATGCTGATCACGGGGCGTGAGGAAGGGCTGTCAGTGGGGCGGGATCTGGGTCTGGACGGGGTGGTGGACCACTTCACTCTGTCCGGCGACGAGGCGGGCTGGTTACGGAACAAGACCGGGGCCACGAGGCTCGGCTTCGCCGTTCAGCTCAAGTTTTTGACCTGGCGCGGCAGGTTTCCCAAGATGCGTCTGGAGCTGCCGCCCGATGCGGTCGAGCATGTCGCCAAGCAGGTGGGCGTCGCCGCGTCCGAGCTGGGGTTCTATGACTTCACCTCCCGCGCCGCGAAGCGGCACCGCAGCGAGCTGCGGGATCTGACCGGGTGGCACGAGTGCAGCCTGACCGACCAGGTCAAGCTCATCTCGCAGCTGGTGGACGTGATCTGGCACGACGAGCGCCGCGAGGAACAGGTACGCGCCGAACTGCTGCGGCAGATGCGAGTGGACCTGGTCGAGCCGCCGACCGCTGCCCAGGTCGACGCGATCATCCGGTCCGCGCTGCACCAGGCCGACGAGCGGGCCGTTGCCGAGGTCGCCACACGCCTCGCCCGGAAAGAGGACTGTCCCCGCCGGCTATACGCGTTGGTCTTCACCGATCCGACCGGGGACAGCGAGCAGGATACCGATACCGGTGCCGAGACCGTGGACAACGAGGGCGAGGGTGAGCAGGACGAAGACGATATGGAGTCGGTGCTCTCCGACATCAAGTCCCATCCGGGCAACGTCAGCCTCAACTCGCTCCTGGACGAGGTCAAGAAGCTCAAGCAGGTCGGCGCCGTAGGCGTCCCGGCCAGCGTGTTCACCGGCATCGGCGTGCAGGTCATCAACGCCTGGCGGGCGAGAGCGTCGGCCGCCTCCCCGAGCCACCTGCGGCGTTTCGACGATCCCGTACGGCACGTCCTGCTCACAGCGCTGCTCTACCAGCGGCAGCGGGAGATCACCGACACCCTGGTGGAGTTACTGAACTCCACCGACGGTGGACAGCAGCTCGCCGGTGCGAGGGTGGCGGGCGGTGAGGTCCATCGCGGAGAACGCGCCGTCGTGGATACGCAGGGCGAGGCGGCCCTGGTGCAGGACATCGAGCACGTCGAGGATATGCCCGGTGCCGCGCACTAGGCGGAACATCTCGGAGATGTGCACGATGTCGCCCGGCCGCGCGTATGCCAGCAGCTCGCCATACTTCGGCCGCTGGAGGGGGTGGAGGCGACTGGAAGTGCCCGGGTCCTCCTCGAAGACGACCGGTTCCTCGATCCCGGCCTCCTCCAGAACGAGGTTCTGCCGGGCCGTCGACTGCCGGTCGGTCGAGCCGCGCTTGTAGACCAGGTTCGCCACTCGGGGGCCCCTTCCGTACGAAGGATCGGACCCTATCTGTCGTCAAACCCTGTCAGCAATCGCCATCGGATCTGATTGGTTTCGCGCCGCCCCGGACCCCCTGATTGCACGGGTTCATTGGACGCCCCGGTCCTCTGTCGGCAAACGATCGTTTGCCGACAGGTAAGGCTGGCCCGGAGGCCATCACTTCCTGGGCGGCTGGTAGTTATAGGACCTCATCAACGGGATACGGTTTCCGGACGCAGGCGGGTGTGCCGTGGCGGGACGTGCCCAAGCGGTACGGTCCGTGGCCCGGCTGTACGACCTGTTCCGTCACTGGCAGCGGGATGGCATGTGGAAGCGGATCCTGACCGCGCTGCAGGCCGACGCGGACGGGCTGATGCTGTTCCCATGCGCGTACCAACGGACCGCACCGGACCTCCGATTCCGCGGTGACACGCCCGTTGCCCGTTGCGGCGCCGGCCCAGGGGGCGGTCCCGGCGTCAGCGGCCCATCGCCGTCTCGCGGTTCATGCGTGACAGCTTCTCTGGATTGCGGACGGCGTAGAGGCCGGTGATGAGGCCAGCGTCCAGGCGGAGGGCCACGATCGTGTCGATCCGGCCGTCGCGGCGGATGATCAGGGCCGGGTGGCCGTTCACCAGGGCCGGTTGCAGCAGGGCGCCGCTGAGCCTGGCCAGGACCTCGGTCACGTCGGCCACGCCCACCACCGGTTCCACGGCGGCCCGGACGACTCCGCCGCCGTCCGTCAGGAGGACGACGTCTGGGGCGATCATGTTGAGGAGCCGGGTCAAGTCACCTGTTTCCACCGCTTGCTGGAAGGCCACGAGCGCGTCGCGGATCTGGGACGGGGAGACCGTCTCGCAAGGGCGGCGCGCGGTGACGTGGGTGCGGGCGCGGTGCGCGATCTGGCGGACGGCGGGCGGGGTCTTGTCGACGGCCTGCGCGATCTCGTCATAGTCCAGGTCGAAGACGTCCCGCAGCACGAACACGGCACGCTCGGTCGGCGTGAGGGTCTCCAGCACGAGGAGCATCGCCATGGAGACGCTGTCCGCGAGCTCGACGTCCTCGGCCACGTCGGGCGCGATAAGCAGCGGCTCGGGAAGCCACGGGCCGACGTAGGACTCCTTGCGGCGGCGGAGTGTGCGAAGGCGGGTCAGGGACTGGCGGGTGGTGATGCGGACCAGGAAGGCGCGTGGGTCGCGGATTGCGGTGTGCTCGACGCCCGACCAGCGCAGCCACGTCTCCTGGAGGACGTCCTCCGCGTCGGCCGCCGAGCCCAGCATCTCGTAGGCCACCGTGAACAGCAGATTGCGGTGGGCGACGAAGGTATCCGTGGCCGTGGTCGTGGCCGCCCCCGCATCGGTACCGGCATCCCGGTCCGCCATCGTCAGCTCCCGACTTCTGTCGCGCTACGTGTGGTGCGTGTCGTACACAGGACGCCGCTAACCCCAGTTCTGTGACAGCCGCGCCCTGTGGCCCACATCACATCCGCCCCGTGTCACAGGAGCGCGGCCCCCGGCGCCTCATGGGCATCAGCCACACGATTCCGCGAGTGAGGAAGCCCCGATGGAAACCCGTATGAACCTGTTCGACACCGAGCTCGGCACGAAGGTCGGGAAGCGGATCTACGCCGTCAGCCAGGTCATCCAGCAGTCGCCGCTGCCCAAATCCACCCAGGAGTTGGTGCAGCTGCGAGCCAGCCAGATCAACGGGTGCGGCTTCTGCGTCGACATCCACAGCAAGGACGCCGCCGCGGCCGGCGAGGACGCGGCCCGGCTCAGCCTCGTCGCCACCTGGCGGCACTCCACCGTGTTCACCGACGCCGAGCGGGCCGCGCTGGCCCTCACCGAGGAGGGCACCCGCATCATCGACGGACATGTAGGGGTCACTGACGAGACCTGGGCCCAGGTGCGCAAGCACTACGACGAGGAGCAGGCTATCGCTCTCGTCTCCCTCGTCGCCATGATCAACGCGACCAACCGGCTCGGCGTCATCCTCAACAACCAGGGTGGATCCTACGTGCCCGGCAACCTGACCACCGTCGCCGGTTGACGCACCGAGACCGGCCCCGATCGAAGGATTGGGGCCGGTCTCGGTCGTGCGGGAGGGGTCGGGAACTAGGGTCTGTTGCGAAAGTGGATCTTGAATTGCGATGATCATGGTGTGGCGCGAGGGGATCTGACAGACCAGCAGTGGGCTCAGCTGGAGCCGTTGCTGCCGATGGGGAAGAAGGCGGGCAGGCCGCGGACGTGGACGCGTCGGCAGCTGATCGACGGGATACGGTGGCGCACCCGAGCGGGTACCCCATGGCGGGACGTCCCCGAGCGATACGGTCCGTGGGACCGTGTCTACGACCTGTTCCGCCGGTGGCAGCGCGACGGCACCTGGAAGCGGATCCTGGAGCAACTGCAGGTCCGGGCTGACGCGCAGGGGCTGATCACCTGGGATGTGAGCGTGGATTCGACTGTCTGCCGTGCCCATCAGCACGCTGCCGGCGCGCCTAAAAAGGGGATCTGCAGCGCGAGCCGCCCGGCGGGATCGACGGCGAGCCGGACGACCATGGCCTCGGATGCTCCCGAGGTGGCCTGACCACGAAGATCCACCTCGCGACCGAGCAGGGGCAGAAGCCGCTGTCGCTGCTGATCACTGCCGGGCACCGGCACGACAGTCCGCAGTTCCAGCCTGTCCTCGAACGCATCCGCGTCCCCCGCACCGGTCCCGGACGACCGCGCACCAAACCGTCCAGAGTTCGTGCCGACAAAGCCTACGGCTCTCGCGCGAACCGCTCCTACCTGCGCAAACGCCGGATCGCATGCACCATCCCGGAGAAGGCCGACCAGGTCCGCAACCGCAAGAAGCTCGGCTCCCGAGGCGGACGGTCACCGGCCTTCGACAAGGAGGACTACAAGGAACGCCACGCGGTGGAGTGCGGGATCAACCGACTGAAACGGCACCGAGCGGTGGCCACGAGATACGACAAGTTGGCCGTGCGCTACGAGGCGACAGTGCTGGTCGCAGCCATCAACGAGTGGCTTTGACCAGCACTTTCGCAACAAACCCTAGTCGACCCTGACCACGTACTTGCCCTGCACCCCTCCCGCCTCCAGCGCCCGGTGTGCGGCCGCTGTCTCTTCCAGCGGGAAGACCGTGTCCACCGCCGGCCGCAGCTTCCCCTCTGTCACCTGGCGGGCGAGGTCGTCGAAGAGCGCACGTTCGGGGTTGCCGCTGAAGAAGCGCACCCGGCCGCGTCCGTGGACGGCGCTGGCCGCGATGTAGCCCAGCGAGGCGGCGGGCCGCGTCAGGTCGAAGGCGATGGTGACCATGCGTCCGCCCGGCTTCAGCATCCGCCGTACGGTACGCAGGTCGGTGCCCGCCGTGTCGAGGACCACGTCGAACAGCCCCAGTTCCGCAGGGGACACGGTCCGGTGGTCGACGGCGTGGTGGGCACCGAGCGTACGGACGAAGTCGAGGTTGGCAGCGCGGGCCAGGGCCGTGACCTCGGCACCGTACGCCTGTCCCAGCTGGACGGCGGCGTTGCCGACGCCGCCCGCCGCGCCCCGTACAAGCAGCCGTTCGCCGGGGCGCAGTGCGGCCTTGTCGCGGAGGGCCGTGACGGCCGTGGTGGCCACCGGCAGCGCGGCAGCGGCTACGAGGTCCAGTCCGTCCGGGACCCGGCCGAGCCGCTCGGGCCGTACCGTCACGTACTCGGCGGCGCTGCCGAATCCGGAGCTGCGGCCCAGGACGCCCCACACCTGGTCGCCGACCGCTACGCCGGTCGCGCCGGTGCCGAGTGCGGCGATCTCGCCAGTGAAGTCCAGCCCGATGCGCTGCGGGAACTTCCGGCCGGTGATGAGGCGGGCCCGACCGGAACGGGCCGCCAGTTCGCCGCCGTTCACGCTGAACGCGCGCACGCGCACGAGGATCTCGCCGGGTGCCGGTCCGGGACGTGGCACCCGGCCCACATACAGCACCTCGGGGCCGCCGAAGCGGTCGAACAGTACGGCTTTCATCGTGCGGTCGTCCATCGTTGCGTTCTCACCTTCGCCACCAGTGGCCGTGCGGGGGATCGTGGCGCCGAGCGTAGGCTGGCAAGCGGACGAGATCGTCCATTTGACCGGAGGTGAGAGACAGCGGTGGGGGAATCCTCTCGGATCGCGAGGCAGGACAGTCTGCGGGCGGACGCCCGGCGCAACCGGCGGCGCATCCTTTCGGCTGCCCGCGTGGTCTTCGCCGAGCACGGCATCGACGCGCCCATGGCGACCGTGGCCCGGCGGGCGGGGGTCGGCGTGGCGACGCTGTACCGGCGTTTCCCGACGCGGGACGCACTGGTGCGGGCCGCGTTCGCGCACCAGATGGACACCTGCGCTCGGGCGCTCACCGAGGCGCTGGCCGACCCCGATCCGTGGCAGGGCTTCCAGCGACTGGTCGAGACGGTCTGCGAACTACAACGGGAGGAACGGGGCTTCCCGGCCGCGTTCGTCGCGGCCTTTCCGGACAGCACGCGAGAACACGCGCGGGTACGGGAACAGGCCGAGCGGGACTTCATGACCCTGGTCCGCAGGGCTCAGGCGGCGGGCGTGCTGCGGGCCGACTTCCACCCCTCCGACTTTGCCGTGGCCCTGTTGTCCCACTGCGGTCTGGTCACCGCATTGCCGGATGACCGTGCCGCGTCCCGGCGTCTGGTGGCGTACTTGCTCCAGTCGTTCCGCGCCGAGACGGCCCACGGAGCGCTGCCAGCGCCGAGCGCACTGTCGCTGCGCAGTCTTCCGCTCGCGGCCCACGGCTCCCAGGGACAGCGGTCCTCCGGAGCCTGATACGAAGCGGTGCCTGCCGCGTGGCCGCCCTTCGGGTGACCGCGCCACTTTCGCAACAGGCCCTACCACACCGGCCGCTTCACCAAAGTGCCGAAGCTGGCGAAAGAGCTGCGGGTGCCGACTCCGGCCAACCGAGGGCCGGGGCAGCCCTGGCGGCCCGGCAAGGCGGTGCCCGCGGCCGTCGATCCCAGTCTGCCGAGCGCGGCCCCACCGGCCCCGGCAAGCTGCTGTTCGGCTTCTTCGCCGCGATGGCGGAGACGGAGCGGGAGAACCTCCGCGAATCAACCTTGGAAGGGCTGGAGACCGCGGCCCGCAAGGGCAAGTACGGCGGCCGGCCCCCGGTCATCACCGACGACATGCTGCACACCGTGCTGCGGCGCAAGGCGCTCGGCGAGTCCGTCGAGCAGATCCAGCCCGACCTGATCATCCCCACCGGCAAGCGCAAGGGACAGAACCCCTCGGTCGCGAGTATCTACCGGGCGCTCGCCGAGCACGAGAAGACCCAGGTGTATCCGGAGGCACTCCAGACGGCACACGCCGACTTCGCCGTCCTTCAGCAGTGTGACCGCAGCCCCGTGTAGTCACTCAGCGCTACACGCCACCTGGCCGTAGCTATACGAGAACAGGGCCTCGTAGGCAACGCTGCCCTGCAGCCAAGGCGAATAACCGGCGACGAGAGCGGCAACCGTCATGCCCCACCCCTCGCTCACGTCCCAGCCGATACGGTCCCCGACGTCGCGGCTCTTGTGCGCGGCTACGGTCATATTCACGCCGGTCATCCAACTGTAGAAGTCGACTCACTCGTGCGACATGCCGTCTTTTGCTACGCCGCCGCGTACTGATGCGCCCGCCCGCCCCGCCACTCCACCCACTCGGGTTGGTCGAGCAGTTGCTCGGCGTCCGGGAGCCCGGCCCGCCGAAGGAACTCGACGACGTCGTGATCGTCGTGGGCAAGTCCGGCGATCTGCCCGCGGATGGTGACCCGTCGGCCGCCGGTGGGGGAGGGGCGATGGATGACGATTGGCGCGCTCATCTGTCCAGCGTGCGGTTCCTGGCCAGTCACAGCACGCCGAGCGCGGTGTCCGGACGGCGATGGACGCAGGCCGCACACCTTCACCGGGTGCGGCCCGGGCCTGCTCGCGGGTGATGGGGCGCGTGTACGACCGACCGCCGCATCCGCAGCCATGTGCCCGTCACCCAATCGCGGCCGGTGAGGCGGCGGATGCCGTGCTGCGGCTCGGTGTGTCACCAGGCAACTGTCGTGCTGTCGGGGCCACTGGCCTGGCGAATCCCTGCGGCGCACGTCGTGCTCGGGCCCTCGGGCCGGTACACCCGTTCACGACTCGTTCACCGGCCGGATCCGTCCGTGGCATTCCCTCGCAGCCCGTGGGGATCTACGCTCGGCCGCACCGATCAACGCTGTCCGCCACGTGGTCCGAGCGAAGTTGACAACGTTGTCCATTCCTGTCGGAGGTATCCGAGAACATGCCCTCCAGACCGTCCGCGGCCCGGCGCCTCGCCGCGCGCTCCGCCGCGATCGTCCTCACCGGCGCGCTCGCCGGCGCCGTCATGCCGCCGGCCGCCCAGGCCGAGGCGCTCGTCACGCGTCCCACCGCCCATGTGGACCCCATGATCGGCACAGCGAACGGTGGCAACACCTATCCCGGAGCGGTCCGCCCGTACGGCATGATCGCCTGGTCGCCGACGAGCACCACGGGCGACCAGACGAGCACCGGGGCGGCCAACGGTTACGAGTACGGGGTCACCCGCATGCGCGGCCTGAGCCTCACCCACGTCAACGGTGCCGGATGCAACCCGGGCGCCGCGGGTGATGTACCGGTCATGCCGTTCGTCGGCGATGTCACCTCCTCGCCGTCCGCCGATACGAAGGACGCCGTCTACGCGTCCGGCTTCTCCCACGACAACGAGCGTGCCGTGCCGGGCCGCTACACCGTCGGACTGGACTCCGGCGCCACCGCCGACCTCGCGGTGAGCGAGCGTGCGGGCGTGGCCGACTTCAGCTTCCCGGCGGGCAAGCCCGCCAACCTGCTCTTCCGGGTGTCCAACTCCCTCAACGGCAGCGAGGACGCCGAGGTCGAGATCGACACCGCGCACCGAAAGGTGACCGGCTCCGTGCTCACCGGTGCGTTCTGCGGCCGGCGTGCCAACGGCGGGACCAACAACCGCAAGAGTTACTACCGGCTCTACTTCAGCGCGTCCTTCGACCGAGCCTTCTCCTCGACCGGCACGTGGAAGGACGGCACCCTCTCTCCGGGCGCGACGAGCGCGAGCGGCGGCGAGGGATACGCCACCGGAGCCGACCGCGCGGGACGGGGTTCCGGCGGCTGGGTCGGCTTCGACACCACGGCCGACGACGACGTCCGTATGCGGATCGGGATCTCCTACGTCAGCCAGGCCGGCGCCGAGGCCAACCTCCGCGAGGAGATCACCCCGAGGGCGAGCGTCGACGACGTCGCCCGGGCGGGGTCCGCCGCCTGGGACCGGGAGCTCTCCTCCGTGCGCACCGGTGGCGGCAGCGACGCGCAGCGCACCTCCTTCTACACCGCGCTGTACCACTCGCTGATGCAGCCGAACCTGATCAGCGACACCGACGGCCGCTACCCCGGCACGGACGGGAAGCCGCACCGCGTAACGCGCGGACAGAAGGCCCAGTACAGCAACTTCTCAGGCTGGGACCAGTACCGCGCCCAGATCCAGCTCCTGGCCCTCCTCAAACCGAGGATCGCCGGGGACTTCGCCCAGTCGCTCTACAACTTCGCCCGGCAGAACGGCGGCGTCTGGGACCGCTGGGTGCACGTCAACGGTGCCACGCACGTGATGACGGGCGATCCCACGGCCGCCACCCTCGCCACGTTCTACGCCATGGGCGTACGCAACTTCGACTACGAGGGCGCCTACGAGTCCCTGGCGCGCCAGGCCACGGTGCCCCACCCCGACGGCCTCTCGGACGCCGGATGCCCCGGCCAGTGCACCGGCCAGCGGCCCAACCTGGCGCAGTACCTGGAGTCCCACTACGCACCCCAGGACGTCTGCCACTGCTGGGGCGGCGCCGCCGAGACCCTGGAGGACGCGGTCGCCGACCACGCGCTGGGCCGATGGGCCCGCCTCCTCGGACGTGACGAGGAGGCCGACGCCTTCGAGGAGCGCGGCCTGTGGTGGCGCAACGTCTTCAACCCCCAAGCCGGTGACGGCGCCGGGACGACGGGATACATCCAGGCACGCAACCTCGACGGCTCGTGGGTGACCCCCTTCAGCCCCGGCAGTGACAAGGGCTTCGCCCAGGGCACCAGCGCCACGTACACCTGGATGGTCCCCCAGGACGTGCAGGGTCTGGCGGAGGCCATGGGCGGACGCGAGACCGCGGCGGAGCGGCTGGACGCCTTCTTCCACAAGGCGGACGGCTCCTGGTCGGTCAGGGGCGGCGACGCGCTGCGCTACGACCCCACCAACGAGCCCGGAATCCACGCCCCTTGGCTCTACAACGCGCTGGGGCAGCCGTGGAAGACCCAGGAGACCGTGCGTGAGATCGTCGACACGGTCTACGGGACCGGCCCGCGCGGCCTGCCCGGCAACGACGACCTCGGCACGATGTCGGCCTGGTACGTCTTCTCGGCCCTGGGCATCTACCCCCAGACGCCCGGCAGCGCCACCATGCTGCTCGGGGCGCCGCTCTTCCCGTCCGCGGTGCTGGACCGGCCGCAGGGCGGAGACATCCGCATCAGCGCCCCGCAGGCCGATGCGACACATCCGTACATCGACGGGTTGCGGGTGGACGGACGGGAGACGGACAGGTCCTGGACGGACGCCCGGCTGGTCACCCGAGGGGGGTCGCTGACCTACCGGCTCGCCGACCGGCCGAACACCTCCTGGGCCACGGGACCTGCGGATCTCCCGCAGTAGCGGAGCAACTGGCCCTGCGTTGAGACCCGGTGGGCGGCGTCATGCCGCCTGCCGGGTCTCGCCTGCCCGAAGCCACGGGCCAGGAGGGGACCAATTTTCTATCGTTGAAAATTCTGCGTGCACGACCGTTGTCAGGTGTTGGGGGCTGTGGCTCAATGTTCGACTATGTGCAGTGCTTCGCGGTTCGGAGCACTCCGGCTTCTTCGACGAGGACGACGCCTTGATACGACAACCAGCCCGCCCGCGTACGATTTTCAGAACGCTCGCCTGTACGGCGGCACTGCTGCTCCCGCTGGGGGCCACCCTGGTCCCGGCCGCTGCCGCGGCCCCCGCTGCGGGCGCCTCCACCGCCTCCGCGGTGACGGCGGAGAACCCCTCCACCGAGGTGCACGGCCTCAAGGGCGAGTACTTCGCGATGTCCGCCCCGGGCGCTCGTGACTTCGCGAAGCTCGGCGCCACCGCGCTCGACCCGGACATCAACTTCCCGGGGCTGACCGGCGCCTTCGAGTCGGCCACCGGAAAGACCGAGCACACCACCGCCCGCTGGACGGGGCAGATCGAGGCTCCGGAGGACGGCGACTACACGTTCTCCGCCATCGGCGACAACGGCTTCCGGCTCTTCATCGACGACAAGGCCGTCATCGACCACTGGGAGCCGGACTGGGACAAGGAGCAGACCAGTGCTCCGGTCACGCTGAAGGCCGGTGAGCAGCACACGTTCCGGCTGGAGATGTTCCAGGACACCGGCGGGGCGAACATGTTCCTGCGCTGGTCGAGCGCGAAGCTCGCCAAGCAGATCGTTCCCGAGTCCGCCTTCACCCCGCCGGCCGACTTCGAGGTCTACCCGGTCGGGCTCAGCGTCGCCGAGAACGGGCTGAAGCTGCAGGCGGCGTTCGACCACGAGGTCGCCGGCGTCGAGGACGTGAAGAACCACCTCGCCGTCGAGGCGGACACCACGCCGATGCCCGTGAAGTCCGTCACCAGGGCTCCCGGCAACCGCAAGGCGCTCGTCGTGACCCTGGGCGCAGCCGTCCAGAAGGGCCAGCAGGTCAAGTTCGTCTACGACGGTGAGGGCGGCCTGAAGAACGGCGGCGAGTCCGTCCCCGAGATCAGCCGCAGGGCGAAGAACCTCTCCACCCACCGGCTGCTGACGCCGTGGGGCGAGAAGGCCGACCACAAGAACCCGCTCCCCGAGTACCCCCGCCCGCAGCAGGTGCGTGACGACTGGAAGAACCTCAACGGACCGTGGGAGTTCGCGGGAGCCACCGCCGGGGAGCAGCCGGTCTTCGGCAAGTCGCTGGACGAGCGCATCACCGTGCCGTACCCCGTCGAGTCGCAGCTCTCCGGACTCGAGCGCCACGAAGACCACATGTTCTACCGCAAGCTCGTCACGGTGCCCAAGAAGTGGTCGGTCGGCAAGCGGAGCAGTGACGACCGGCTGAAGCTCAACTTCGGCGCCGTCGACTACCAGGCACGGGTCTGGGTCAACGGCAAGCAGGTCGCCGAGCACACCGGCGGATACACCGCCTTCAGCGCCGACATCACCGACGCACTCAAGGGCAGCGGCCCTCAGGAGATCGTGGTCGCGGTCACCGACACCACGGGCGCCGACCAGCCCACGGGCAAGCAGTCCGCCAACCCCAGCGGCATCTTCTACACCGCGTCCTCCGGCATCTGGCAGACCGTCTGGATGGAGCCCGTCGCTCCGGCCGCCGTCGACTCCCTGAAGACGACGCCGGACATCGACAAGGGCCGGCTCGCCCTGACGGTCAACTCCGAGGAAGCCTCGAAGTCCGCCCGTGTCACCGCCGTGGCCCGCGACAAGAAGGGCAAGGTCGTCGGCACCGTCACCGGCCCTGCCAACAGCGAGCTGAGCCTGCCGGTCGCCAAGCAGCACCTGTGGACGCCGGACGACCCGTATCTGTACGACCTCGAGGTCACCCTCAAGGACGGCCGCTCCAAGGACACCGTCGACAGCTACTTCGGCATGCGCTCCTTCGGCGTCGCCGAGGTCGGCGGCTACCAGAAGCTGGTGCTCAACGGGAAGCCCTTCTTCTCCCTCGCCCAGCTCGACCAGGGCTTCTACCCCGACGGCCTGAACACCGCGCCCAGTGACGCGGCCCTGGTCTTCGACCTGAAGGCGCAGAAGGACCTCGGCTTCAACTCCGTCCGCAAGCACATCAAGGTGGAGCCCGCCCGCTGGTACTACCACGCCGACCAGCTGGGTCTCCTGGTGTGGCAGGACTTCGTCTCCGGCAACATCACCGGCGAGAAGGGCCAGAAGGCCTTCCTCGACCAGGGTGCCGAGATGATGGAGCAGATGCACAACTACCCCTCGATCGGCGCCTGGATCGTCTTCAACGAGGGCTGGGGCGAGTGGGACCGCACCGAGACCGGCAAGATCACCGAGAAGGTCCAGGCGGCCGACCCCTCGCGTGTCGTCAGCGCCCACAGCGGTGTCAACTGCTGCAACAGCAAGGGTGACTCCGGCAAGGGCGACATCATCGACCACCACGACTACAACAACACCGATCCGGCCTTCCCCGACGAGACGCGGGCGGCGATCGACGGTGAGCACGGCGGCTTCACCCTGCGGATCCCCGGCCGCATGTGGCCCGGTGCCCCCACCGCGATCTACAGCGGTGTCGCCGACAAGGACGCCCTGACCGCCAAGTACGTCGACAACACCCGCAGGTACTACCTCGAGGCGGCCGGCGCCGAACTCTCCGGTTCCATCTACACCCAGGTGACCGACCTGGAGAACGAGCTCAACGGGCTCTGGACGTACGACCGCCGCGAGATCAAGGTCGACGCCGCCAAGGTGCGGAAGATCAACCAGGAGGTCATCGCGGCCGGTGCCGCCGCAGGCGAGCGGGACGAGATCAAGGGGGGCGCTTCCTGGTCCCTCGACGAGAACCAGGGCACCGAGGCCGCCGACAGCGGCCCGAACGCCAAGGACCTCACCCTCTCCGAGGGCACGTCCTGGGCGCCCGGAGTCCAGGGTTCGGCACTGAAGTTCGACGGTGCGGGCCAGTACGCCGAGACGGACGGCCCGGTCGTCGACACCACCGGCGACTACACCGTGTCGGCCTGGGCGTCGCTCGACGCGCTGCCGGGCAACTACGCCACCGTCGTCAGCCAGGACGGCCGACGCCAGGAGAACCCGTTCTACCTCCAGTACGGGCAGGGCGGGTTCGCCTTCTCCACCCCGGGTGCCCACCGGGCCCGGGCGGAGATGAAGCCCGAACTCGGGCAGTGGTACCACCTGGTCGGCGTACGCAGCGGTGACGAGATCAAGCTGTACGTCGACGGCGAGCTGGCCTCCACCGCGGCGGCCGGAAGCGCCGACGTCAGCACCGGCTCGCTGTCCGTCGGCCGCGCCAAGTGGTCCGGGAACGACGTCGACTTCTGGAACGGTTCCGTCGACCAGGTGAAGGTGTACGACAAGGCGCTCACCGATCAGGAGGTGACCGCACTCCACGACGGCGACCAGCCGTAGGGAGCACTCCGCAGGGCCGCTCCCGGCAGTGTGCGCACGCGCCACGCTGCCGGGAGCTCCGCGCTGTCCGGTCACCTCCCCCATCTCCCGCGGACCCGCCCCGGACTGCGGTCGCCGATAGGTTGTGGGCATGGACGAACACGTTGCCTTCGTGGAGCCCGGCGTCGACGACCGGGGCTGGTCCCGCACGCGCATGTGGGCCGAGGAGCAGGTGGGTGACGGCCGGCCCGTGGACGCGGCCGAACGGCTGCGTGGCGGATGGACCTCCGAGATGCGCCGCCTGCGCGTCGGCGGACCGGGCGCTCCACGGTGGTTCGTGCTGCGGTCCTTCGTCGAACCCTTCTTCGTCCGCCACGCGGAGGCCCTCCTCACGCGGGAGGCGGACGTCCTGCGGCTCCTCGCGCGGAGTGATGTGCCGGTGGCCGGGTTCCGGGCCGTGGACGCGACCGCGCGGTACTGCGACCACCCGTCGTTGCTGATGACGCTGCTGCCCGGCACAGTGCGCCTGGGCGAGCAGGACGCGGGACTGCGGACGGAGCTCCTGGCGCGCCAACTCGTCGGCATCCACCGGGTGAGCGTCCCGGCCGACGCCCGGCCGCGTGCCTACGAGCCCTGGACCTCACCGGAGCGTGTGAGCCCGCCCGGAGCGACGGAACGGTTGCACCTGTGGCAGCGTGCCGTCGACGTCATCCGCCGTGATCCGCCGGACCACCGGGCCTGCTTCCTGCACCGCGACTTCCACCCCGGCAACGTGCTCTTCAGCGGACACGGCGCCGACACACGGATCACCGGGGTCGTCGACTGGGTCGAGACGTCCTGGGGGCCGGCGGACCTCGACGTGGCGCACTGCTCCACGGCCCTGGCTCTCCTGCACGGCCCGGAGGAAGCGATGCGGCTCGCCGAGCTGTACGTGGCCGCCGGAGGCGTCCTGAGCAGTGATCCTTCGGCTCATCTGTACTGGCGGGTCCTGGATGCCCTGGCCTTCTCGAACGTCGAGAAGGTCGCCCGGCCCTGGCGCGAGCTGGGACACACCCACCTGACGACGGCCCTGCTCACGAGCCGGCTGGAGGACTACCTCCACGCGCTCCTCCGCCGGTACGGCTGACCCCTCGCGAAACGCGCGCCGGCCCTCACACCGGGGCGACCGCGCCCCCGGTGCTCTCCCGGGCCAGCACACGGTGCGGGACCACGACGCGGCGGCCGGGCAGTGCCTCGAGCCGGCCCAGGACGCGTTCGGTGAGGCACTGCACGGCACGCTCCGCGATCTGCTGGCGGTCCGGGGCGATCGTGGTGAGGGACGGAGTGGCGAAGCGGCCGTCCTCGATGTCGTCGAACCCCATCAGCGCCAGATCCTCCGGCACCCGCACGCCCTGCTCGGTCGCCACGCGCAGTGCGCCGAGGGCGAGTTCGTCGCTGAAGCAGAAGACGGCGTCGACGGATCCGGGCACCACCAGCAGTTCACGCAGAGCCCGTGCCCCCTCCGCCCGGTGCAGATCTTCCACCTCCACCTCGGCCACCGGACTCAGGCCGGCTTCCCGCAGGCCCTGCCGGAAGCCCTCGGCGCGCAGTTCCGCCGTGCCGTGCCCCAGGCCGGACTGCAGGCCGATCACCGCGATACGCCTGCGGCCCGTGGCGACGAGATGACGAGCCGCGTCCCGCGCGGCCCCCACGTTGTCCAGGGCCACGTGGTCGATGGCCCCGTCAGGTTCCAGCTCACCCAGGACGACGAGAGGCAGGCCGCCCGCGAGCGAGGCCAGCTCGGAAGGGGACGTCGACCACGGGCTGACGATCATCCCGTCCACCTGATGTCCCCCGGACCCGTCGAGGAGCCGCCGCTCCAGGTCCGCACGCCCTCCGGTCCGCTCCAGGAGCACCGTCCAACCGCGTTCCTGCGCCGCGTCGATCAGGAGACCCGTCAACGCACCGAAGTAGGGGGAGTGGATCTCGGGCACGACCACCCCGATGAGGCCCGTACGTCCCTGCCGGAGGTTGCGGGCGGCGAGGTTGGGGCGGTATCCCAGCTCCTCCACGGCCGCCATCACCCGGGCGCGTGTGGAGGGGGCGACGGCCGCGGCGTTGCTCACGACGTTGGAGACGGTCCGGACGGACACGCCGGCGAGCGCCGCGACGTCCTTGAGTCTCGCTGCCACGGTCGGTGAGCTCCTGTCCCTCTGAACACGGGCACGTCCGGCGGACCTGACCCTGCGCTGTGCACCGTAACAGCCCTGTCGTACCGCGGGGCGTGCTACCTATTGCCACGTTGCTTGCAACGTTGCAACATAGGTGCGTCGGCAGGGCTGCGGAGGTGGGACACCCACCTGCCGCGCGCCTGCTGCCCCGTCTGTCGATGAAGGGACCACCGCCATGCCCGAGGCCGCCCTCGACCCGCACCCCGACACGGCCGCCCAGGACCTGTACACGGCCGGAATCACCGCGCTCCGGGGCGCCTTCAGCCCGCAGTGGGCGGACGCGATGCGTGAGGACATCGAGAAGGCCTTCGCCGAAGCGCTCGGCCGGGAGGGCGGAGCGGTCGGCAGAGGACCCCACCGGTACTACGTGGAGATACACCCCGAGCAGATGCGGGGCTTCGTGGAGCTCGTGGACCATCCCTGGGTCCGGGGAGTGTGCGAGGCCGTCCTGGGGCCCGACTACCGCATCGTCGAGCTGGGCTTCGACGTCCCTCTCGCGGGTGCGGTGAACCAGCCCTGGCACCGGGACTTCCCCATGCCGGACGCCACCCGGCACCGGCGCCGGCTGACGTCTCTCGCCTTCAACCTCACCGCCGTGGACACGCGCGAGGACATGGGACCGTTCGAGATCGCACCGGGCACCCAGTGGGACGACGACACCCGCTTCGGCCACGCGATGTTCCCGCCGCGCGACACCTATCCGCGCTACGCGGGGCTCGCCGAGCGCAAGTTTCCGCGGCGCGGCGACATCTCGGCCCGCTCCGCCCTGACCGTCCACCGGGGCACGGCCAACGACTCGCCCGACTCCCGGCCGGTCCTGGTGCTGGGTGTCGACGCGCCGGGCGCGGGCAACGACGCGCAGCACGCCATGGAGGTGACCCGTTCGTACTGGGCTTCCCTGCCCGGGCGGGTCCGGGCCCATCTGCTCTGCCCGGTGGTGGAGGAACTGACCCCCATCGTCCAGAAACACACCATCGAGGGGCTGGTCATGGGCGACGCATGACGCCCGCCGAGCCCGGAGCCGGCCGTTACGAGGCCGGCTCCGGGCCCGGGGCGGCACCTCAGGGAGCCCAGGGGCCGTCCACGGCCCACGTGGTGTCCTCGGTGAAGGTGGCCGCGTCGTCCCAGGCATGACCGCCGCCGGGAGTGGCCAGCCACACCTCCGAGTCGATGTGGCGCATGTAGCTGCCGGGCAGATTGGCGCTCGACAGCCGCACCCCGCCCTGACCCGCGACCGCGCACCACGTGGCGTCGGCCTTGAAGAGCGCCGATCCGTCGCTCGCGTCGCGCCTGACACGGAAGTCCCGGTGACGCAGGTACTCACCGGGGTAGTTGCGGGACTCGAACGAATAGCAGTTGCCGTTCGCCAGGCCCGTGACGACCTTCCAGGTGGCGTCGTTCTTCAGCAGCGCGCTGCTGCCACCGTCGACGACCGCCGTGTACGCGAGTTCCTGCGAGTGCCGCAGGTACTTGGTCGTGTGCCCCGGTGTGGTGACCCGGAGCGACTTGTACTGGCCGGTGGGCAGGCTGACGGGCGGGGCGGGTGTCCTGGACGCCTGGATGAGGGCCTGGTTCGCCGCCTTCACCCGTGCGGTGTCCACCTTGACCACCTGGCGGTCGTAGGTGAGCAGCCCGTTCGCCTCGTTCTCGACGTCCGTGATCTCGGTGTAGACGGAGGCCGAGAGCCCGGCCGGCAGTTGGCCGACGCGGATGGCGTCCAGGAGCCCCACGAACCGGTTGTTCAGTGCGCCGAGGCTCGCCTGGTCCTCGTAACTGAAGCCGCCGCCCGGATACCACTCGTGGCCCGGAACCTTGTACCCCAGTCCGCCGAACTCGCCGAGGACGGCGGCCCGTGTCGCGGTGGGGGCGGTGTTGCCGGGGCCGACGTAGACGTGGTTGTCGACCACGTCCCCGTTGCCGCCGTCCACGGAGCCGCAGCAGTTGACCCCGCTCATGTTGTTCACCAGCCGGGACGGGTCGTAGGCCTTCACCTCGTCGGCGATCCTGGCCTGGTCGTACTGGCCCCACCCCTCGTTCTGGTTGACCCACATGACCACCGACGGCGAGCTCCGGTGCTGGTCGATGACCGCGTGGTACTCGGCCTCCCACTGTGTCCTCGCCGCGCCGTCGGGCGTCTTCCCGGTGTCCATCGCGGGCATGTCCTGCCAGACGAGAAGGCCCAGCTTGTCCGCCCAGTAGAACCAGCGCTGCGGTTCGACCTTGATGTGCTTGCGGACCATGTTGAACCCGAGGTCCTTGTGCGCCTGGAGGTCGGACCGGAGAGCGGCGTCGGTGGGCGCCGTGTAGATGCCGTCGGGCCAGTAGCCCTGGTCGAGCGTGCCGGTCTGGAAGACGAACTTCCCGTTCAGGACCGGGCGCAGGATGTTGTCGACCTTCGCGACGGCGATGGACCGCATGCCCGCGTAGCTGCCCACCGTGTCGACCACCGTCGTACCGTCGAGCAGATCGGCGCGCACGTCGTACAGGAACGGGTCGTCCGGACTCCACAGCCGGGGATTCGGTAGGGGTACGGAGACGTCGGTGCCCGGCGCCCCGGTCGCCGTACCCACGACGGTGCCGCCGCTGGAGACGGTCACCCGCGCGGTCCGGCCGCCGGCGGAAGCCGCCTGGACCTTCACCCGCAGCCTGCTGTTGCCGAGGTCGGGCGTCATGTCCAGCCGCGTGACGTGCGAGGCCGCGACGGGTTCCAGCCAGACCGTCTGCCAGATGCCGGAGGCGGCGGTGTAGAAGATCCCTCCGCCCGGGTGCGGGTTCACGTCGTTGATCCGCTGCTTCCCGACGGCCTGGCCGCCGGTCTGCGTCGGGTCGTACACGGAGACGACGACGGTGTTCGTGCCGCCGCCCAGCTGCGGCGTGATGTCGTACGAGAACGCGTCGAATCCGCCCTTGTGGGCGCCGACCTGGGTGCCGTTGACCCAGACGGTGCTCTGCCAGTCGGAGGCCCCGAAGTTGAGCACGACCCGGCGGCCGTTCCAGTTCGACGGCACGGTGAAGGTGCGCTTGTACCAGAGCTTGTCGTTCTGGGTGATCCTGCGCTTGATGCCCGAGAGCGAGGACTCCGCGACGAACGGAACCCTGATCTGCTCGGAGAACGCCGCGGGCTGCCCGGCGTCCCGGCCGGTCACCGCGAAGTCCCAGATGCCGTTGAGGTTCGCCCAGTCGGGGCGGGTCAGCTGGGGGCGCGGGTACTCGGGCAGAGGGTTGTCGACGGACACCTGGTTGGTCCAGGGCGTCGTCATGGGCGCCGGCTTCGGCGTCCAGGCCGCGGGTGCCGCGGCTGCCGGCGCCGTGCTCGCACCCACCAGCGCGGTGGCGAGCAGGGCCAGCAGGCCGGTGCCGGCGGTCAACCGTCTCCATAAGGTGCGACGGCGTGGTGCGGGTGCTGACTTCATTCCCGGATCTCCTCGATGGAGGGAAGGACTCCCCGCGCCGGAGCGGTGCGGGGAGCGGTACCGGAAGCAGCTGCTCACCGGAGCAGTTGCCAGAGATGGTCGGCGGTTCCGTTGTCGTCGTACTGCACGACGTGGGCGCTGTCGGCGGTGGACATCAGGTCCACGCCGAGCACCTTGTCCGAGTTGCGGTTGCGGATGCGGTACCAGCCGCCTCCGTCCGGCACGAGCTGCCACAGGTGGTCGGCGGTGTCGTTGTCGTCGAACTGGACGACGTGGGCGCTGTTCGCGGTGGACATGAGGTCCACGCCGAGCACCTTGCCGGAGTGCTGGTTGCGGATGCGGTACCAGCCGTCGCCGTTGGGCACGAGCCGCCACAGGTGGTCCGCGGTCCCGGTGTCGCCGAACTGGACGACATGGGCGCTGTTCGCGGTCGACATGAGGTCCACGCCCAGCACCTTGCCGGAGTTGCGGTTGGCGATCCGGTACCAGCCGTCGGCCAGCCAGGGTGTCCCGTCCGGGCTCGCGGTCGGGAAGGACGTGATGCGCAGCCGTGCCGCCCCCATCGGGACGAGCGTGACCTCCTCGACCGGGGCGGTGCTGCGGGCGGGGCTCGGCTGGAGGGGCGCCACCACGTGCTCGTCGTCGGCGCTCCACTCGGGGATCCGGCGGGCCCGGGCGGTCATGACGAGCGGGGTGCCGTCCAGGGTGAACGGGTTGTCGCCGGGGGCACGGCCGGTGGACCGGCGGCGCAGCGAGTACGCCGGCCGCGCCCCGTCCAGGACGAGACCGTAGTTCCACGGGGTGGTGGCGTGGACGGCGTACTCCGGGAACTGTTCGGTGCCGCCGATGCGCTCGTACGACTCCCCGATGCGCAGGGAGTAGGTCAGCGGCCCGTGGTCCACGCTCACCGAGCCGTGGTTGTCCGTCCAGGTGCGCACGGCGGTCCGCTGGGGGAGGCGCAGGGTGACCTTGTCGCCGTCCGCCCAGGTCCGCTCGACGCGGGTGAAGGCGGGGCCGGCCGGGGCTGTGACCCGCTGACCGTTGACCCGGATGTCCGGCTCGGCGCACCAGGCGGGTACGCGCAGCACCAGGGGGAAGCGCAGCGGTTTCGGGGACGTGAGGGAGAGCGTGACCGTGTCCGTGAAGGGGTAGTCGGTCTCCTCCGTGAAGGTGACCTCGGTGCCGTCGGCGACCTTCGCGGTGACCTCGCTGGCGGCGTACATCGCCGCCGCCAGGCCGCCGTCCGGGGTGGCGAGCCAGAGCTCCTCGACGAAGTACGGCCAGCCCATGCCGTAGTTGTGCGGGCAGCAGCGGTACTGGTCGACCCCCGGCAGGTACGCCTGCATGGCGAAGGCGTTCTGGAACTGCCGGTCCCGCTTGGGCACGTCGTCCAGGTCGACGCTGTTGGCGCTGGTGACGTAGTGGATCGCCCTGCCGGACGGGTCGAGCGACGCGGGCAGCGAGTTGAAGGCCAGCTCCTCGCACCGGTCCGCCCAGAGCGGGTCGCCCGTGATCCGGGTCAGCAACTGGTGGCTGGCCATGAACTCGACGATCCCGCAGGTCTCGAATCCCTGCCGGGGGTCTCCGTGGCCCGGGCGGGCGTTCTCGTCGCCGGCGAAGCCGCCGCCGGGGAACTGCCCGTACAGGTTCATGGCCTTGGCGTATGTCCCGTAGGTGTCCCGGGTGTCCTGCCGCGAGCCGCTGCGCAGTGCGTACTGGGCGGGTTCACGGAAGCCCTGCGCGATGTTGACGTTGTGCGGGTTGACGAGGTTGTCACCCCAGTCCGCGCCGTACCGGTGGATCTTGTCGGCGAGATCGAGCAGGAAGGTGTCGCCGGTGCGGTTGAACAGCCAGTAGACGCTGTCGAGGCCGTCGCCCCAGCGCAGGGCGATCCAGCTGGTGTCGAAGGCGCCGGGGCCCTGCGCGTTCATGTACCGGAAGAACCTGCTGAGGAACGGGATGATCCGGTTGTCCCCGTCGTACTCCTGCCAGGAGCGCAGCGCCTGGATGAGGGGCAGGAAGGGCCAGAAGTCGGGGCCGCCGTTCAGCGAGGTGCGCAGGGCCTTCGGGCCGAAGAAGCCGTCGGACTGCTGGGTGGTGAGGACCGCGTCGATCCAGCGGCGTGCGGTGGTCAGTGCCGTCGCGTCACCGGTGACGATCGCCAGGTCCGTGTATCCGCGCAGCCAGTAGGGGACTTCCTCCCAGCCTGCCCGGTCGGGGCGGACCCAGCCGGAGGCCTCGAAGCCGAGGAAGTGCGAGAACTCCTCGTAACGGCCGCAGAGACCGTCGAGCTGCAGCCGGAGCTGGCCCGCGAGCCAGCCCTTGGCGGTGACCCGCCCGGGCGGCAGCTTCAGGAATGCCGTCGGGTGCAGCGGGGCGGCGTTGGGGGAGTAGTGGCCGCCGCGCGCGGCGGCCATCACGCCCCCGGCGGCCGTCGCCGTGGTGGCCCAGCGGCCGGCCGCGGTGGTCGCGGCGACGGTGGCCAGAGCACCGGTCACGAGTTGTCTGCGGTTCAGGGGCATCGTGGGGGACTCCGCTTCTGCTCTGCCGGACAGGGTGGGTGACCGGCCCGGGCAGGCCGGCGCATGGCGAAGGTGGCCGTCGCGTCCGGACCCGGAGGCGCGACAACTGGTCTGCAACGTTGGAAAACTGATGTCGGCGGTATGACAGCACGCGGTCAAGCCGGTGTCCAGAGGTGGCGCAACACCTGGTGCGGCGGCTCCTCGGCGGCCGGTCCGTGGAGGTCCGCACCCCGGGGCGACACATTTTGGAAACGCATCGACAACTCTCTTGCCGCCTGCGGCGCCTCGCCTATATAACGTTGTAAACCGAGCCGCCGAGAGGCCTCACAAGCCCTCGCGACCGCAGTTTCCGCAGTTCGAAGCGGGGTCGTGAGGGATACCGCGTCATCCGCCCACGAGCGGCTGACGCACCGTCCCGCCATGCCCGACGGCACGCCGCACGGCGTGCCGTCACCTCGCCAAGGAGCGTCCCGCGCATGATGACCCAGCGTCGATCCCGTACCCTCGCCGCGGCCTGCCTGCTCGCCGCAACCGCCACGCTGGCCGTGTCCGGCTGCTCGAAGTCGGAGACCTCGGACAACGCGGGCGGTGACAGCACCCAGGGAGCACAGGAGGCCAAGTCCCCCGAGGCCGCCTCGGGTCCCGGCTGTTCGCTCCAGAGCTACGGCGCACCCAAGATCGACCTCAAGGACGCGGTGGTCGGCTTCTCCCAGTCGGAGAAGGAGGCCAACCCGTTCCGGATCGCCGAGACCCAGTCGATCAAGGACGAGGCAGCCAAGATCGGCGTCAAGAAGCTGCTCACCACCAACGCGCAGTCGCAGCTGTCCAAGCAGATCAGCGACATCCAGGACATGCTCTCCCAGGGTGCCCAGTTCCTCATCATCGCGCCGCTGAACTCCGACGGCCTGGAGCCGGCACTCAAGGCCGCGGCGGCGAAGAAGGTGCCCGTCCTCACCATCGACCGCAAGGTCAACTCCACGGCCTGCAAGGACTACGTGGCCTTCCTCGGCTCCGACTTCGTCGAGCAGGGCAAGCGGGCCGCCGACGCCATGATCAAGGCGACCGACGGCAAGGGCAAGGTGGCCATCCTCCTCGGCGCCTCCGGCAACAACGTGACCACGGACCGGACCAAGGGCTTCGTCGACCAGATCAAGGCCGAGGCGCCCGGTATCGAGATCGTCGCCCAGCAGACCGGCGAGTTCGCCCGCGACAAGGGCCAGCAGGTCATGGAGCAGCTCATCCAGTCCAAGCCCGACATCACCGCCGTCTACGCGGAGAACGACGAGATGGGACTCGGCGCCGTGACCGCGCTGAAGGCCGCCGGCAAGAAGCCGGGCAAGGACGTCAAGATCGTCTCGGTCGACGGCACCCGCAACGCCGTCCAGGCCCTCGTCAACGGCGAGTACAACGCCGTCATCGAGTCCAACCCGCGCTTCGGGCCGCTCGCCTTCGCGACCGCGAGCAAGTTCTACGGCGGCGAGGAGATCCCCGAGAACGTGATCATCACCGACCGCGCCTACGACGAGACCAACGCCAAGGAATCGCTCGGCGGGGCGTACTGATCCGCTTCTGAACCCAGTGGCCCGGCCGCCGTGGCGCTCGCACCGCGCCCCGGCGGCCCCCGGGCCCTCGCCCTTTGGACAGCGGAAGGCCAAGAACACCCATGGCACCACCCGAAGCAGTACCTCAGGCACCGGAGGCGGCCGGGCGCGCGGCCTCCGCCGTGCTCGAAGCCCGCTCGGTGAGCAAACGGTTCCCCGGCGTCGTCGCCCTCGACGACGTCACCTTCTCCCTGCGCGCGGGGGAGACCCACGCGCTGGTCGGGGAGAACGGCGCGGGCAAGTCCACCCTCATCAAGGTGCTGACCGGTGTGTACCGGCCGGACGGGGGCGAACTGCGGATGACGGGTGAACCGGTCCGGTTCAATCGGCCGTTCGAGGCGCAGCAGGCCGGGATCTCCACGATCTACCAGGAGGTCAACCTCGTCCCGCTGATGAGTGTGGCGCGCAACATCTTCCTGGGCCGGGAGCCCAGGAACCGCTTCGGGCTCATCGACTTCGCCCGCATGCACCGGGAGACCGGCGATCTGCTCGACGGATTCGGCGTACGCGTCGATCCACGGCGCCCCCTGCACACCCTCGGGGTCGGCACCCAGCAGATGGTCGCCCTCGCACGGGCGGTGTCCGTCAACGCCCAGGTCGTCATCATGGACGAACCCACCTCCTCGCTCGAACCGCGCGAGGTGGAGACCCTGTTCCGCGTCATCGGGAACCTGCGGGACAAGGGCATCGCCGTCCTCTACGTCAGCCACCGCATGGACGAGCTCTACCGGATCTGCGACCGGGTCACCGTCCTGCGCGACGGACGCCACATCCACACCGGCGAACTCGCCGACCTCGACCGGATGCAGCTCGTGTCGATGATGCTCGGCCGCGACCTCTCCGAGGTCCGCCGCTCCGGTGTCACCAGCTTCGCCGCGGAGGGACACGAAGCCGCCCGCACCCCCGTACTCACGGCGACCGGTCTCTCCAGCCGCCTCCAGCTCCACGACATATCCGTGTCGCTGTACGCGGGAGAGGTGCTCGGCCTCGGCGGTCTCCTCGGCTCCGGCCGCAGCGAGACGGCCAAGGCGCTGTCCGGCGCACTGCGACTGGACGCGGGTGAACTCACCGTCGACGGCACCACGCTGAAGCGCCTCACCCCGGCGGCCGCGATCCGGGCCGGCATCAGTCTGCTCCCCGAGGACCGCAAGGCCGAAGGCATCGTGCCCGGTCTCTCCGTCCGAGAGAACATCGTGCTCGCCGCCATGCCCCGTCTCTCCCGGGGCGGTGTCGTCTCGCGGGCCAAGCAGGACCGGATCGTCGACATCTTCATGAAGCGCCTGCGGATCAAGGCGTCGAGCCCCGAGCAGAAGGTCGGAGAACTCTCCGGCGGCAACCAGCAGAAGGTACTGCTGGCCCGCTGGCTCTGCCTGGAACCCAAGGTCCTCCTGCTCGACGAACCCACCCGGGGCATCGACGTCGGAGCCAAGGCCGAGGTGCAGAGCCTCATCGACGACCTCGCCGGCGAGGGCCTCGCCGTCCTGCTCATCTCCTCCGACATCGAGGAACTCATCGAGGGCGCCGACCGCATCGTCGTCCTGCGTGGCGGAGCCGTCGCCGGTGAGCTGTCGGGCGACGACGTGGCAGAGGACCGGCTGCTCGAAGTGCTCGCCGACCACGCACCTGAGCCGGCGGACACGGCACCGGCCGCCCAGGAGGAACCCCGATGACCCAGACCGCCGTCGCCCCGCCCGCGAAGGGCGACCAGCCACCGAAGCCCGCGAGCCCGCTTGCCCGGCTACGTGACCCCGCCTGGTACCAGCGGTACGGCGTCTACGTCGCCGTTGCGGTGGTACTGCTCTTCAACGCGCTGTTCACCGAACACTTCATGACCGCGGACAACTTCCGCACCCAGCTCGTGCAGGTCGCGCCCATCGTCATCGTCGCCCTGGGCATGGCCCTGGTCATCGGCACCGAGGGCGTCGACCTCTCGGTCGGCTCGACCATGGCGCTCGCCGCCGCCTTCCTCCCGCTCTACCTCGGCTACGGGCTCGTACCCGCGCTCGTCGTCTCCCTCCTGGCAGGAGCCGTCGTCGGAGCCGTCAACGGCGCCCTCGTGTCCCTCGTCGGGCTGCAGCCCATCGTGGCCACGCTCGCCCTCTTCGTCGGAGGCCGCGGACTGGCCCTCGTCATGGCCGACGGACAGCTCAAGCAGATCGTCAACCCCGACCTGCTGTCGCTGGGCACCGGATCCTTCCTCGGCATCCCACTCGTCGTCTGGATCGCCGGACTCCTCGCCGTCGCCGTGGCGTTCCTGGTGCAGCGCACCACCTTCGGCAGGCAGGTCGTCGCCGTCGGCGGCAACCGCTCCGCCGCCGCGCTCGCCGGGCTGCCCGTGAAACGGGTCCTCATCGGCGTGTACGTGATCTGCGGGGTACTCGCGGCCCTCGCCGGCATCCTCGCCACCGCCAGGCTCACCGCGAGCGACCCGTCCTCGCTCGGCACGCTCATGGAACTCTCCGCCATCACGGCGGTCGTGGTCGGCGGCACCCCACTCAACGGGGGCTCCGTCCGGGTGCTCGGCACCGTCGCGGGCGCCCTGCTCATGCAGCTCCTGCGTGCCACGCTCGTCAAGCACGACCTGCCCGACTCCACCGCCCAGATCGCCCAGGCGGCCATCATCATCGCCGCCGTCTACGTCGCCCGGGAGCGTCGGTCCCGATGAACGAAACCAAGCACGCCACCGCCGCCCCTGCCCCGGTGCCGACGAAAGCGCCCGCGGCCCGCCCCGCCGCCGGGCCCGAACAGACCGGCCGTCAGCGCGCCGCCGAACTCCTCCAACGCCAGGGCGTCCTGGCGGTCCTGCTCACC
The DNA here is from genome assembly GCF_040630715.1 of Streptomyces sp. NPDC005752. Classification (NCBI taxonomy): domain Bacteria; kingdom Bacillati; phylum Actinomycetota; class Actinomycetes; order Kitasatosporales; family Streptomycetaceae; genus Streptomyces; species Streptomyces sp. NPDC005752. Next base: position 198,325 of record NZ_JBEXYB010000003.1, on the reverse strand, counting down.
GTCGTGATCGCCGCCTCGTTCATCTACCCGACGTTCGCCTCCCTGGACAACGCCCGCGGTGTGACCATCCAGGCGTCCTTCCTCGCCGTGGTCGCACTCGGCATGACGATGGTCATCATCACCGGCGGCATCGATCTGTCCGTCGGATCGGTGTTCGCCCTCGGGGGAGTCCTCGCCGCCTGGGCCTCGCAGTACGGGTTCCTCGCCGCCCTCCTGCTCCCCCTCGTGGTGTGCGGCGGGATCGGCCTGCTCAACGGTCTCCTGATCGCCCGTGGCAACATGGCGCCCTTCATCGTCACCCTCGCCACCCTGCTGGGCGCCCGCGGCCTGCTGCTCGCCCTCACCGACGAGGGCGCCACCACCTACCTGGTGCCCAAGGACTCCGCCTTCGGCGAGCTCGGCCAAGGCAGCGTCTGGGGCTTCGGCCACCCGATCCTCATCGCCCTGGTGCTCTTCGGGGCCGGCGGACTCGTCCTGCAGCGCACGTCGTTCGGGCAGACACTCTTCGCGGTGGGCGGCAGCAGCGACGCGGCCACCCTGATGGGCCTCCCCGTCGCCCGTACGAAGATCCTCGTCTACACGCTCAGCGGCCTGCTCGCCGGGCTCGCCGGCGCCCTCAACGCGGCTCGGCTGTCCTCCGGCGTCACCATCGTCGGCGTGGGCATGGAACTCGACGCGATCTCCGCCGTCGTCATCGGCGGAACACTCCTCGTCGGAGGCGCCGGTTCCATCAGCGGCACGCTCTGGGGCGTCCTGCTGCTGGCCGTCATCCAGAACCTGATCAACCAGATCGGCTCGCTCAACTCCTCCTACCAGTCGGTGGTCAGCGGCGGCTTCCTTATCGTTGTCGTGGTGGCCCAGCGCTATCTCGCGCGCAGTCGCAGAAGCACCTGACGACGAGCCGGCCCGTCCCGGCCGGACACCGAGCCAAGCCGAGCCGAACCAAGGAGTGCCGTGGGCGTCAGCCTCAAGGACGTTGCGCAACGGGCGGGCGTGTCCATCAAGACCGTGTCGAACGTGGTGAACAACTACCAGCACGTCACACCCGCCATGCGCGCCAAGGTGCAGCACGCGATCGACGAGCTCGGCTACCGGCCGAACCTCACCGCCCGGCATCTGCGCAAGGGCCGTACCGGCATCATCGCCCTCGCCGTCCCCGAGTTCGGCAACCCGTACTTCGCCGAGCTCGCCGGAGCGGTCATCGACGCGGCCGCCCGGCACGACTACACCGTCCTGGTCGACCACACCGCCGGGCTCAGGGAGAAGGAGCTCCTGGTCAGTCAGGGCTTCCGGTCCCATGTGATCGACGGTCTCATCCTCAGCCCCATCCACCTGGAGACCGAGGACCTCATGGCGCGCACCGAGACCGCGCCGCTGGTCCTCCTGGGCGAGCGGGAGTACGAGGCGCCCTACGACCACATCGCCATCGACAACGTGGCGGCGGCCCGCGCGGCCGTGCGCCACCTCGTCGCCCAGGGCAACCGGCGCATCGCCTTCCTCGGATCACGCACCGGCCAGGAACGCCAGCCCGCGCACCTGCGCCTGAGGGGCTGGCGCGAGGAACTCGCGGCTTCCGGCGTCACACCCGACGAATCCCTCGTCGTGGTCACCGACGGCTACGGCCGCGAGGACGGCGCCTCCGGCATGGCGCGGCTCCTGGACCGGGAGGACCGGCCCGACGCCGTGTTCGCGTACAACGACCTCATCGCCATCGGCGCGATGCGGGCCATCACCGAACGCGGCCTGCGGATCCCGGACGACATCGCCGTCGTCGGCTTCGACGACATCGAGGAGAGCCGCTACACCACCATCACGCTCACCACCATCGCCCCCGACAAGGAAGCCATCGCCCGCCTCGCCGTCGACAGCCTGGTCGCACAGCTCGCGGGCGAACCCGTCGCCGAACCGCGCCGGCCACGCCCCGGCTACCGCCTCGTCGTCCGCGAATCCACCACGCCCGGGCCCGACTCCGGCCACACCGAGGACCTCTGATGCCGCGCCCCACCGTGCACCGCACCCCGTTCGGATCCTCCCGGGGAACCACGACCGACCTGTGGACCCTCGACAGCGGTACGGGAGTCCGTGCCGAGGTCCTGACCTACGGTGCTTCCCTGCATCGCCTCACCGTGCCGGACACCACCGGCGCCGCGGCCTCCGTCGTCCGGTCGCTCACGACCCTCGACGACTACACGGCCGAACACCCCTACTTCGGCGCCGTCGTCGGCCGTTACGCCAACCGCATCGCGCACGGCCGGTTCGTCCTGGACGGCACCGAGCACCGCATCCCCGCCAACGACCGGGGCCACGCCCTGCACGGAGGGCCCGAAGGCTTCCACGCCAAGGTCTGGGAAGCGGCCTCGGAACAGACCGACGACAGCGTGTCCGTGCGGCTCACCCTGCACAGCCCCGACGGAGACATGGGCTTCCCCGGGGCACTGGACGCCACCGTCACGTACACCCTCGACACGGCGGGCACCCTGGCCGTCGACTACGCCTCGGTGACCGACCGCCCCACGGTCGTCAACCTCACCAACCACGCCTACTTCGACCTGGCCGGACAGGACGACGTCCTCGGCCACAGCCTGGAGGTCGACGCCGACTCCTATCTGCCGGTGGACGACGACGGCATCCCCCTGGGACCGCCGGCCGACGTCCGCGGAACCCCCTTCGACCTGACCGCGCCCCAGGTCCTGGGGGAACGCCTCGGCACCGAGGACGGACAACTGCGCGCGGCGGGCGGCTACGACCACTGCTGGGTCCTGCGGGACTCCGGAGGCGGCCTGCGCCGCGCCGCACGCCTCACCGCCCCGGACGCGGCGCGGGTCCTGGAGGTGTGGACGACGGAGCCCGGCATCCAGGTCTACACCGCCAACCAGCTCGACGGCTCCTTCACCGACGGCACGGGCCGCCGCCATGAACGGCACGGCGCGGTCTGCCTGGAGACCCAGCACCTGCCCGACTCACCCAACCGGCCGGACCTGCCGAGCGCGGTGCTGCGCCCCGGGGACACCGCGCGCAGCCGCACCGAACTGCGCTTCCCGCATCTGCGGAACTAGCCTCGCCGCACAGGAGGAAACAGCCTTCCGGTCTGCCCCGCGTGTCCGCGGCACCTGCCTCCCGCTGCCGCCGGCGCTCTGGCGGCAACGGCAGCCCGGCCGTCCGCGCCCGCTCCTACGGGCCGCGGTGGTGGACGTCCGTCACGGCACGCCGCCCTCCGCCGGGGGAGCGGTGTCCACGGACCGCCCCGTACCGCCGGCCCCGTCGGCGGGCGGACGGGCATCCGTGCTCGGAGCCCCCGCCACGCCTGAGTGAAGTCCTCTGAGCACCCTGCCCGCAACGGCGCCCAACGCCACGTAGCCGTAGTCCCTCGAGTCGATGCTGCTGTCCGCGTTGTCTCCCAGCACCAGCACGCTTCCGTCCGGGACCGTTCCGGTGATCCCCTGTGCCTCGGGCGTCCGGCTGCGGAAGGAGGGGGGAACGGCCTCACCGGGCAGTGCGGCCACCCGCTGATGACGGGCAGGCCGACCGACCCGCCGGGCCCCGCCGGTGCCCGGTCACCGGGAGGCCGCAGAACCACGACGTGCCCGGTGCGCAGCCCCGGGGGGCGCACGGCCCGACTGGTCGACCGGGCCTGCGACCACGCGGGTCCGCCGATCACCCGGAGCCAGTGGGACCGGCACCTGAGCGGCATCGCCTACGAGCCGCCGTGCCTCTGCCTCTCACGGCTCCTGCAGCGACGACGCTGCACCGCATGGCCCCTCCCCGCGGTCCCCCGCGGACTCGGTGCGAACCGACCGGTTTGAACGGGGCGAAGACGGTCACCCGGTGGATGACCACGATGTCGAGAACAGCAAGGTGTGAGTGACATGGCTGCTGACGAGAAGACCCAGGCCAAGACCGACCAGGCCAAGGGCAAGATCAAGGAAGCCGCCGGGCGCACCGTCGGCAACGAGCGACTCACCGCCGAGGGCCGCGCCGACCAGACCAAGGGCGACGCCCGGCAGGCCAAGGAGAAGATCAAGGACACCCTGACCGACTGACGTCGTCCAGGACCCCAGCGTCCGGCCCCGCGGAGTCCGACTCCCCGCGGGGCCGCGCTGTGTCCCGGGACAGCACGCCGCGACCGGGCCCTTCCACGATCCGCCGGACCGCGGGACCGTCTTCTGCGGACCCCGCATCGGGCGGACGGCGGGATGAGAGCGGGCTGGTGTGGCGGACGCGCGCCGCGCGCCCGCCACGTCACGCGTCACTTCAGGTAGGCACCCGCCGTCCCGACCTTCCCCGGGGCCGCGTTCCTGCCGCCGAGGTCGAGGACGTACACCCGCAGATTGCCCTTGCCCGGTGCCGCGACGGCCAGCGTGCCGCCCGTCACGACCTCGGTGTCGCCGGTGACGGCGTCCTTGTAGGTGCCGTTGGGGACACCCGTGTACGTGGCGCCGCCGGAGACCGTCACCAGAGCGAAGCTGTCCGTGCCGCTCGCCGCGTCGGTGTAGCGGCGCTTGTACGCCATCGAGCCCGTGATGCCCTCCGTGGAGTACTGCCCCATCTGCAGGGCGGGCACCGCACGACGTATCAGGTTGAGCCGCTGCACGTGCTTGACCAGCGGCTTCGCCAGGGTGTCGGCGACGGCCCCGGCCGCCGAGTCGACGGTGCCGAAGTCCGACGCCTTGACGTCTCCGGCGAGATGGGCGCCGTAGTACGCCCGGCCGGTCGACGCCAGCGGGCAGGTGGGCCCGCAGTCGATCTTCTTTCCGGCCTGGAACTCGATCTCGGAGCCGTAGTACAGCGTGGGGATGCCCCGGAAGGTCCACATCAACGACATGTTCTCGGCCCAGGCGTCCGTTCCTCCCGCGTACCGTTCGCTGCTCTTGTTGGGACCGTAGTCGTGACTGTCGACGTACACGACGTTGTAGGTGGCGTCGTTGTAACTGTCGTCGGAGTCCCTGCCGTTGTTGTAGGCGTTGTTCGCGTCACCGAAGTTCATGTGCATGCGCATGTCGATGACGTTCATACCGGAGAACTCGCTGTGGTCCGGGGCGTGGTAGGAGTTTCCGTTCAGGAAGGCGTTGGTGGAGGTCGGCTGCGAGCCCGTGCCCTGCTGCTGCTCGTAGTCGTACATCTCCAGAGCGGCTCTCCCGTCGTCCGCGCTGTACTCCTTGCGCTCCTTCCAGGTGTAGAACTGCGCGGAGTGGTTCACCGAGCCGCGGTTCCACTTGTCGTTGACGAAGGCGGCGACCTCGCCGAAGACGAAGAAGTTCTTCGCGGCCTCGGTGCCGAACCGCTGGGTGACGCGTTCCTGGATGGCCGGCAGGAAACGGCGGTTCCAGGTGGTGCGGGGGATGTGCACGGCGGTGTCGACGCGGAAGCCGTCGACCCCCATGTCGATGTACTTGTCGTAGGCGCCGATCAGATAGTTCTGCACGGGCGCGCTCTCGGTGTTGAAGTCGGCGAGGTCGTCGTGCAGCCAGCAGGAACGGGAGTCCTCGCCCTCCCAGTTGCCGATCCAGCAGTTGTGGTAATAAGCCTTGGGGAACATCCCCGATGTCGGGTTCGGCCACTGGCAGTTGTAGATCCGGTAGCCCTCCGGCGAGGTGTACTGGGTGGGGGTGCCCCAGTTGACACAGGTGTTTCCCGAAGGCTCGGCCGTGGACCACAGGTCACCGTTGTAGTACGACTTCCCGGACTTGGTCTCGACGGTCAGACCGTCGTACTCGAAGCCGTCGTTCTTCTCGTCGTAGTACCAGCTCCACTGGGTGTCGCGGACCCCGTACGTCTTCGGGGTGAACAGGCCCTTCGCGCCCCAGCGTGAGGAGTGGTTGTAGACGACGTCCTGGTAGATCTTCATGCCCTTGGCGTGGGCCGCGTCGATCAGGTCCTGGTACGAGGCGCCGGCGGACTCGAGCCGGGAGTCGACCTCGTAGAAGTCGTAGCCGTGATAGCCGTGGTAGTCGTAGTCGGACCGGTTCAGGACGACGGGGGTGATCCAGACGGCCGACATGCCGAGGCCCTTGATGTAGTCGAGCTTGTCGACGAGACCCTTGAAGTCGCCGCGGAACATCGGGTCGTCGTTGGCCGCGTTGCCCGACGTGACGTGCTGGCTGCCGCCCCGGTCGTTCGCGGTGTCACCGTCGTTGAAGCGCGCGGTGAGCACGAAGTAGATCGGGTCCTTCCGCGGATCGGTCCCGAGCGGCTTCCCGGTCGCCGGGGCCGTCGGCTTCTCCCCGGTGGTCGCGGTCGCCGCGGCGGAGGCCGCCGAGACGTTCCCCGCGGCGTCGGCGGCCCTGACGGTGTAGCTGTAGTCCGTCCTCGCCTCCAGGCCGGTGTCCGAGAACACCGTGGAGCCGACGTCGGCGACCAGCGTGCCCTTGGTGCCTCCGGTCCGGGTGACCTGGTACTTCGTCACGCCCCGGTCGTCCGTCGACGGGGCCCAGGTCAGCACGACCGACCATCCGTCCGCGCTCGCGGACACCTCCGTCGGGGCGGTGGGGGCCCGGGTGTCCGGGGTCTCGGCGGCACAGGGATCCTCGGCGCCCGCCGTGACCTTCTTGTCCTTCACCGTGGTGAGGCCGGCGGGGACGGTGTAGTTGCCGCCGTTGTTGTTGTCCCACACCCCGTTGCCGTTGTTGAAGGTGGCTTGCATCGATGTGGCCGTGCCGAGGTCCACCGTCCTCCTCACCCAGCCGGTGCAGGCACTTTCCATGCCCACCCCGGGGACGGTCGTCCAGGCGCCTCCCGCCGGCTGGTAGTGGAGATTGGTGGTCGTCCAGCCGACGGTGGCGGTCGAGTAGTAGACCGAGGCGCTGTGGGCCTCCCCGGGCTCCGTACCGGTCTCCGGGCAGGGGTCGCTGTGGGCCACCACCCCGTCCTTCACGGCTACGTCGCCTGTGCCCAAGGCGTAGTTCTTTCCGGCGTTGTTGTCCCAGACACCGGAACCGTTGTTGAACGTCGCGGCCATGCCGGACGCGTTCCGGAGGGGGACGGTCTGTTTCACCCAGTCCGTGCATGCTGCTTCCATGGCCACACCTGGCGAGGTGGTCCACGATCCCCCGTCGGGGGCGTAGTGCAGCCGGTAGGCGGACCAGTTCTTGGTCTTCGTGTAGTAGAAGACGGTGGCGGTCGACTCCGAGGAGGCCGCGGGCACGGCCGCCCCCGGGGCGGAGGGGCCGGGTGCCGGGGTCAGGAGGCCCAGCATCACCGTCGCCGCGACGGCCGCCGCGGCTGGGCGTCCGAGCAGCCGGACAGGGGAGCGTCTCATTCGTCTGTCTCCAGGGGAGGGCCACGGGCGGGTGGGCCGCGGCTGCCGACAGCGCAGCCGCTCCGTGAGCGGCTGCGAGGATCCCGCCGGAGAACCCGGACGCGCCTCGGGGTTCGGGCGAGCAGTGCGCACTGACAGCAACTTCTGTCAGAACCTTTCTGCAATCTCTTTCAGGCAGGAAGTTACCGGTGCATGACAGGTCCGTAAAGGGGATGCGCACGCCACTGCCCGCGTCGCCCGCGGCCTCTCCCCGCACCGGGGATGCGCAGAAGGCATACGATGCTGCCCATGACGCAAGGAGCCGACGAGTTGGACGGTCTGGTGCGCAAGCGGATCCGCGCCCTGCGGGTGGCACAGGGCTGGTCCCTGGAGGAGCTGGCCACCCGCGCCAACGTCAGTCAGTCCACCCTCTCCCGCATCGAGAACGGTCAGCGCCGGCTCGCACTCGATCAGCTGGTCGTCCTCGCCCGCGCCCTCGACACGTCCCTGGACCAGCTGGTGGAGGCGGCCCCCGACGACGTCGTCACCAGCCCGGTCGTGGACGGCGCGCACGGACGGATGCGCTGGCCGGTCAAGTCGGACCCCGGCATGACCGTTGTGCGCCAGCGGATGACCGAGCCGCCGCCCGACAACCCCGCGCGGATGCGTGCCCACCCCGGCCACGAATGGCTCGTCGTGCTGTCCGGCACCGCGATCCTCATGCTGGGCCACCGACGCTTCCGCATCGAGACCAACCAGGCTGCGGAGTTCCCCACCATGCTGCCGCACGCCCTCGGGGCCGAGGGCGGACCCTGTGAGGTCCTCGGAATCTTCGACCGTGACGCCCGGCGCGGACATCAGCGCGACGGCGGAAGCAAGGACGCCGGCGGGTCCTTCGAGCCGGACGGCCCCCGCGGGTGACCTCCCGCTCCAGGCGAATTGCGTGTGCGGCACCGGAGGCGGTCAATTTCTTGCGGAACACGCAAATGATCGTGCCGTATGCGCAAGGCCGTCCTAGCGTGGGGGCATGACACACACGCACCCGCACACTCCCGGCCACGGCACGCACCACGGCACTCAGCGCGTCGCCGACGCCGGCGTCGAGGCCGAAATCCTCGACCTGGACGCCGAAGTCCTCGCCGAACACATCGCCGCGATCACCGCATGGCTTCCCGTCGAGGCGGCCCCGGACGAGATCGTGGACCTGGGCTGCGGGACGGGAGCCGGGACCTTCGCCCTCCTGGCCCGCTTCCCGGAGGCGCGCGTCACCGCCGTCGACTCCTCGGCCGAGCACCTGGAGCGCCTGCGGCAGAAGGCGCACGTCGCGGGAGTGCGGGACCGAGTGCGCACCGTTCAGGCCGACCTCGACTCCAGGGACTGGCCCGACCTCGGCGCCCCGGACCTCATCTGGGCCTCTGCTTCGATGCACCACCTGGCCGCCCCGGACCGCGCGCTGCGGCACGTCCACGACGTACTCGAGCCCGGGGGGCTGTTCGCCGTCGTCGAGCTGGCCGGCTTCCCCCGCTTCCTGCCCGAGAACGCCCCCGAGGAGCGGCCCGGTCTGGAGGAGCGCTGCCACGCCGCGACGGACCGTCTGCACGCCGAACACGTACCCCACCGCGGTGCCGACTGGGGGCCGATGCTCACCGCCGCCGGATTCGCACGCCAAGGGGAACGCACCATCACGGTGGACATCCAGGATTCACCGACCGAGGCGCTCGGCCGCTACGCCCTGGGCAGTCTGCAGCGCATCCGCGGTGCCGCCGCCGGATCGCTCGTACCCAAAGACCTCGCCGCCCTCGACCGGCTCCTCGACGTGGACAGCCCCCACAGCATTCTGCGCCGCACCGACCTCGTGGTTCGCACCGAACGCACCGTCTGGGCCGCACGCCGCAGAAACTGAGACGACAGGGCCCGTCCGGGACGAGGCGGCAGCGGCCGGAGGGTTCCGCCAGTGGTGCCCGTCCTGTCGGCCTCGGCCGTCACGACGTCCGCCCCTCTCCTTGGCGAGGTCACGGAGCGGGACGGACCCTCTCCGTGGCGAGGTCACGGCGTGCACGGTGGGTCCAGCCGGACTGTTCGTGGCCCGCGGGGGCCGCCCGGCGCGCGAGGGCACGCGTTCACCTCCGCGGCGGCGGGGCCGTACTGGCTCGGACGACCAGGCGTGTCGGGACCAGGGTGGTACCGCGTTCCGTCGTCTCGTTGCGGATCTGCCGGAGCACTCCGTCCACGCACAGCCGCCCGATCTCGGCGAAGTCCTGGTGGACGGTGGTGAGCGGCGGAAGGAAGGAGGCGGAGTCGGCGATGTCGTCGAACCCCACCACGCTGACGTCCTCGGGCACGCGCCTGCCCCTCTCGTGCAGGGCCCTCAGGACACCCAGCGCCATCTGGTCGTTGGCCGCGAAGATCGCGGTGCACGTGGGGTCCGCCGCCAGGTCGAGACCCGCCGCGTATCCGGACGCCGCCGACCAGTCGCCGGCCACCGGGGTGGGGACCGGGCGTCCCGCCTCCTCGAGGGTCTTACGCCAGGCATGGGCGCGGCGCTGCGCGGCGAACGACTCCGACGGACCGGCCACATGCACCACGGTGCGGTGTCCGAGGTCGAGCAGATGCCGCACGGCTGCCTCGGAACCCCCGGACTGGTCGGTGTCCACGACGCTGTACCGGTCGCCCGCGTCGGAGTCGGCCACCACGACATGCGTGTGCGGCGGCAGTGAGATGGCGGCGTCCAGCAGGCGGACTTCCATGATCACGATGATGCCGTCCACGACCTGTTCGCCGAGCACGGTGACCGCTCCCCTGACGTCCGTGCTGGTGGGTGTGGCGACGGGCAGCAGGGTGATGGCGTAGCCCTCGTCGGCCGCGGAGGCGGAAATGGCCTCCAGCGTCCGGACGTTACCCGTGGTGGCCAGTGTGAACAGGATGACGCCCAGCGTGCGGAACCTCCCGCTCTTGAGGGCGCGCGCGGCACTGTTGGGCCGGTAGTTGAGCTCCTTCATGGCGGCGAGAACACGTTCGCGGGTGTCCTCGGACACCATGGGGTGACCGTTGGACACACGGGAGACCGTCTGCGAGGAGACCCCGGCCAAGCGCGCGACGTCGGCCATGGAGGCCTCCTTGCGAGGCGGCCTGTCCATGGCTCGTTCCTGTCCCTGCACCCGTCTGCCTCCGTCGTCGTCGAGTGAGCCTTTCACCGTGTGGGGGGTGCTCTTGTGGCCGTGGGCGGTCTTCCGCCGCGTGCGTCCTGGTGACCACCCGGTGGGGACGCTTCCTACGGCCGCTTCGCGTCCGGCTCGCATCGCGTGGGACTGAGGGCTCGGGCCACCGGCATTTCTACCATCCCCGGTTGCCCGGCGCCGACCGCGCGAGCCGTGCCGTCGTGACGCCCTTTACCAGACGGCCGGACCGGTGGTGGTGAGATCACCCAAACCCGAACGAGTGAATGAGAGTCCGGCCTTGACCGTAAGGAGGAGAGCGTGTGAACATCCTCTCACCGAGAAATGTTTACGTAAACATCGGTCTTCTCAAGCACAGTGCCTCCACGATGTCCGGTGTCACCATCCGGCCGGGGCCATGCTCAACGCCGGATCAACAGGAGTACCCATGACGGCCGTTACGCCGATCACGACCGGACGTCGCCCACCGGCCAGAGGCTCCCGCAGCCGGCGCGGGCGGATCGGCTGGGTCTTCGTAGGACCGTTCATGGCCGTGTTCGCCCTGGTCTTCCTGGCCCCGATCGCCTACTCGCTGTATCTGAGCTTCTTCAGGGACCAGTTGATCGGCGGTACGTCGTTCGTCGGCCTGGACAACTTCCAACGGGCCTTCGAGGACGAACAGTTCTGGGCAGCCGTCGGCCGGGTGACTCTCTTCCTCCTGGTGCAGGTGCCCATCATGCTCGGGCTCGCCCTGCTCGTGGCCCTGGCCCTCGACAGCGGCAGGATCTACGGAAAGAGCTTCTTCCGGATCGCAGTCTTCCTGCCGTACGCCGTACCCGCCGTGGTCGCCACACTGATGTGGGGCTTCATCTACGGCACCCGCTTCGGCCTGGTCGGGAATTTCAACGACGCCTTCGGTGTGACACTGCCGGACCCGCTGTCCCCCTCCCTGGTGCTGGCCAGTATCGGCAACATCGTCACCTGGGAGTTCATCGGCTACAACATGCTGATCTTCTACTCGGCGCTGCGTGTCGTCCCCAAGTCCCTCTACGAGGCCGCCGAGATCGACGGCGCGGGACAGTGGCGGATCATCACCGCCGTCAAGATCCCCGCGATCCGCGGCGCGCTGGTGATCGCGACGATCTTCTCGGTGATCGGCAGCTTCCAGCTGTTCAACGAGCCCAGCATCCTGCAGGACCTGGCGCCCAACGCGATCACCACGTACTTCACGCCCAACTTCTACACGTTCACGCTGTCCTTCTCGGGCCGGCAGCAGAACTACGCGGCCACGGTCTCCCTCGTCATGGGAATCGTCACGATGATCATCGCCTACGCGGTCCAGCTGCGCGGCATGCGAAAGGAGGCGTGAACGATGAGCGCCCCTTCCTTCACCGCCGAGCAGACGCCCCGGCGAACCACTCATCGCGCCTCGGCGCCCCGCCGCGCCACGCGCAGACGGCACACCGCCGGCGGGCCCCGACGCAGCATGGTGCTCACGGTCCTCATGGGCCTGACCGCCCTCTACGCGCTCATGCCGCTGGCCTGGCTCGTCATCAACGCCACCAAGACGCAGAAGAGCCTCCTCGGCTCCTTCGGTCTCTGGTTCAGCGGTGACTTCGCCCTCTGGGACAACATCTCGCAGACGCTCACCTACGACGACGGCATCTTCGTCCGCTGGTTCCTCAACACCCTGCTGTACGTGGTCGCGGGCGCAGGCGGGGCCACCTTCCTCGCGGTGCTCGGCGGCTACGGCCTGGCCAAGTTCGACTTCGCGGGCAAGCGCGCCGTCTTCGCCACCGTCATCGGGGCGGTGGCCGTGCCGGCCACCGCGCTGGCCGTCCCCACCTTCCTCATGTTCAGCAAAATGGGTCTCACCAACACCCCGTGGGCCGTCATCATCCCGTCCCTGATCTCACCGTTCGGTCTCTACCTCATGTGGGTGTTCGCCGCCGAGGCCGTCCCCACCGAGCTCCTGGAAGCGGCCAGGATGGACGGCTCCGGCGAGCTGCGGACCTTCTTCCGCGTCGCGCTCCCGCTGCTGACCCCGGGCATCGTGACGGTTCTGCTGTTCACCATGGTGCAGACCTGGAACAACTACTTCCTGCCGCTGATCATGATCAAGAACCCGGACTGGTACCCGCTGACCCTGGGCCTGAACGCCTGGAACGAGCAGGCGTCCACCGCCGGCGGCCAGCCGGTCTTCAACCTGGTCATCACGGGCTCACTGCTGACGATCGTGCCGTTGATCATCGCCTTCCTGCTGCTCCAGCGCTACTGGCAGTCAGGACTGGCGGCGGGCAGCGTCAAGGGGTGACCCGCTTCACGGCCCGGCCGGCCACCGGATCCCCGCGAACCGGGGCGCGTTCCTCCCGGCCCCCGGCCGACGCGGCGTCCCACCCCCCTCCAGCCCCGCACCCCCGTGCGGACGTTCCACGGTTCCTGCACCACCCTCACCACAACGGAGTGAAGCAATTATGAGAACCATGACCAGACGCGCGATGCGTGGCGTCGGCCTGCTGTGCGCGGCCGCGCTGAGCCTCACCGCGTGCGGGTCCTCCGACGACGACGCCGCATCGGGAAAGACCGTAAGGGGAAGTGATCTCCGGGCGGCCCTCAAGGAGGGCGGTTCCATCACCGTGTGGGCGTGGGAGCCGACGCTGAAGAAGGTGGTCAGCGACTTCCAGAAGCAGTACCCCAAGGTCAAGGTGAAGCTGGTCAACGCCGGTACCGGCAACGACCAGTACACCGCCCTGCAGAACGCCGTACAGGCCGGATCCGGAGTACCGGACGTCGCGCAGGTCGAGTACTACGCCCTGGGGCAGTTCGCCCTCGGCAAGTCCCTCGAGGACCTCAGCCGCTACGGCGCCGGAGAGTTCAAGAACGACTACTCGCCGGGACCGTGGAACTCGGTCACCGTCGACGACGCCGTCTACGCCCTTCCCATGGACTCCGGCCCGATGGCGCTCTTCTACAACAAGAAGGTGCTGGACAAGCACCAGATCGCCACGCCGACCACCTGGGACGAGTACCTCGAGGCGGCCCGCGCCCTGCACGCCGCGGACCCGAAGTCCTACATCACCAACGACACCGGTGACGCCGGGTTCACGACCAGCATGATCTGGCAGGCCGGCGGGACCCCCTTCAAGACCCGTGACACCGACGTGACGGTGGACCTCACCGCAGACAAGGGCGTCACCGCTTTCACCGAGGTCTGGCAGAAGCTCATCGACGAGAAGCTCCTGGCTCCCGTCACCTCCTGGAGCGACGAGTGGTACAAGGGCCTCTCGGACGGCACCATCGCCACCCTCGCCACCGGCGCCTGGATGCCCGCCAACTTCGTCTCGGGTGTCGAGTCGGCCTCGGGTGACTGGCGCGCGGCCGCGCTCCCGCAGTGGGAGAAGGGCGGTGAGGTCAGCTCCGAGAACGGCGGCAGCTCTCTCGCGGTGATGAAGGCCGGCAAGAACAAGGACCTCGCGTACGCCTTCAACGAGTACGCGAACCACTCGGACGGCGTGCAGGCCCGTATCGAGGCCGGCGCCTTCCCCGCCACCACGGCCGACCTGTCCTCCCCGTCGTTCCTCGAGACCACCTTCCCGTACTTCGGTGGCCAGAAGGCGAACGAGATCTTCGCCCGCTCCGCCACCCAGGTGCCGGAGGACTGGTCCTACCTGCCTTTCCAGGTGTACGCGAACTCCATCTTCAACGACTCCGTCGGCAAGGCGTACGTCTCCGACACCAAGCTGGCCGACGGCCTGAAGGAGTGGCAGAAGGCCGCCGTCACCTACGGCAACGATCAGGGCTTCAGCGTCAACAAGTGACGTCCCGCCGCTGAACCGGCATGGGGCGGTCGCCCGTCCGACGGGCGGCCGCCCCATGCCGTACTCGCACCTCGTATCCGAGAGGATCATCATGACCCCCGCGTCCGAGCGCCACTGGCTGCGCCCGCCCTCCGACGACCGCCCCACGAGCTTCGCCTACGGGGCCGACTACAACCCGGAGCAGTGGCCGCGCGAGGTGTGGAAGGAAGACGTCCGGCTGATGCGCGAGGCCGGGGTCACCATCGTCTCCGTCGCCATCTTCTCCTGGGCACGCCTGCAACCGGCCGAGGACCGCTGGGACTTCGCCTGGCTGGACGAGGTGCTCGATCTGCTGCACGACAACGGGATCGCGGTGGACCTCGCCACCGCCACCGCCTCGCCGCCGCCCTGGCTCACGACCCTGCACCCCGAGATCCTTCCGGTCACCCGCACCGGTGAGACCCTCTCCCAGGGCGCGCGACAGCACTGGCGGCCCACCTCGCCCGTCTTCCGCGGATACGCGCTGAAACTGGTCGAGGTCATGGCCACCCGCTACGCGGACCACCCCGCCGTGGTCGCCTGGCACATCTCCAACGAGCTCGGCTGCCACAACATCTACGACTACTCCGACGACGCCGCCCAGGCCTTCCGCGACTGGCTGCGCAGCCGCTACGGCACCCTGGACGAGCTCAACCGGGCCTGGGCGACGTCCTTCTGGTCGCAGTACTACGGGGACTGGGCACAGATCCAGCCGCCGCGACTGGCCGCGAGCCACGCCAATCCGACCCAGCAGCTCGACTTCAAGCGCTTCTCCTCCGACGCGCTGAAGGACTACCTCCGGGCCGAACGTGAGGTCCTGCGTCGCATCACCCCCCAGATCCCCGTCACCACCAACTTCATGGTGATGGGGGACACCAAGGGCATGAACTACCCCGACTGGGCGCAGGAGATCGACTTCGTCTCCAACGACCACTACGCCCACCCCGGTCCTCAGCGCCTCGACGAGCTCTCCTTCTCCGCCGCCCTCACGCACTCCATCGCTCAGGGCAAGCCGTGGTTCCTCATGGAGCACTCGACGAGCGCGGTCAACTGGCAGCCCGTCAACGTCGCCAAGCGCGAGGGTGAACTCGCCCGCGACTCGCTCGTCCACGTCGCCCACGGAGCCGACGCGGTCTGCTTCTTCCAATGGCGCCAGTCGGCGGCGGGCGCCGAGAAGCACCACTCCGCGATGGTGCCCCACGCCGGCCCGGACAGCGAGCTGTTCCGTGCGGTGACGGCCCTCGGGCGCACGCTGGAGACGCTCACCCCGGTGACCGGCTCCGTGCGGCAGCCGGCTCGCGCGGCACTGGTGTACGACTGGGAATCCTGGTGGGCCGTCGAACGCGACTCCCAGCCGTCCTCCCTGCTGCGCTACCGGCAGGAGGCGCTCGACTGGTACTCGGCCTTCCTGGCCCTCGGCGTCCGGGTGGACGTCGTCACGACCGCGACCGACCTCACCGGCTACGACTTCGTCGCGGCCCCGATCCTCAACGTCGTCCCCCTGGCCCTCGCCGGCCGGCTGGACGCCTACGTGCGCGGCGGCGGTCATCTCGCCACCACCTACTACTCGGGTGTCGTCGACGAGAACGACCATGTCCACCTCGGCGGATACCCCGGAGCGCTGCGGGATCTGCTGGGCATCCGCATCGAGGAGTTCGGCCCCCTGCTGGAGGACGTGGAGGTACGGCTCGACAACGGCCTGACCGGCACGCTGTGGACCGACCGGATCGACCTGACCGATCCCGAGGTCGCGGTGCTCGCACGTTACGAGGACGGGGACCAGGCAGGGCGCCCCGCGGTCACCCGGCGTGCCCTGGCGGAGGGTGGCTCGGCCGCCTACGTCTCCACCCGGCTGGGCAGCCACGGGCTGCCCGACGTGCTCGGGTCCCTGCTGTCCGGCGCCGGCGTGCTCAGCGAACTGCCCGCAGCTGTGCGGGGGCAGGTGGAGCTGACCGTACGGACCGACGGCTCGCAGGCCTACTGGTTCCTCGTCAACCGCACGGACGAGCCCGTCGCGTTCGACGCGGTCGACGGAGAGGTTCTCACAGGGCCCTCGCCGGCCACCGGGGGCGGTCTGGTCCTTCCGCCGCGTGGGGTCGCCGTGCTCCGCGTGGCGTCCGGGGCCACGCCCTTCGCTCGCACCGCCGTTCCCGGGGCGATCGGGTAGCCGGCCGCGCAGCGCTCCGGGGGACGGGAGGTCCCCCGGAGCACCTGGGTCGTACATGTCAGGCGGAGGCCGTGAACCGGTGGGTGCCCGACCCGACGGTGAAGACCGCGTACCCGTCGTCCTGCCGCAGGAAGGCCGCAGGGCCCCGGCCGGAACTCCGCTCGTCACCGCCCGGCACCCAGACCTCGGCGGTCGTGTTCGGGGGCAGTGCGACCCTGAGCGCGAAGCCGTCCGCGTCTTTCTTCCAGCGGGTGGAGACGGGCCCGTAGCGCGAGTCGAACCGGCCCTCGGCCTGTGTCACCCCGCCGCCCGGCCGCGGCCGCACGACGACCTTCCGGAACCCGGGGGCGCCCGGGGCGATGCCCGCGATGTTCGCGTACATCCATTCCCCGACCGAGCCGTACGCGTAGTGGTTGAAGGAGTTCATCCCCGCGTCCTGGAAGCTGCCGTCGGGCCTGACCGAGTCCCAGCGTTCCCACATCGTGGTGGCCCCGCGGTCGATCTGATAGCCCCAGCTCGGGAACGTCCGCCGCAGCAGCAGCCGGTAGGCGACATCCGTGTGTCCGGTGTCCGTCAGCACGGGCAGCAGCCGTGGTGTGCCGAGGAACCCCGTCGACAGATGCCAGTCCTTCGCCTCGATGAGCGCCACCAGGCGGTCCGCCGCCGGCCCGCGGTCGTCCTGTTCCAGCAGGTCCATGGACAGGGCCAGCACATAGGCCGTCTGCGTATCGCCCTTCACCCGTCCGCCCGCCGAGACGTACGCACCGCGGAAGGCGTCGCGCACCCGGCCGAAGAGCGTGCGGTACGGCCCGGGGTCCTTGCCCAGGACCTCGGCCGTCCGCGCCACGAGATCGGCGCTGTGGGCGAAGTAGGCCGTGGCGATGACGTCCTTGGGCGTCTCGTCCTCGATGTTGAGCCAGTCGCCGAACCCGTCGGCCGGGCGCAGCAGCCCGGTGCTGTGGGCTTCCAGGTACTCCAGCCAGTCGAGCATCGGGGTCCAGGACTGCTCCAGTACCCGGACATCGCCGTACGCCTGGTAGAGGGCCCACGGCACGGTCACTCCGGCATCCCCCCAGCCGGCCGCGCCGTGACCCACGTTCGGCAGGTCGGGTGCGACGTGCGTGAAGGCGCCATCGGGGGTCTGGGCGTCGCGCAGGTCGTACAGCCACTTGGTGAGGAAGCGCGCCGACTCCATCGTGTACGCGGCGGTGGGCGCGAAGACGTTGATGTCACCGGTCCATCCGAGGCGCTCGTCACGCGCCGGGGTGTCCGTCGGGACGGAGAGGAAGTTGCCGCGCTGCCCCCACGTGATGTTGCTGTGCAACTGGTTGAGCATGGGGACATCGGTCGTGAAGTCCATGGTGAAGGGCGCCGAGGTATGGATGACCCGGCCCACGATCGCGTCGGGTCCCGGCGTGCCCGGGTAACCCGTCACCTCGACGTAGCGGAACCCGTGGAACGTGAAGCGGGGCTCGTAGGTCTCGCGGCCGCCGCCCCGGAGCGTGTACGTGTCCGTCGCGCGGGCCGTGCGCAGATTGTCCGTGTAGATGGTGCCGTCCGGATCGAGTACCTCGGCGTGCCGCAGCCGCACCGTCGTCCCGGCCGGTCCGGACACCGTGAGGCGCGCGGTGCCCACCATGTTCTGGCCGAGGTCGAACACGAACACACCGGGCTCCGGTTCGGTCACCTCGCGGACCGTCAGCTCGCGCTCGACACGGCAGGCGCCGTCCACTTCGGCAACGAGCTCCGCCTTGACCCCGTCCACGCGGTCGGCCGTGAGCCAGCCGGACGCGTCGAAGCCGCCGCGTGTCCACCCGTCGGTCTCCAGCCGGGCGTCGTAGTCCTCACCGGCCATGAGATCCGCCGAGGTGACCGGCCCGGACGCCGCCCGCCAGTCGGCCCCCGACACCACGCGCTCGGTCGAACCGTCGGAGTAGGTCACCTCCAACTGGGCCAAAGCGGCGGGCTGTTCGCCGTACTGATGCGGTCCGAACCAGGCGATGTTCCCCGCGTACCAGCCGGACGCCAGCGTGATCCCGAGTGCGTTCCCGCCCGGCGCCAGCAGACCGGTCACGTCGTACGTCTGGTACTGGACCCGTTTGTCGTAGTCGGTCCAGCCCGGGGCCAGCCGGTCCTCGCCGACGCGCTTGCCGTTGAGGAACACCTCGTACAGGCCGAGGGCCGTCGAGTACAGCCTGGCCCGCGCTACGCGTTTGCGGCCCAGCCGGAACTCCCGGCGCAGCTGGGTCGCGGGGGAGTACGCCGTGACCACCTTGCCCCAGGGGCCGGAGCCCCACCGGGCCAGCACCTTCGCGGCGGGCCAGGCGGTGTCGTCGTAGGCGGCTGAATGCCAGTCTTCCGGGGGTTCCGTGTCGGTGGTCCGCCAGCCGGCGCCGGTGACGACGGTGGTCGTACCGTCCGCGGTCGTCAGCTCCAGCGCTCCGAGGAGCCCGGCCGGACCGGCGACGGCATTGGTCGCCGAAACGGCGATCACCTGGGTGCCGGGGGAGAGACGGTCCGTCACATCCACGAGGACGGGGCGCTTCCAGTTCTCGGCCGGGCCGTCAGCCTCCGTGTGTGCCACCCGCGCGCCGTTCACCCGGGCGGTGAACCCGTCGTCGGCGCTCATGACCAGGCGGGCCCGTGTGACGTCCTCCGGGACGTCCACCCGGCCGCGGAACCACCGAGTGGCGGCAGGCGCCTCGACGGTGGGATCACCTTCGGGGAACCATATCCACGAGGCGTCGTCCAGGGCGGGCGTGCCGGTCAGTGCCGAGGGGGCCTTGATCCATCCCGCCGACCAGTCCGATGCCTCCAGCAGCCCGGTCTCCCACCAGGACGGCTCGCTCCACGCGGACGCCCGTCCGTCCGTGGCCCAGACCCGCACGGACCAGAAGTAGCGTGTGCGGGAGACCAGCGCGGGCCCCGCGTACGGAACCAGGACGGACTGCGCGGACTCGATCTTTCCGCTGTCCCAGACGTCCGGGTTCCCGAGGCCGCCGGCTGCCGTGGCCACACGCACCTGGTAGGCGGCCTGGGCCGTGCCGGGACTGTCCGACGCTACGGGCCAGCTCAGCCGTGGACGTGGGGTGTCCAGGCCCAGCGGACGGTGTACGTACTCGACGGTCGGCCCGGTGACGCGGGCCCCTGCCGCTGCCGACTGCACCGGGCGGGTCGCGGCGGAGGCGGGAGCGGACACCGCGGCGAGCGCGGCGCCGGCGGCGGTGGTGCTGAGCAGTCGTCTTCTGCTGATCACAACGCGGCTCCGTAACGACGTGGGGGTGAATCGTTTCAGTTCTCGTGAAGCTAGAGTTGTGACCAGTCCCTGTCAAGGTTTCTGTCGTGATGGGCTCTTTCCGGCAAGCCATTCGCAAGCCTGCGGTGCGAGGCATTGACGCCGTTGTCGAAGCGGGTCTACCGTCCCCGCAGGCGGGGTTGAAACCTTTCACGACTTGGGCCGAATGGGCCTGTGCCGGGTACCGATCGTTGCGCTGTCCGGCTGACGCGGCTCAGGCCCGCCGGGGATGTGGACGAAAGGTCAGGTGTTCGCACGTCGCGGACCTGACGGGTCCGCGACCCGCTCCTCCGTCTCAAGGGAGAACGCATGCGCCTGCGCGCCCACTGGGCACCGGCCGCCCTGCTGCTGATCGCCCCCCTGATCGGCACCACCACGGCCACGGCCGACACCGGCGAAACTCTTGTGCCGGTGCAGAAGTCGGCCCGGGCCGTGCCCGGTCAGTACATCGTCACCCTCGCCCCCGAGCAGAAGCCGGCCGCCATGGCCGAGCAGCTCGGGGTCAGTACGCTCTTCACGTACAGCAAGGTCCTGCACGGCTTCGCGGCCTCGCTCACCTCCGCGCAGCTGGACCAGGTGCGCGGTGCGGCGGGGGTCCAGGCCGTCGAGGAGAACAGTGAGGCCTCCGTCTCCCCGCCCGCCGCCGGGTCGGCGGGGAAGCGTGCCGTGGCCGGGAGTTGGGGTCAGGACCGCATCGACCAGCGGAATCTGCCACTGGACGGCACGTATGACGTGGACGGCACGGGCCAGGGGGTGACCGCCTACATCCTCGACACCGGCATCGAATCCGCCCACAGCGAGTTCGGGGGCCGGGTGGGCGCCGGATACGACGCGATCGGTGACGGCCGCGACGGTGAGGACTGCAACGGTCACGGGACGCATGTGGCCGGAACCGTGGCGGGCGTGACGTACGGTGTCGCCCCCGCCGCATCCCTCGTGCCGGTGCGGGTGCTCAACTGCGAGGGTTCGGGCACGTGGGCCGGGATCATCGCCGGCCTCGACTGGATCGCTCAGAACGCCGAGCAGCCGGCCGTGGTCAACGCCTCCCTCGGCGGGCCCGCGTCATCGGCGGTCGACGACGCGTTCGACGCGCTCGCGGCGGAGGGCACCCTGCCCGTGGTCGCGGCGGGCAACGAGGACCAGGACGCCTGTGACGTCTCCCCGGCGCGCGCCGACGGCGTGCTTGCCGCAGGGGCCAGTGACGACCAGGACCGGCAGGCCGCGTTCAGCAACTGGGGCACCTGCGTGTCGCTGTACGCCCCCGGTGTGGACATCGTGTCCGCGCATCTCGGTGGCGGCTCCACGACGCTGAGCGGAACCTCCATGGCCAGTCCGCACGTCGCCGGTGCCGCTGCCCTCTACAAGGAGCAGAACCCTGACGCGGCACCGCAGGAGGTCGCGGACTGGCTCGCCGGGGAGGCGACCCCCGACGTCCTGACGGGTCTCGGCTCCGGTTCGCCCGACCGGCTCCTGTACACCGGCGGTCTCTGACCCGGTCGGTTTCGTCGGAGCGGGGCCCGCGTTCTGCGGGCCCCGCTCTTCGTCGTGCCGTGGAGCAGGTGCTTTCCGGCCGCTTGCAACGGTACGCAAAATTCTTGCGTCACGTGACGACACCTTCGTGGGTGCGGTGCCGGGCGGCCTTCCGTGCCGAAAGGCCTCCCCGGCGGCCTTCTTGCGTCTCTCTCGTTTCACTCAGTCGTGTTCCGGTTTCTGTCGGAACCGTGGACGCTCTCCATCTTCTCTGCAACTCTCTGACGGCCAAGCGCAAATCTCAGCCCGACGTGCGCAGAATGCTGTGCCACAGGGCTGCACCGACAGAGCCGTGTCCTCGGCGCTTGCCGCGCCGAGGCCCAGGATCGGGGACCTATGAGAGCCCAACGCTGGAGATGGCGAGCCCTTTCCGCCGTGGTCACGACCAGTCTTCTGATGATCGGATGGCCGTCGCTCACCGCCTCGGCGGCCGACGGCCCCAACATCGCCGTCGGCCGGACCGCGACGGCGAGCAGCGCCCACGGGGAGTACGCCGCCCGCAACGTGACGGACGGCAACCAGGGCACGTACTGGGAGGGAGCGGGGGACGAGCTGCCGCAGTGGGTGCAGACCGACCTCGGCTCCACCGCCCGGGTCGACGAGGTGAGGCTGAGGCTTCCCGCGGGCTGGGAGAGCAGGCAGCAGACCCTCTCGCTCCAGGGAAGCGCCGACGGCACCAGCTTCTCCACCCTCAGGACCTCCGCCGCGTACACCTTCGGCCCCGGATCCGCCAACGAGGTGCGGATTGCCTTCCCGGCCGCGCGGACCCGGTTCGTGCGGGTCGACATCACGGCCAACACGGGTGGGCGGAACGCTCAGCTGTCCGAGCTGGAGGTCCGCGCCGCGGGGGAGTCGTCGGTGAACCTCGCCGCGGGCAGGACGCTCACCGCGAGCAGCTTCACCGAGACCTATGTCGCCGCCCACGGCAACGACGGCAACCGCGCCAGCTACTGGGAGAGCAGGAACAACGCGCTCCCGCAGTGGCTCCAGGCCGATCTGGGTTCCTCGGTGCGGGTCGACCGTGTGGTGCTCCGGTTGCCGGACGGCTGGGAGCAGCGGACCCAGACGCTGAAGATCCAGGGCAGTGCCGACGGCTCGGAGTTCCAGGATCTGACGGCTTCCAAGGCGTACGCCTTCAGCGCCGCGGGCGGCCAGTCGACGACGATCTCCTTCGACCCGGCCACCACCCGCCACGTCCGGGTGCTCGTCACCGCCAACTCCGTCCAGCCCGCGGCCCAGCTGTCGGAGCTGGAGGTCTACGGTCCCACGACCGGTGACATGCAGGCGCCCACCGCGCCCTCCGGCCTGGCGTTCACCGAACCGGCCACCGGACAGGTCAAGCTGACGTGGAAGGCGTCGTCGGACGACACGGGCGTCACCGGCTACGACATCTACGCCGGGAACAGACTGCTGACCACCGTGGCGGGGAACGTCACCACGTACACCGACACCCGGCCCTCCGACGAGAGTGTCTCGTACCACGTCCGGGCGAAGGACGCGGCGGGCAACGTGTCCGGCAACAGCAACACGGTCACCCGCGAGGGCGACTCCGGTGACACCCAGGCGCCCACGGCCCCTTCGGCCCTGGCGTTCACCGAGCCGTCGACGGGCCGGATCAAGCTGACCTGGACGGCCTCGTCCGACAACAAGGGCGTCACCGGCTACGACGTCTACGCCGACAACGTGCT
This sequence comes from Streptomyces sp. NPDC005752, assembly GCF_040630715.1. Taxonomy (NCBI): domain Bacteria; kingdom Bacillati; phylum Actinomycetota; class Actinomycetes; order Kitasatosporales; family Streptomycetaceae; genus Streptomyces; species Streptomyces sp. NPDC005752. Next base: position 175,420 of record NZ_JBEXYB010000003.1, on the reverse strand, counting down.
CCGCAAGACCGTCGCAGGCGATCTCACCACCTACACCGACACCCAGTCCGCCGCCACCACCGTCAGCTATGTGGTGCGTGCGAGGGACGCGGCGGGCAACATATCCGGTTCCAGCAACACCGTGACGCGTAACGGATCCACGGGCGCCGCCTCCAACCTGGCGGTCTCCAAGCCGATCACCGCCTCCTCCGTGGTCCACACGTTCGTCGCGGCCAACGCCAACGACAACTCGCTCACCACCTACTGGGAGGGCGCAGGCGGCAGCTACCCGAACACCCTGACCGTCAAGCTGGGTGCCAACGCCGACACCGAGAGCGTCGTCGTCAAGCTCAACCCCGACAGCATCTGGGGCGCGCGCACCCAGAACATCCAGGTGCTCGGACGTGAGCAGGACGCCACCTCCTTCACGGGTCTGGCCGCCGCCAAGGACTACGCGTTCAGCCCCGCGACGGGCAACACGGTGACGATCCCGGTCACCGCGCGGGTGGCCGACGTCCAGCTGAAGTTCACGTCCAACTCCGGATCCGGCGCCGGTCAGGTCGCCGAGTTCCAGGTGCTGGGTGCTCCGGCCCCGAACCCCGACCTCCAGGTCACGGGGGTCGCCGCCTCACCCGCGGCACCGGTGGAATCGGACGCCGTCACCCTGTCGGCCACCGTACGGAACTCCGGCGCCGTCGCCTCTCCCGCCGGCAAGCTCGACTTCGAGCTCGGCGGCTCCAAGGTGGCCACCGCCTCGGTGGGCGCTCTCGCCGCGGGCTCCTCCTCCCAGGTCACCGCGTCCATCGGAGCCCGCGACGCGGGCAGCTACACGCTGGGCGCGGTCGTCGACCCGGGGAACGAGATCATCGAGCAGAACGAGACCGACAACCGCTTCACCGCCGGCTCCCCGCTGGTCGTGAAGCCGGTCTCCAGCTCGGACCTGGTGGCGGGCGCGGTCTCGACCTCACCGTCGGCCCCGTCGAACGGCGACACGGTCACCTTCTCGGTCGCGATCAGGAACCAGGGCTCCGTGGCCTCGTCGGGCGGCGGCCACGGCGTCACCCTGAGCCTGCTCGACTCCAAGGGGGCCACGGTGAAGACCCTCACGGGAGCGCACAACGGAGCCATCGCCGCCGGTGCGACGACGGCCCCCGTCTCCCTCGGGACCTGGACGGCAGCCAACGGCTCGTACACGGTGAAGCTGGTGGTCGCCGACGACGCCAACGAACTCCCGGTGAAGCGCGCGAACAACACCAGCACCGAGTCGCTCTTCGTCGGACGCGGCGCCAACATGCCGTACGACATGTACGAGGCGGAGGACGGCGTCGCCGGCGGCGGCGCGAAGGTCGTCGGCCCCAACCGGACCGTCGGCGACGTCGCGGGCGAGGCGTCGGGCCGCAAGGCGGTCACCCTCGACAGCACCGGCGACTACGTGGAGTTCACCACCAGAGCGACCACCAACACCCTGGTCACCCGGTTCTCGATCCCGGACTCGGCGGGCGGCGGCGGCATCGAGTCGAAGCTGAACGTCTACGTGGACGGCACCTTCCTCAAGGCGATCGACCTCACCTCGAAGTACGCCTGGCTGTACGGGAACGAGACCGGACCGGGCAACGACCCGGGCTCCGGAGCGCCGCGGCACATCTACGACGAGGCGAACGTCATGCTGGGCAGGACCGTCCCGGCGGGCAGCAGGATCCGGTTGCAGAAGGACGCGGCCAACACCAGCACCTACGCCATCGACTTCGTCAGCCTCGAGCAGGTCTCCCAGGTGGCGAACCCGGACCCGGCCGCCTACACCGTGCCCACCGGTTTCACCCACCAGGACGTCCAGAACGCCCTGGACAAGGTCCGTATGGACACCACGGGAGCCCTCGTGGGTGTCTACCTGCCGGCCGGTGACTACTCCACCTCCAGCAAGTTCCAGGTCTACGGCAAGGCCGTGAAGGTCGTCGGTGCCGGGCCCTGGTTCACCCGGTTCCGGGCCCCGTCCACGCAGGACAACACCGACATCGGGTTCCGTGCGGAGGCCGGTGCGAAGGGTTCGTCGTTCTCGAACTTCGCGTACTTCGGCAACTACACGTCCCGAATCGACGGGCCGGGCAAGGTGTTCGACTTCTCGAACGTCTCCGACATCGTGATCGACAACATCTGGAACGAGCACATGGTGTGCCTCTACTGGGGCGCCAACACCGACAACGTCACGATCAAGAACTCCCGGATCCGGAACATGTTCGCCGACGGCGTCAACATGACCAACGGCTCCACGGACAACCACGTGACCAACAACGAGGCACGGGCCACGGGCGACGACAGCTTCGCGCTGTTCTCGGCGATCGACGCCGGGGGCTCGGACATGAAGAACAACGTGTACGAGAACCTCACGTCCATCCTCACCTGGCGGGCCGCGGGTGTGGCTGTGTACGGCGGCTACGACAACACCTTCCGCAACATCCTCATCGCCGACACCCTGGTGTACGCCGGGATCACGGTCAGCTCGCTGGACTTCGGCTATCCGATGAACGGATTCGGGACCGGGCCCACGGAGATCGAGAACGTGTCGGTCATCCGGTCCGGCGGTCACTTCTGGGGAACGCAGACCTTCCCCGGGATCTGGCTGTTCTCGGCCTCCAAGGTCTTCCAGGGCATCAGGATCTCGCACGTGGACATCGTCGACCCGACGTACAGCGGGATCATGTTCCAGACGAACTACGTGGGAGGCCGGCCGCAGTTCCCGATCAAGGACACGGTGCTCACCGACATCTCGATCACGGGCGCGCGCAGGAGCGGTGACGCCTTCGACGCGAAGTCGGGCTTCGGGCTCTGGGCCAACGAGATGCCGGAGTCGGGGCAAGGCCCTGCCGTCGGTGAGGTCACGTTCAACGGTCTGAAGCTCAGTGGCAACGCGCAGGACGTGAAGAACACCACCTCGACCTTCAAGATCGAGATCAATCCGTAGAGGAGCCCGGAGGCTGTACGGCGGGGTGCCTCCCGTGGCCCGGGAGGGCGCCGGGAGGCACCCCGCCGCGCGTAACCACTTGCATCGATAAGTTCGACTCTTGCGCCGAGCTCCCCCACGGGATCGTCGATGGCCCTTCTGTCCGTGCGGGGTCGCCGGTGGCGGCCCGGGCGGGGTGGCATGCCTCGACGCTCCGTACGGGCCGCGCAGGGATGTTCCTTGGGGGTGTTGGGTCGGAACGGCTCGGCGCTTCATCACATACGGAACGCTGTCAAACATTTTCGATAACTGCGCGAGATATTGCGCTCTCTTGTTGCCGGTGGTTGAGTGTGCCGCGCCCCGGCAGACAGTCGGCCGAGGCCTTCCGCGCTCATGCCCGAAGGGGACCACCGATGAGAAGTGCTGGGTTTCGCCGTACCCGCCGTGCCTCCGCTGCCGCCGTCGTCGCCGCGCTCGCCCTGACCGCCCTTGCCTCCTGCGGCACGAGCAGCAGCGGCGACGGGAACGACGACTCCGGCAGCGGATCGTCCGATCCGTCGGCGCCGCTCGATCCGAAGACCAAGGTGACGCTGACGATCGACTGCATGCCGCCGGCCGCGAAGGCGGCGGAACTGCGGGAGTGGAACGAGGACATCAAGAGTTTCAACAAGAAGTACCCGAACGTCAGGATCGACGGGAAGTCGACGCCCGGTCAGTGCCTCGAGCCGCCGCGCTTCACGGCCATGCTCAAGGGCAAGTCGCAGCCGGACGTGTTCTACGCGTACTTCACCGACCTGCAGCAGGTGCTGGACAACGATGGCGCCGAGGACATCTCCGCGTACGTCGACGACACCTCCGTCCCGGCGCTGAAGGACATCCAGCCCCAGGTGCTCGACGTCGCCCGCAAGGACGGCAAGCTCTACGCGCTGCCGACGAGCAACTACACCATGGGCCTCATGATCAACCGGAAGCTGTTCACGCAGGCCGGTCTGGACCCCGACACCCCGCCGGCGAGCTGGGACGAGGTCCGTACGGCGAGCAAGAAGATCGCCGGGCTGGGCAAGGGCATCGCGGGCTTCGGCGAGTACAGCGCCGGCAACAACGGCGGCTGGCACTTCACCGCCACGCAGTACGCCCTGGGCGGGGACGTCGTGGACGCGAGCGGCAAGAAGGCCGCGTTCAACGACGACAAGGGCAAGCAGGTCCTCCAGCAGCTGCACGACATGCGCTGGGAGGACGACAGCATGGGCAGGACCCAGCTGCTGAAGTGGGGCGACCTGCAGAAGCAGATAGCCACGGACAAGCTCGGCATGTTCCTGGCCGCGCCCGACGACATCGCCTACATGGTGCAGCAGCTCGGGGCGAAGTACGAGAACTTCGGACTCGGTCCGATTCCCGGTGCCCAGGGCACCCTGTTCGGCGGCAACAACTACATGATCAAGAAGGGCAGCTCGCCCGACATGATCAAGGCGGCCGTCGCCTGGCTGAACTTCAAGAACCTGACCCCCGGCAAGGGGCAGTTCGAGTGGGCGCGCACCAAGGCCGACCAGCTGCCCGTCGGCCTCCCGCAGCCCAACTTCTTCACCGGCGAGAGCAAGACGAAGGACGACGCCGACCGCGCCGCCAACGCCACCATGCCCGTCGAGAACTTCAAGGCCTTCATGGACAACCCCGTCCAGGGCAAGGCCGAGCCGCCGAAGGCCCAGGAGATCTACAAGATCCTCGACAACGCGATGTCCGGGGTCCTGACCAACAAGGACGCCGACATCGACAAGCTGCTCGACACCGCGGAGCAGCAGGTCAACCAGGTCCTGGCCAACCAGTAACGGACGCGCGGAGGCCGGGCCGGGCGGGCGCCCGGCCCCGCACCCCGTCCGTCTGCGAGCGACCGCACCGGCACCGAGGAGAAGCCATGTCGGCCCCCACCCTGTCCACCGGGAAGGCGAGCGCACCGCCACCCGGGCACCCCCCACACTCCACCGGGCCGGGCTCCGCCCGCGAGGAGTTCGTGCGCGCACTGCGCCGCAACATCACGGCGCACGGCTTCCTGATCGGAGCCGTCCTCTGCTTCTCCTTCTTCTCCTGGTATCCCATGGTCAGGGAATTCGTCCTGGCCTTCCAGAAGACCGAGGACGGCAGGACGACCTGGGCCGGCTGGTCCAACCTGAGCTACGTCTTCAACGACCCGGCCTTCTGGCAGGCATGGCGCAACACCGCGCTGTTCACCGTCCTGGCGCTCCTGCTGGGCTTCGCGGTCCCGTTCGTCGTCGCCGTCGTGCTCAACGAGTTCCGGCACGCGCAGGGATACCTCCGCCTGCTGGTCTACCTGCCCGTCATGCTGCCGCCGGTCGCCTCGGTCCTGCTCTTCAAGTACTTCTACGACCCCGGCTACGGACTCTTCAACCGCATCCTGGAATTCCTCCATCTGCCCGCCCAGCAATGGCTCCAGGACCCCGGCACCTCCATGCTCTCCGTCGTCATCGCCTCCACCTGGATGAACATGGGAGGGGCCACGCTGATCTACCTCGCCGCCCTCCAGGGCATCCCGGGGGAGCTCTACGAGGCGGCCGAACTCGACGGCGCCGGGCTGTTCCGCAAGATCTGGCACGTCACCGTCCCGCAGACCCGGCTCATCCTGTCGCTGCTGCTGCTCATGCAGATCATCGCGACGATGCAGGTCTTCACCGAACCGTTCCTGCTCACCAACGGCGCGGGCCCGGAGGGCTCCACCACGACCGTCGTCTACCTCATCTACCAGTACGCCTTCAACTTCAACAACTACGGCGGAGCGGCGGCCCTCGGCCTCCTCCTGCTGGTCGTCCTCGCGGGCTTCTCCGCGGTGTACGTACGCCTCAGCCGCAGCAGCGAAGACTAGGACGGGAGAACGAACGATGGCATCGAACACGCTTGTCTCCCGGCAGGGAACCGGCAGCGGACGCAAGGCCCGCCGCCGGGACACGGACCAGGGCCGCCAGAGGACGCTGATCTCACCGGCCCAGCTCGGCCGGCCCCGCGGGAAGCTGGTCTACTGGATCGTCTTCGCGCTGGTGGCCGCCGGCTTCACCCTGGTGTTCCTCGGCCCCCTCTACTGGATGGTCACCGGCGGCCTCAAGACCACCCAGGAAGTCGTACAGAGCCCGCCCACCGCCTTCCCCTCCTCGATCCACACGGAGAACTACTCCCAGGCGTGGACCGTGATGGACCTGGCTCAACTGCTCTTCAACACCCTCTACTACGCGTTCGGGGCACTCGCCTTCCAGCTCGTCCTGGACGTGGCCGCCGCCTACTCGCTGTCCAAGCTGCGGCCGGTCCTGGGCAAGGCCATCCTCGGCATGATGCTCGCCACTCTGATGATCCCGGCGGCCGTCCTGGTCGTGCCGCAGTACCTCACGGTCCTCGACGTACCGATCTTCGAGCGCAACCTGCTCAACTCGCCCTGGGCGATCTGGCTGCCGTCGGTCACCAACGCATTCAACATCTTTCTGCTGAAGCGGTTCTTCGACTCCGTCCCGGGCGAACTCCTCGACGCCGCGGCCATCGACGGCGCCTCACCCCTGCGCACCCTGCGCTCCATCGTCCTGCCGATCTCCCGGCCGATCCTCGGGGTCGTCTCCATCTTCGCGGTCGTGGGGGTCTGGAAGGACTTCCTCTGGCCCATGCTCACCCTGCCGGACCCGGGGAAGCAGACCCTCAACGTCGGCATCTACTCGCTGTCCAACGGGGTACCGCAGAACGTCCTCATCGCCGCCCTCACCATCGCGTCCGTCCCGACGCTGCTGATCTTCCTGCTCTTCCAGCGCAACATCATGGGCGGTCTCACCGCGGGCGGCCTGAAGGGCTGACCCCACCACGAACCACCGCCTCACACCAGCACTCCGCCGCCGGCCCTCCCCTCGCACGCCCCGCGTCCGGGCCGGGGGCGGAGTACCACCTGCCCGAAAGGAACGCCACGTGGCAGCCATCCGTCCGACCGAGGCCACCGCACCGTGGTGGCGCGACGCCGCCATCTACCAGATCTACGTACGCAGCTTCGCCGACGGCGACGGGGACGGCACCGGCGATCTCGCGGGAGTGCGGGCCAGACTGCCCTACCTCGTCGAACTGGGCGTCGACGCCCTCTGGTTCACCCCCTGGTACCTGTCCCCGCTGGCCGACGGCGGCTACGACGTGGCCGACTACCGGGTCATCGACCCCGCCTTCGGCCATCTCGCCGAGGCGGAGAAGCTCATCGCCGAGGCCCGTGAGCTCGGCATCCGCACCATCATCGACATCGTCCCCAACCACGTCTCCGACCGGCACAGCTGGTTCCGGGCGGCGCTGGCCGCCGCCCCCGGCAGCCCCGAGCGCGAGCTCTTCCACTTCCGGGAAGGACGCGGCGAACACGGGGAGATCCCGCCCAACGACTGGGTCTCGGAGTTCGGCGGAACCCCGTGGACCAGGATCGACGACGGCCAGTGGTATCTCCACCTCTTCGCCCAGGGCCAGCCCGACCTCAACTGGGCGCACCCCGCGGTCCGCCAGGAGCACGAGGACGTCCTGCGCTTCTGGTTCGAGCGGGGCGTCGCCGGCGTACGGATCGACTCGGCGGCCCTGCTCGCCAAGGACCCCGCCCTGCCCGACTTCGTCAAGGGCACCGACCCCCACCCGTACGTCGACCGCGACGAACTCCACGACATCTACCGCTCGTGGCGTGCCATCGCCGACCGGTACGACGGCGTCTTCGTCGGCGAGGTCTGGCTCCCCGACTCCGAGCGCTTCGCCCGCTATCTCCGGCCCGACGAACTGCACACCGCCTTCAACTTCAACTTCCTGGCCTGCCCCTGGGACGCCGGGCTGCTGCGCTCGGCGATCGACGACACGCTCGCCGAACACGCCCCGGTGGGAGCTCCCGCCACCTGGGTGCTGTGCAACCACGACGTGACCCGCACGGTCACCCGCTACGGACGTGAGACGACCGGCTTCGACTTCGCGGCCAAGGCCTTCGGCACGCCCACCGACCTGGAGCTCGGCACCCGCAGGGCACGGGCGGCCGCCCTGCTCTCCCTCGCGCTGCCCGGCGCCGTGTACCTCTACCAGGGCGAGGAGCTCGGACTGCCCGAGGCCGACATCCCCCGCGACCGGATCCAGGACCCCATGCACCTGCGCTCCGGCGGCATCGACCCCGGGCGGGACGGCTGCCGGGTGCCCCTGCCCTGGTCCGCCGGTGAGCCGTACGCGGGATTCGGGTCCACCGCGGAACCCTGGCTGCCGCAGCCCGCGGCATGGCCCTCGTACGCCGCGGACGAGCAGTCCGCCGACCCGGGCTCCATGCTCACCCTCTACCGCGAGGCGCTGCGACTGCGCCGCGGTGAGCCCGGCTTCGCCGCCACCCCGGGCGAGACGGCCGACGGCCGGCTGAACTGGCTGCCTTCGTCACCGGGTGTCCTCGCCTTCTCGCGGGCCCACGGCCTGATCTGTGTCGTCAACCTCTCAGGGGGCCCGGTCGCGCTGCCCGGCCATGACGGGGTTCTCCTGACCAGCGGCCCGCTGGACGTCGCCGGTCTGCTGCCGGTCGACACCGCGGCCTGGCTGCGCGAGGAGCTATAGCGGGGGAGCGGAGGCTGCGGCAGAGTGGTCGTATGGATGATCTCAACGCTCTCGCCGACGAGCACCTGGCCGCAGCGCGGGCCGACGCGCACGGACGCAGCGCGCATCTGCTGCTGCGCCAGGTGCCGCTGCGGCAGACGGTGATCGCGCTCACCGAGGGTTCCGCCCTCGACGAGCACAACGCGCCGCCCGCCGCTTCGCTCCAGGTGCTGCGCGGAGCGGTGCGGCTCACCGCGGGGTCCGGGGACGTGGACCTCGCGGCGGGCGTCCTGCACCCCATTCCCCGGGAACGGCACGGGCTGCTCGCACTGGAGGACGCGGTGGTGCTGCTCACCGCAGTCAACGACTGATCCGACCCGGGAGTACACCCGGGGGATCGAGGCATGAGAGAAAGGGGGTGAGCCGGGGACGTCCGAGCACGTGGGACCGCGTCCGGCCCATCCGCTCCGCTCTTCCTACGTCCCCCGGAGATTCCGCGTGCCCAGCAGGACCCACTCACCCCTCGCGGAACGGACCCCGCCCACGTGCGGCCCCGGCGGGACGAGGAAGCGATGGCGCACCGCTCTGCGCCGTACCCCCGTCTCCCTGTGGAACGACGACCTCTCCGACTGGGCGGCCGCCCTCACCTACTACGCGATCCTCGCGCTGCTCCCGGCGCTCCTGGTCACCGTGTCCGTCATCGGCCTGGCCAACCCCGGCGCGACCAACGCCCTGATCGCCGACATCACCGCCATCGCGCCGGCCGAGTCCGGCACCGCCCTGCGCCGGCCGCTGGAGGCGGCGACCCAGGAGCGCACCGCGGTCTGGCTGCTCGTCGCCACGGGAAGCGTGAGCGCCGTGTGGTCCGCCTCCAGCTATCTGGCGGTCTTCCGGCGGGCGATGCACGCCATGCACGACGTGAAGGACACCAGGCCCCCGCTGCGCCAGGCGCCCATCATCGTGGCCTCGGCCGTCGGCCTGCTCGTCCTGCTGATGGCGAGCGCCTTCGCCCTGGTGCTCACCGGACCGCTGGCGCGCTGGCTCGGACGCATCGCCGGCCTGCCCCAGGCCGGTGAGACGCTCTGGGCCGGCCTCAAGTGGCCCGTGCTGCTCTGTCTGGTCGTCCTCCTCATCGTGGTCCTCTTCAGCACCGGCCCGCGCTCGGCGCGCGGCGTGCGCAAGGGGCTGCCGGGTGGTGTGCTCGCCGCGTTCCTGTGGCTGGTCGCCTCGGCCGGGTTCGCGCTGTACGCCACGCAGATCGGCACCTACAGCCGGCTGTACGGCTCGCTGGCCGGGTTGGTCGTCTTCCTGATCTGGATCTGGTTCACCAACCTCGCGCTGCTGGCCGGCGCCCAGTTCAACGTCGAACTGGCACGCACGGAGGTCCGTCGGCAGAGCGAGGTGACCTGAGGCCTCCGGGCCCGTGCGGGAGCACTCCTGAGCGAGGACGACGGGGCGATGAACCGGACCTGTCCGGGGCGTTTCACGGAGGGTGTGGAGCCGGCGAGCTGGGCAGGTAGTGAGGGGCGAGCCAGGGAAAGGGCCCGGGCAGCCGGTTCGGAGGGGTGGGCGACATGACGGAGCAGAGCGCGTGGCGGTTCGCGGACGACCGGGGCCGTGTGGTGGTGGCGGACCGCCGACCGGCGCGGGTGCTCGCGTACGTCCAGGCGGGAGCGACGCTGTGGGACTACGGGATAGTCCCGGAAGGGATCTTCGGCTCCGGGCACGACGGGGCGGAGCCCGACCAGGCGAAGACGGGCACGCTCCCGCTGGACGCCGTGGACTACCGGGGCGCGGGCGGCGACCTGGACGTGGAGACGCTCTTACGCGGCGGGCCCGACCTGGTCGTCGCGGTCAGCTACGGCCACGGCCAGCTCTACGGGCTCGACCCGGACACCGCCAAGCACCTGGAGGAGCGCGTCCCGGTCGTCGTGATCGACGTGGGGCAGGCGCGCACCCTCGACCGGGTCGCCGAGCGTTTCGCCGAACTCGCGGTCTCGCTCGGCGGCGCGCCGGCCCCGGACGCCGCGGATGACCTGCGGGCCGCCCGGGAGCGGCTCCGTTCGGCCGCCGGTGCCACTCCCCGCGGTCCGGCGGTGGCGGCCCTCTCGCCCGCGAGTCAGGAACAGGCCTATGCCGCCCGCCCCCAGATGTGGCCGGAGCTGCGCGTCCTGGCCGAACTGGGCGTCGCCCTCGTGTCCCCGCCCGAAGGGGCCGGCGTCAACTGGGCCACCGTCGGCTGGGCGGAAGTGGCGGCTCTGCGGCCCGGCATCATCCTGACGGACGTCCGGGCCAACGCGATGCCGCTCGACGAGATCGCCGCCCCCGCCTGGGAGGAAGCCCGGCGCCGCGCGAGGATCGTGCCGTGGAACCCGGAACCCCTGTGCAGCCCGCAGGCCCGTGCGCGCTTCCTCGGGCTCGTGGCGGAGGCGCTGGAGGGGGCGGCGAGCGACTGAACGGGCCTTCCGCGCGAGGGACCTGGCCCCGCCGCAGCCCCGCCCCGGCACACCTCCGAGCGCCGCCGGCCCCGGACCCCGGGTGAGGCGGGACGCGAGATCCGCTGCTCCGTACGGACGCCCCGGTTCGCGCCCGCCCCCGCCGTTCGGGACGCTGGCCCGAAGCGGGACGCGAGATGCCCGTAACCCCCAGGAGCAGACATGCAGCAGGACAAGCACCCGTCGTACCGTCCCGTGGTCTTCCGCGACCGCTCCGCCGGGTACGCCTTCCTGACCCGGTCCACCGCGTCGAGCGAGCAGACCATCGACTGGGACGACGGCAACAGCTACCCGGTCATCGATGTCGAGATCTCCGCCGAGAGCCATCCGTTCTTCACGGGCAAGGCGAGGGTGGTCGACACCGAGGGCCAGGTCGCCAAGTTCGAGCGGCGCTACGGTGACGAAGGGCATGGGGACGCCTGAGTCCTGCGCCCGGCGGGGCACCCGCACCAGGCAGAACCGGCGGCACCGTGTCCCGTCACTGCCGGCCCCCGCAGGGGCGCCCCCGCACGCGACCTCCAGGAGCCCCGCACCCCATGCCCGACAGCCCCGCCCTGCTGGTCATCGGCGAATGCGTCGCCGACATCGTCCGGCTGCCGGGCGAGCCGGACCGGGTCCATCCCGGCGGCAGCCCCGCGAACGTCGCCTACGGTCTGGCCCGACTGGGCCGGGCCACCACCCTGGTCACCCAGCTCGGCCCTGACTCCGGAGGGCGGCTGATCGGACACCACCTGGCCTCGGCCGGCGTGCGGGTCCTGACGGACGGGAGCGGTACACCCACTCCGGCCGCCACGGTCGAGCTCGACGACGCGGGCCGCGCCGCCTACACCTTCGACATCACCTGGACGCTGAGGCCGCCGGAGCATCCCTTGGAGCCGCCCCAGCACGTCCACACCGGGTCCGTCGCCACCGCCCTGGAGCCCGGTGCGGAGACCGTCGTGGACCTCCTCCGGTCACTCCGGGCGGCGGCGACCGTCAGTTACGACCCCAATGTGAGGCCCGCGCTGATGGGGGACCACGCCGACGCCGTACGCCGCGCGGAGCGCTGTGTCGCGCTCAGTGACATCGTCAAGGCCAGCGACGAGGACCTGCGATGGCTGTACCCGGGCGAGGCCCCGGAGCAGGCCGCCGAGCGGTGGCTGCGCTCGGGGCCGCCGGTCGTCCTGGTCACCCGGGGTGCCGAGGGGGCACTGGCCCTCGTGCCGGGCACGACACTGAGCATCGGCGGGCCGAGCGTCCGGGTCGCGGACACCGTGGGGGCGGGCGATGCCTTCATGTCAGGCACGCTGCACGCCCTGGCCTCGTACGGACTGCTCGGGGAGCGGGGCCGTGCGGGGCTGCGCTCCCTGGACACCGCTGTCCTGGGCGAGGTGCTGCGCCACGCCGTGGCCTCGGCCTCCGTGACCGTCGAAAGGGCCGGTGCCCGGCCCCCGGACGCGGCGGAACTGGCAGCCGCCCTGGCCGACGCGCCGGTAGCCCAGGCGTAGCGCGGGCAGGGTGTCCTCGCCCGTACCACGGTCGTTGATTTCGTTATGACCGTGACCCTTACCGACACCGCCCCACCGTCCACCACCGAACTGCTGACCGGCGTCCTCCTCGGTCCGGACCACCTCCGCGAACACGGATTCTGGCAGCGGCTGATCAGTACAGAACCGTTCCGCCGCCCCGCAGGAGGAACGCCCGAGGAACGGCTGGAACTCGCCTACGACCGGTTGCGGATCCTCAACCTCTCCCTCGACAGCGGAGCCCGCCTCGCCGCCGACCCACGCGCTCTGGCCGCCCTGCACGCCTGGCTCGGCCCGGTCGACCCCGCGCTCACCACTGTGGCAGGCATCCACTACAACCTCTTCCTGGGCAGCCTCCTGGACCACGACTGCGTCGGCCGCCGTGACCTGTCGGACTACCTGACGATGCGGCGGATCGGTACCTTCCTCTGCACGGAGGTGGCGCACGGCAACAACGCGTCGGCCATGGAGACCACCGCGACGTACGACCGCGGGAGGGACGGCTTCGTCCTGCACACCCCGAACGCGGGCGCGCAGAAGTTCATGCCCAACACCAGCCCGGCGGGCGGAGCGAAGTCCGGACTGGTGGCCGCACGCCTGGTGGCCGACGGATCGGACCACGGGGTGCGCCTCTTCCTGGTGCCGCTCACCGACGACAGGCAGACACTGCCGGGCATCCGGGTACGGCGGCTTCCCGCCCGGATGGGCAGTCCGGTGGACCACTGCCTGACCTCCTTCGACCGGCTCTTCGTGGGTCGGGACGCCTTGCTGGGCCCCGGGGAGGAGGGCGACACCCCAGGGGAGTTCCGGACCGGACCCGGAGACAGGAGGCGCCGCTTCCTGACCTCGATCGGACGGGTCGTCCCCGGCCGCATCTCCATGAGCGCCTGTGCCGCCGGATCGGCCCGGGCGACCCTGGCGGTCGCCGTGCGCTACGGAGGCCACCGGCTGATCTCCGGGACCCGGGGCGCGCCGCCCGTGCCCGTCAGCTCCCACCGGACCCATCACGGACCGCTCGCCTCGGCCATGGCGACCGTCTTCGCCATGAGCCTGCTGTACCGCAGGGCACAGGAGCGGTGGGAAACCTGCACGGACGAGGAGAGCCGGGCGGACGCGGTCAGGCTGGTCGACGTCGCCAAGGCGTGGATCACCTGGCGGGCCCGTGACGTCATCGTCGAGAGCCGTGAACGCTGCGGCGCGCAGGCGCTGCTGGAGAACAACGGCATGACCGAACTGGTCACGGGCGTCGAGGGCGCCATCACGGCGGAGGGCGACAACATCGCCCTGTACACCAAGGCGGCGGCCGACATGCTCTTCGCCGCCGGGCCCGGCCGGGAGGACCCGACGGAGCGTGCGCCCCGCGCCGGTGACCTGAGCGATCCGCGCTTCCTGGGCGGGCTCCTCGCCTCGGTACAGGACATCTGGTTCGCCCGGGCCAGAGCCCGCGTGCTGCGGGCCGCCGACGCAGACACCCTCGGTCAGTGGAACGCGGCCTCGGGCCCGGCCCTGCGCGGGGTGGAGGCCTACGCGCACCGGCAGGCCGCCGAGGCCTACGCCGAGGCCCGCGCGGCGCTGCCCGAGGGGGCCGCCAGGGACCGGCTGGGGGAGCTGGAGCGACTGTTCGCCGTCGAACGGGTGGCCCGAAACAGCGGCGATCTGCTCGCCGCCGGGCTGCTGAGCGCCGATCAGGTCGACGCTCTCGCCGAGACGACCGAGGACCTGGTCGCGGCTGTCGCCGCGCACGCCCGCGAACTGGCCGATTCCTTCGCCCTGCCCGAGGAACTGCTCGCCGACTGGCCGATCGCCGGCCCTGGTTACGCGCACGCGTACGACGATCCCCAGGGCCCCTGGAACACCGGCCGGGAGGACGCCCGGTGAGTGACGTACGCAGGGGCCGGACCGTCCGCGGCCGCATCGGCGAGAGCCTGGAGGTACTGGGTCTGCGCACCGTCCTGCTGGCCTACTGGGGCACCACGTCCGTGCTCGCACGCCGGAGCGGGAAGCCACGGACGGACGGTGGCGAATCGGTTCCCCCCAAGAGCTGACCGCCCGTCGGCACCCGCCCGGTACGGAGGGAGGACGCCCCCGCCGTACCGGCGACGGGCCCCGGGGAGCCGACACACCGCGTGATAGCTTGCAGACGCCAGTCACACTCCACGTGGAGTCAGGGAATCCGGTGAGAATCCGGAGCTGACGCGCAGCGGTGAGGGGGACGGGCGGGGCCACGGCCACTGGGGCACCTTCGGGTGCACCGGGAAGGCGCCCCGTCCGGACGAACCCGAGTCCGAAGACCTGCTGGCACCCGCTTCCGTACCGGGAGCGGGCCACCGTACCGGGCTTCGCGCAAGAGCCCAGAGACGCCGAGGGACTCCGTGCCGCCCATAGCCAGCACCGTACGCCGAACCGCCCTGCTCATCACGGGACTTGTCCTCCTGACCGCCTGCGGCGGAGGGGGAAGCGTGCCCGGCGGCGCCGCGGCGGACGGTGCCGCGGACGGCTTCCCCGTGACGTTGAAGAACTGCGGCCGCACGGTCACCGTCGACGCCGCCCCGCGTCACGCCGTCTCCCTCAACCAGGGATCGACGGAGATCCTGCTCTCCCTCGGCCTCGCCGGAAGGCTGGCCGCCACCGCGACCTGGACGGACCCGGTGATGAAGGGCCTGGAGAAGGACGAAGCCACCGTGCCGCGCATCGCCGGGAACCAGCCCTCCTCCGAGAGGGTCCTCGCCGAGGAACCGGACTTCGTCAGCGCCTCGTTCGATTCGACCCTCGGCAAGGGCGGTGTGGCGACCCGCGACCAGTTCGAGGAACTCGGCGTGCCGACGTACCTCTCACCCACCGACTGCGCGGGCAAGGACAACACCGGCAGCAGCGACGGCTCCCGCACCGAGCGTCTGACCATGGACGGCGTCTACGGCGAAGTGCGCGATCTCGCAGCGGTGTTCGGAGTCCCGGAGCGTGGCGAGGAACTGGTCACGAGTCTCCGGGCCCGCATCGAAAGGGCGACCGCGGACATCGACGCGTCCGACGCCACCCTCCTCTACTGGTTCGCCAATGCCGAGGCCCCCTACCTCGCCGGCTGCTGCGGCGCCCCCGGCATCATCACCGAGGAGCTCGGCGCGAAGAACGTCTTCGACGACACCCACGAGGAGTGGCCCCGGATCAACTGGGAGACCGTCGCCGACCGCGACCCCTCCGTGCTCGTCATCGGTGATCTGACCCGCAGGTCGCAGACCGCCGAGAGCGCCGAGAAGAAGATCGAGTTCCTGGAGTCCGACCCCGCCACGAAGAACATGGAGGCCGTCCGGAACAAGCGGTACATCCTCCTCAGCGGCCAGGCGATGAATCCGACCATCCGGACCGTGGAGGGCGTGGAGCGCGTCGCGGAGGGGCTGCGCTCGTTCGGACTCGCGGGGTGACGAGGACCGACCACGCTCCGGACGTGCACGCCGAGCTGCCGCCGTCCCCGGTCCGGCCGGCCGCCGGAGCCCGCATCCTCCGCGACGGCTTCCTGTGGAGCTGCGGGGTGGCCCTGCTGCTCCTGTCCGTCGCGGTCGCCGTCACGATCGGACCCGCCCGCATCTCCGTCCCGGACGTGTGGTCGGCGGTGGCCTCGCACCTCGGTCTCGGCGAAGGGCGGCTGACCCCGATCCGGGACGGGATCATCTGGAACCTGCGCATGCCCCGCACGCTGCTCGCCGCGGTGTGCGGGGCCGGACTCGCGGTGTGCGGCACCGTGATGCAGTCGCTGCTGCGCAATCCGCTCGCCGACCCGTTCGTCCTCGGCGTCTCCTCGGGGGCGTCCACCGGAGCGGTCGTGGTCGCGGTCCTCGGTGTCGGCGGGGGAGCGGTCTCGATCTCGGGCGGTGCCTTCGTCGGTGCCCTGTGCTCCTTCGCCCTCGTCCTGCTGCTCAGCCACACGCTCGGTGGATCGACCGACCGGGTCGTGCTCTCCGGAGTCGCGGCCATGCAGCTCTTCTCCGCGCTCACCTCCTTCGTCGTGATGACCGCCGCCGACGCCGAACAGACCCGGGGCGTGCTGTTCTGGCTGCTCGGCTCGCTCAGCGGGGTCGGCTGGAGCGACGTGTGGATGTGCTCCGCCGTGCTGGCCGTGACGCTGCTGATCAGCCTCGGCCATGCCCGTACCCTCGACGCCTTCGCCTTCGGCCAGGACGCCGCGGCGGCCCTCGGGGTGCATGTGGTCCGCACCCGGTTGGTGCTGCTCTGCACGACCGCGCTGCTGACTGCGGCCCTCGTCAGCTCCGCGGGCGCCATCGGATTCGTCGGCCTCGTCCTTCCGCACGCCGCCCGGGCGCTGACGGGGTCCGGGCACCGGAGGCTGCTGCCGGTGACCGCGCTCGCGGGAGCCGTGTTCCTGGTCTGGGTCGACACCCTGGCCAGGACCGCCCTCGACCCGCAGGAGGTGCCGGTCGGTGTGGTCACCTCTCTCATCGGGGTGCCCGCCTTCGTCCTGGTCCTCTACCGCACGCGGAGGAATTCATGAACAGGGACGAGCCCGGAACCGGCACGCCCGGTGACGGGCTGCGGGCCGCGCGGGTCAGCAGGGAGGCCGGCGGGCGGATCGTCCTCGACGGAGTGAGCGTCGCGCCGCCGCCCGGCACCACCGTCGGGCTCCTGGGACCGAACGGATCCGGCAAGACCACGCTGCTGCGGGTGATGGCCGGCGTACTCGCCCCCGGTGCGGGCGTCGTCACCCTCGACGGCCGGACACTCGCCGAGACCGGCAGGCGCGGCGTCGCCCGGCGTGTGGCCGTCGTCGACCAGCACGCGGTCACCCAGGTCGATCTCAGCGTCCTCGACGTCGTGCGCCTCGGCCGGATCCCGCACCGGCGGGCCTGGTCGGCGCCCGGCCCCGAGGACGAGGACGCCGTGCACGAGGCGCTGGCGCGCACCGGACTCGCCGACCGGGCCGCGCAGTCCTGGCACACCCTCTCCGGCGGAGAGCGCCAGCGCGTCCAGATCGCCCGCGCACTCGCCCAGCAGCCACGCGAACTGCTGCTGGACGAACCCACCAACCACCTGGACATCCAGCACCAGTTGGACCTGATGTCCCTGGTGGCCGCGCTGCCCGTCACCGCCGTGGTCGCACTGCACGACCTCAATCTGGCCGCGATGTTCTGCGACCGCGTCACGGTCATGAAGGACGGCCGTGTGGTGGCCGGCGGACCGCCCTCGGAGGTGATCACCGAGGACCTCATCGCCGAGGTCTACCGGGTGCGCGCGGTGGTGACGCCGGAAGGACCGGAGGGACGCCCTTCGGTGCGGTTCCTGCCGGGTGGAGCCGCCCACGGGCGGTCGGGACGCGACGAGAGGGCGGGCCCGTGAGATGCCCGGGACCGCCCCTCGTTTCTGTCGCGCGGCCTTTCGCCGCTGTGGGAGGGGTCAGCGGCGACGTCCCTGGCCGAATTCGCCACCCGTGTCCTTGCCGCTGCCCGTGTCCTTGCCGTCCGCGTAGTCGATCTTCTCCTTGCGGACCTCGGCGGAGACTTCCTTCTGTTCGGTGACCTTGCTGGTTTCGAGACGGACCCGCTCCACAGGGACCGCCTCCTTGCGGACGGTGGCTCGTTCGGCGTGCAGGGTGACTTCGACGTCCTGTTCGCCGAGGTCGGTCGTGCCCTTCGCACCCATGCCCTTGTCACCCGGCTTCATGGGCTCGCGCACCACGCGTACCTCCTCGTGGGACACCGGCACCGTCCGCGTGACGTTCTCGGTCACGACGTACTTGTGCAGGCGGGCCGTTCCGCTCTCGTACTCCTCAGTGCCGACCTGGAGCTGCTCCTCGGACCGGACCATCTCCTCACGGCCGCCGGCCCCCGCGGCGGACCGCTCGGCTCCGGCTCCGGCTCCGGCGAGCGGCCGGGACGTGGAGGAGGCGTCCGTGTCGCGGTGCCTGCCCGCGCCCGCACCGGTGGTGCCCATCCCGGCCGCGGAGCCGGTGGTGCCCGCCGCGGTGCCGGTCGCCTTCGTCCGGTCGGCCGAAGTGGTACCGGCGGCACCGGCCGCGCCCGCAGCACCCATGGCTGCCGTGCCCGTCCCGGACGTGGTGCGCGCGTCGCCGCCCGCTCCGCCGCCCTTCCTGGTCATGCCGTAGTGCCGGTAGAGCTCCTCCTCCTCCGATACGGAGAGGTGCGCGTCCGCGTCCACCCGAGGGGCCTCCTTGACGCGGTCCTTCGGATGGGAGATGTGCAGGTCAGAGCCCACGCGGCGGGCTCCTGCCAGCGGAACGAAACTCTCCTTCATGCCGAACAGGCCGGTCTTGCAGGTGATCCAGTCGGGCTTGCCGGTGTCGTCGTCGACGTACACCCGTCCCACAGTGCCGACCTTCTCGCCGTCGCTGTCGTAGACGGTCAGACCGTCGAGTTCTCCGGAATCCGTGAAACCGTCAGCGGCTCCCATGGCCGATTCCTCCTCGCCCGGGCGCGTCCTGTGGGTGGATCCACCAGGGGTGGCGCGTCCGGTCTCCATCGCGCCTCAGCCGGATGGACGCTGCAACTTCCCGGCCCGGGCGCTGAGCGGCCCAGAACACCTGGGCGGGGCGGTGGCCCCGTTTCACGCCCCTATCGGTCCGCCACACGCGTTACGCCATTCGGGTGAGCACCCGCACGGGTGCGCCGGACGTGCGGACCCTGGCCCGCCCGTATGATCGACCAGCCGCTGCCGACCGCCGGCAGGCTTGTCAGGGGGGTGCGCCATCGGATCCGTGGGCATCCGCCCGCCCCGGCAGCACGGCGAACTGCTGGACCGGCGCGAAGGCGGTCTCGGACTGCACCACCTGGTCTGGCGGCTCGGACCGGGCTGGCGCGTGTGCAGCAGCGCGGTGCTCGGCGGCGGGCTCGGCCCGCGCGCCTGGATCCTGAACGCCCAGGTGCCCGGCGGCTATCCCCGTCTCGACCCCGACCGGCACCTCGCGGAGATCGCGGCCGCCGAGGCGCTCGACGGCCCTGGTGCCGGACTGATGACCGCCGCAGACGTCACCGCGTACACCGTCGCCGACGACGGCGGTGCGACCGCGACGGTGACCAGCGGCCTCGGCGTACGGGGATGGGCCGCCGCCCCGCCCGAAGGCACCGACGGCCCGCTGCCACCGGGCACCGTCAACATCGTCGTCACGCTCCCCGTGGCCCTCTCCGACGCAGCCCTGGTCAACGCGGTGGCCACCGCCACCGAGGCGAAGGTCCAGGCGCTCGTGGACGCGGGACTCGACTGCTCGGGGACACCGACGGACGCGGTGTGCGTGGCCGCGCCCGACCCGGCAGAGCAGCCGGGAGAGCCGTTCGCGGGACCCCGTTCGCGCTGGGGCGCGCGACTCGCCAGAGCCGTGCACCGCGCCGTTCTGGAGAGTGCGCTGAGGGAGTCTTGAGACCACCGGTCACGAAGACCGCCCCGTACCGACGAAGGGAACCACCCATGACCACCGCCTCCGCCGCCCCGGGCACACCGACCGTCGCGGTCCTCGGCACCGGGATCATGGGATCAGGGATGGCCCGCAGCCTGCTCAGGGACCGGCTTCCCGTCAGGGTCTGGAACCGCACGCGGTCGAGGGCCGAGCCGCTGGCCGCCCAGGGCGCCACCGTGACGAACACGGCCGAGGAAGCGGTGCGCGGAGCCGACGTGGTCCTCACCGCCCTGAACGACGGCCGGTCCGTGGCGGAGACCCTGACCGCCGCCGCGCCCGGCCTGCGCCCCGGGCAGGTCTGGCTGCAGAGCTCCACCGTCGGCCTCGACGCCACGGCGGACCTCGTTCACCGCGCCGCCGGACTGGGGCTGGTCTACCTCGACGCCCCGGTCTCCGGCACGAAGCAGCCCGCGGAGCAGGGCGCACTCACGGTGTTCGTGTCCGGCCCGACCGCTGCCCGCCCGACCGCACGGCCCGTCCTGGACGCCATCGGGCAGCGCACCGTATGGATCGGCGAGGAACCGGGAGCCGCCACCCGGCTCAAGCTCGTCGCCAACACCTGGGTGATCAACATGGTCAACAGCGTGGCGGAATGCCTGAATCTCGCCGAGGGGCTCGGGCTCGACCCACAGCTCTTCCTCGACGCGATGAAGGGCGGCCCACTGGACACCCCGTATCTCCAGGGCAAGTCCGCCGCGGTGCTCTCCGGCGACCTCAGCCCGAGCTTCGCGCTCTCCACCGCGCTCAAGGACTCCCGGCTGATCCTGGAGGCGGCCGAGGCGGCCGGGGTGACTCTCGACCTGGTCGCCGCCTCCGCCGAGCGGTTCACCCGGGCGGAGGCGGCCGGACACGGTGGTCAGGACATGATCGCCACGTACTTCGCCGGCCGCCCCGCATAGCCGCTCAGACGACGGTCACCGGATGCCGCACCACCGCGTCGAAGAGGTACCCCTGCGTGTGGTGCCGGGTCGTCGTCGGCTGGGTGCGGCCCGAGCGGTCCGTCGCCCTCGCGAGCAGCACTCCTGGCCCCGCCCCCTCCGGAACCCGGTCGGCGCTCCAGCGCACCCAGCTCCCCGGCCTGGGATCGTCGCGCAGCCGCGCGGGACGCCACCGGCCACCACCGTCGGCCTCGCTCGACCGGCTGTCCACTGACGCAGCCGCCTCCGGTCGTACGCGGCTTCGGACAGGGGTTCGGAACTCATGGAGACTCCAGGGGCAGAGGTCTGCGGTCGGGGCCGGGGGCGATCCGGATCAGCGGTCCGCAGACAGCAGCTCCCTGACGAGAACTCCCACCTGTTCGGTCTCGATGAGGAACCCGTCGTGCCCGTAAGGGGATTCGATGATCCGGACATGGTCGGCGCCGGGCAGCAGGGCTGCCAGCTCCGCCTGCTGCGCCGACGGGTAGAGCCGGTCGGAATCGATGCCGGCGATCAGGGCCGGCATGTCCGCGCGGCGCAGCGCCCGCGCCACACCACCACGTCCCCGGCCCACGTCGTGAGCGTTCATCGCCTCGGTGAGCACCACATAACTGCCCGCGTCGAACCGGCGCACCAGCTTGTCCGCGTGGTGGTCGAGATACGACTCCACCTGGTACCGCCCTCCCAGCGAGGGAAGTTCACCGGGCTGCGCCCGCCGGCCGAACCGCGCTCCCAGCTCCGTCTCGCTGCGATAGGTGACATGGGCGATCCGCCGGGCCAGTCCGAGTCCCCGGTGCGGGCCGGAGCCGGCCGGTGCGTCGTGGTAGCAGCCGCCCCGCCAGCCGGGGTCGCTCCGGATGGCGGCGATCTGCATGCTGCCCCAGGCGATCTGTTCGGCCGAGGACGCGGCGGGAGCGGCGAGCATCAGCAGCGACCCCGTGCGGCCGGGGTGGCTCACGGCCCATTCGAGCGCCCGCATGCCGCCCATCGAACCGCCGATCACCGAGGCCCACCGGCCGATCCCCAGCGCATCGGCCAGCCGTGCCTCCGCCGTCACCTGGTCACGGACCGTGAGGTACGGGAAGGCGGAGCCCCAAGGAACACCGTCGGGGCGCCGGGAGGCCGGGCCAGTGCTGCCCTGGCAGCCGCCCAGCACGTTGGGGGCGACGACGAACCAGCGGTCGGTGTCCAGAGCCCGCCCCGGACCGATCAGCGCGTCCCACCAGCCGGCCGACGGATGCCCCGGCCCGGCGGGGCCCGCCGCGTGGCTGTCACCGGTGAGCGCGTGCAGGACCAGCACCGCGTTGCCGCCGTCCGGCGCGAGCCGGCCCCAGGTCTCGTACGCCAGCCGTACGTCCGGCAGCTTCCCACCGGACTCGAGCCCGAGGGCGGCGTCGAGCACCGCCCACGAACGACCGCCGGGCGGATCACCCTCCCGCCGGCCACCGGTGGCCGGCGGCAGGGGTGCGGCGGCCCGGTTCAGGACGCGGCCTTCGCGGCACGGAAACCTGCTTCCAGATCCGCCTTGAGGTCGTCCACGTTCTCCAGGCCCACGGAGAGCCGCACCAGTCCCGCGGTGGCCCCGGTGGCTGCCAGCTGCTCCTCGGTCAGCTGGCTGTGGGTCGTGGACGCCGGGTGGATGATCAGGCTCCGCACGTCCCCGATGTTGGCGAGGTGGCTGAACAGTTCCACCGCGTCCACGAACCGCTTACCGGCCTCCACCCCGTCCCGGAGCTCGAAGGCGAGCACGGCGCCCGCGCCGCGCGGCAGATAGTGCTGCCCCGCCTCGTACCAAGGGCTCGACCCGAGGCCCGCGTAGTGCACCGCCGACACCTCGTCGCGGCTCTCCAGCCAGCGGGCGAGCGTCAGCGCGTTGGACGTGTGCCGCTCCAGACGCAGGCTGAGCGTCTCCACGCCCTGGAGGAGCAGGAAGGCCGAGTGGGGAGACAGCGCCGGCCCGAGGTCGCGCAGCAGCTGGACCCGAAGCTTCACCGCGAAGGCGCCGTGCCCGAGGTCCGGCCAGTACCGCAGGCCGTGGTAACTGGGGTCGGGGGCGTGGAAGTCCGCGAAGCGCTCCGCGTGCGCACCGAAGTCGAAGGTGCCGCCGTCCACGACGACACCGCCGATCGTGGTGCCGTGACCGCCGAGGAACTTCGTCGCGGAGTGGATCACGATGTCCGCCCCGTGCTCCAGCGGCCTCAGGAGGTAGGGCGTGGGCACGGTGTTGTCGACGACGAGCGGAACGCCGGCCGCGTGCGCCACGTCCGAGACGCCACGGATGTCCAGGACGTCGCCGCGCGGATTGCCGAGCGTCTCCGCGAACAGGGCCTTGGTGCCCGGCCTGACGGCAGCCCGCCAGGCCTCGATGTCGTCGGGGTCCTCCACGAACGAGACCTCGATACCGAACCGGGGCAGCGTGTGGCGGAACAGGTTGTACGTTCCGCCGTAGAGGGAGGCGGAGGAGACGATGTGGTCCCCGGCGCCCGCCAGCGTCAGAAGGGCGAGTGTCTCGGCGGCTTGGCCGGAGGCGAGGGCGACTGCGGCGACCCCGCCCTCGAGTGCGGCGATGCGCTGTTCCAGGACGTCCTGCGTCGGGTTGTGGATCCGGGTGTAGATGTTGCCGGGCTCGGCCAAGGAGAAGAGGCCGGCCGCGTGACCGGTGTCCTTGAAGACGAAGGACGTCGACTGGTAGATCGGCACGGCTCGGGCGCCCGTCGTCGGGTCGGGCACCGCGCCGGAGTGGATCTGCTTCGTCTCGAAGGACCAGGCGGCCCCGGCGTCCTGACGGTCCTCGTCCTGCGGGGCGTGCCCCGCGGTGACGGCGTCGACGGGCTGGCTCATGTCATACCTCGCACGGTCGTTCGGGGATGTCCGCCCGAGCGCGGTGGCGACGTGGCGGCCTACTGGCTACGGACCGTAGAGCGCGCCGGCGCCGGGATGGAAGCCATTCGCGCAGGTGGCCACGAAGCTGCAACGCCGCCGCAACAGACGTGCCGGGCCGGCCCCGCCGCATGCGGAGCCGGCCCGGTGCCGGTCGTGTCGTGCGTCAGTCCTGGGTGAGCATCCCGCTGCGCAGGCTCCGGAGGATGCCGCCGAGCAGCCGGGAGACGTGCATCTGAGAGATGCCGAGCTCGTCGCCTATCTGGGCCTGCGTCATCTCCTGGCCGAACCGCATGTCGATGATGCGTCGCTCCCGTGTGTCCAGCTCGTCGAGCAGCGGGGCGAGTGCATTGAGGTTCTCCACCGTCTCCATGGCGGGGTCGGGCTCGCCCAGCACGTCCGCGTAGGTGCGCCCGGCCGTCGCGCCGCCGGCCGGGCCCGACGTGTCGGCCGGGATGTCGAGCGATCCGGCCGTGTAGCCGTTGGCGGCGACCAGGCCCTCGGTGACCTCCTTCTCACCGAGACCGAGGTGATCGGCGAGCTCCCGCACCGTGGCGTCCCGGTCGAGGTCCGCCGCCAGTACTTCCTTCGCCTTCGCCAGGTCGACCCTCAACTCCTGGAGCCGCCGGGGCACATGAACGGACCAGGTGGTGTCGCGGAAGAAACGCTTGATCTCGCCGACGATGTAGGGAACGGCGAACGAGGTGAACTCCACCTCGCGTGCGAGGTCGAAGCGGTCGATGGCCTTGATGAGGCCGATGGTGCCGACCTGGACGATGTCCTCCATCTCGCCGCTGCCCCGGCTGCGGAAGCGCCCGGCGGCGAATCGCACGAGGGACAGATTCATCTCGATCAGGGTGTTCCGGGTGTACTGGTGCTCGGGGGTGCCCTCGTCGAGCACCTGCAGACGGTCGAAGAAGAGCTTCGACAGCTTCCGTGCGTCCCTCGGGGCGATCCGCCCCGCGTCTTCGATCCAGGGAAGTCCGTCCGGAGAACCTGCTCGTTCCGCAGTCGCGGCCGGTGCAGTGTGCGTGGTCATCCCGTCACGCTCCTCAGATTGTGGGCCGTGAGTTCTGGGCGCCTGCCCGATGGGACGCAACTCATGCACAAGCAGGAGGATTTGAGACAAGGGACACGGGGATCGACCGGGGACGGCACTGATCGTCCGCGGAAGACATGCCCGCGGAGCCCCGTGAACCCGGAAGCACAAGAACCGCCCCACCGGTACGGGGGAGCCCGGTGGGGCGGTCACGTCCAGAGTGCCACAAGCCGATGCCTGTTGGGGCGGTATCCCGCGCAGCGGTCACTATTCGCTTGACCGGCCGCTCCGCGTGCCCACACCAGGGTGCGGCCGCCGGCCCGACCGGCGTCATCTCCCGCACACGCCGGACCTCGCAGGGCGGGTGGAGGGCGCGGTGCGGTCCGGTGCCTCGGCTGCGCGCTCGTGTGCGGCCCGGCGGGACGAGGGCCAGGGAATAGGGACGGGGTGGATCAGCCTTACACGCCTGTCGCCTGTCGCCTGTCGCCTGTCGCCTGTCGCCGGCCGCCGATCCGAACCGGAGTGAGAGAGACCATGCCCGAGGCCACACCCCTGCCCGTGGACCTGCCAGGGGAGGGGACCACGCCCCCGTCACCTACGGTGGAACCCGCCCCCGCTGCGGCAGCCGAAAGGCCCCATCCGCTGGACAACCCCGTCCGCGCCGCCCTGACCGGTCCGCACGCCCACTTCGCCGAGCGGCGCGGACGCATCCTGCGCTACCACCCCGACGTCACCCCCTGGCTCGCTCTGCCGGACGCCCCCGGCGCCCAGGACTGGGCCGACGTCGCCGCACTCGCGGGCCCCGGCGGATCGGTCACGGTGACGGCCTTCCGTGAGCCCCCGCCGTCCGACTGGGAGATCGTCTTCCAGGCCGAGGGCGTCCAGATGGTGACCGACGCCGCCGGCGCCGTACCCGACCCGGAGGCCGTGCCACTCGGCCCGGCGGACGTGCAGGAGATGCTCGACCTCGTCGAGCGCACCCGGCCCGGCCCGTTCCTGCCACGCACCGTGGAGCTCGGCACCTACCTAGGTATCCGACGTGCCGGCGTCCTCGTCGCGATGGCGGGGGAACGGCTGCATCCGCCCGGCTGGACCGAGATCAGCGGCGTCTGCACCGACGATTCCGTACGGGGCCAGGGGCTCGCGACGCGCCTCGTCGGGGCCGTCGCCCACGGCATCAGGGAACGGGGCGAGACGCCCTTCCTGCACGCCGCCGCGTCGAACACCTCCGCCGTCCGCCTCTACGAATCCATCGGCTTCACCCTGCGCCGCCGGACCTCCTTCCTCTCCGTGATCGTCCCGGCGGGCGCGGAGCCGCACACCGACGCCGAGACCCGTGGCCCGGGGGCGGGTAGCTTGGAACACGTGGGGCGATGAGGGCGAGCAGGCGGGAGGCATGGCGTGGTCATGGGGCTCCTGCGCCCGTCTACGACGCACAGGCCGCTGCCCGGCTCGGATCCGGGTGAGACGGATGCGGGCGCCGCCCGCATCGGGAACTGGGCGCTCGCGTTCTGGATGGTTCTGCTGACCGTGGCGGTCGTCCTCCTGGACGCCCTCACCGGCAACGACCTCCCCCTGATCCCGCTCCTGGTCGTGCTCCCCGCCCTGACGTCGGTCTTCTGCACGGTCCGCCAGACCACCGCTGTGGCGGTGTGGGTGATGCTGGTCGTCGTCGCATCCCGGATCGCCTCGAGGGGCCCCTTCTGGGACGTGCTCTTCCTCATCGGCTTCACGGCCCTCGCCAGTGCCCTGGGAGTCGCCGCCTGTGCCGCGCGGATCCGGCACGCCACCGAGGTGGCGAGGCTGCGCTCGGCCGCCGTCGCGCTCCAGAGCCAGATCCTGCGCCCGCTCCCCATCGTCACACGGCAGCTCTGTGCCCACGGCCTCTACGAGCCGATCGAGGAGGACCGCTTCGTCGGGGGTGACATCTACGAGGTCGTGCAGTCGGCCCACGGCACCCGAGTGATCATCGGAGATGTCCAGGGCAAGGGGCTGCCCGCGATCGGGGCCGGTTTCGCCGCGCTCGGCGCGTTCAGGGAGGCTGCCGTACGGGAGCCCGAGCTCACCGCCGTGGCCGACTCCGTCGAGGACGCGGTCGTCCGGCACAACTCCTTCTCCGCCGAGACCGGTGAGACCGAACGCTTCGTGACCGCCCTGGTCCTGGGGTTCGACGGGGGCGACCGGATGCAGGTCGTCAACTGCGGTCATCTGCCGCCCCGGCTGCTGTGCGACGGGGCGGCGTCGGTGGTCACCCTGCACACCACGTCCGTGCCGCTGGGCATGGCGGAGCTCGGCGGTGAGGCGCGTGCCGCGGAGTGGGTCGACTTTCCCGCCGGTGCGGCCCTGCTGGTCTGTACCGACGGGGTGACCGAGGCACGTGACGCCACCGGGGTCTTCTACCCCTTCGACGAGCGGCTGGGGCGATGGGTGGGCCGCGAGCCGGGCCAGGTCCTGGACGCGCTCCAGGTGGACCTGCAGAGTTTCTCCGGCGGAGTGCGCCGTGACGACGTGGCGGTACTCGTCCTGAGCAGACCGCCGGAGGGTGGGACCGTCGCGCCCGGCACTCCGGCGTGAACCCCGCCGGGTGGTGGGTCGGCGGCCCGGAGGTTCGGGGGTCGGCCGGGCGCACCCACAGCACGGGCACGCGTACTCGCGGTGCCGGTACGCGCACGGGTACGATCGGTGCCATGGGTTCGTACTACTTCTTTCTCTGACACGCGGCCAGGACGCCGCCACGCGACGCCAACCGTCGCCGCTGACCCGCCGGGTCACGCGAAGTGCTGCCGTCCTCCCCGCTGACCGACACCCACGTCCCGCGGTGCGCCTCCGTCCATGACGCCGATGTGCGCGCCGCCGAGGGCATGTCAACTCAGGGAAAGCCCCCATGCCTCTTCAGCACCCCCGCGCCCAGCTCGCGATGACCGACGTCTCCAAGGCGTACGGCGACCGGTCCGTGTTCGACCAGGTGTCCCTCACCGTCCGCCCAGGGGAGAAGGCCGCCGTCATCGGCGAGAACGGGTCCGGCAAGTCCACCCTGCTCCGGCTGATCGCCGGGGCGGAGGTTGCGGACAGCGGTGACGTCACCGTCAGCTTCCCGGGCGGTACCGGTCACCTCGCCCAGACCCTCGACCTCGACCCGTGCAGCACGGTCCAGGGCGCCGTCGACGCGGCCCTCGCCGGACTCCGCACCCTGGAACGCCTGATCCGCGAGGCGGAGGAAGCGATGTCCGACCAAGATCCCTCCGAGGCACAGCTCGCCGCGTACGGGGACCTGCTGACGGCCTACGAGGAACGCGGCGGTTACCAGGCGGACGCCAGGACCGCCGCCGCACTGCACGGTCTCGGGCTCGGCCACCTCACCCGGGACCGCGCGCTCGGCACCCTGTCCGGCGGTGAGCGATCCCGGCTTGCCCTGGCCTGCGTACTCGCAGCGGCGCCTGAGCTCCTGCTCCTCGACGAGCCCACCAACCACCTCGACGCGAGCGCCGTCACCTGGCTCGAGGACCACCTCCGTGCCCACCGGGGCACCGTGGTCGCCGTCACCCACGACCGGGCGTTCCTGGAGCGGACCACCACGGTGATCCTGGAGGTCGACCGCGACCTGCGCGGCGTCTCCCGGTACGGGGACGGCTGGGACGGCTACCGCACGGCGAAGGCCGCCGCACGCCGCGGCCAGGTCCAGCAGCACCAGGAATGGCTGGCGGAGCTGGGCCGCACCGAAGAGACGGCGGCCGCGGCAGGCAGGCGCCTGACGGGAACCGGGAAGGACCCCGGGCAGGGCTTCGGCAAATACCGGAGGTCGCACGAGGCCAAGCTGTCGGGTCAGGTCAGGGCCGCGAGGACCCGGCTGGAGGCGCTGCGCCGCTCACCCGTCCCCGCGCCTCCTCGCCTGCTGCGCTTCACCGCCGACCTCGCCCTCGCCGCCGACCCGGCGGGGAAGGAGGCCGGCGGCCCCGCCCCCCTGGCCGAGCTCGATTCCGTCCGCGTCGGCGAACGGCTGGATCTGCCCTCCCTGCGCGTCCCGCCGGGCCTGCGGCTCCTGGTCACCGGACCGAACGGTGCCGGGAAGTCCACGCTGCTGCGTGTCCTGGCCGGTGACCTGGCGCCGGACACCGGCGTGGTCCGGTGGCGGGGCCGCGTCGGCTACCTCCCGCAGGAACTTCCGGTCAGGCCGACCCGCCGGGCGCTGCTGGCCACCTTCGCCGCGGGGCGGCCGGGATTTCCCGAGGAGTACGAGGACGAACTGCTGGCTCTCGGCCTGTTCCGTCCGGACGACCTGACCGTGCCGGTGGCGGCTCTCTCCGTCGGGCAGCAGCGCAGGCTCGCCCTCGCGCGACTGGTGACCCGGCCGGCCGATCTGCTGGTCCTCGACGAGCCCACGAACCATATCGCGCTGGGTCTGGTCGAGGAACTGGAAGCCGCGCTCGACCGGTACGCGGGCGCCGTCGTGGTCGTCTCGCACGACCGGAGTTTCCGCCGCCGGTTCGCCGGCGAACGCCTCGAACTCCGGGCCGGCCGCGCCGTGGCGGACGTCTACGCCTCCGAGGGGGCGTGACCCTCCCGCACGTGGACGCGCAACCGCTCGACGAAGACCCGCTGACCCGCCACCAGCCGTGCGAGGGCGACGTCCGGTGAGCACCAGGCGAACCGGTCCATCTCCGGGAACTCACGCAGCACGCCGGATCCCCTCGGCCACTCCATGCTGAAGGTGCCCGGAACCGCCGCGTCAGGGTCCAGACCGGCTTCCACGGCCCATACGGTCACGGTCTTGCCGCCGGACTGCCGCGACTCGCCCAGTGACACCCAGGTGCCGTCCGGGAGGGGCAGGCCGACCTCCTCCTCGAACTCCCTCCGCGCGGCGGCGGCGGGCTCCTCCGTGGCCTCGCACTCGCCCTTGGGGATGGACCAGGCGGCCGCCTCACGGTGGGCCCAGAACGGTCCGCCCATATGGCCGATCAGCACCTCGACGTCCGGGTGGCCGTCCCCGTCGGCGACGACCCGGAAGAGAAGGATCCCCGCACTGCGCTTGGCTGTCGACATGTCGTCAAGTGTGCGGGACCGCCCGGCGGAAGGCCACCGGCGCGGGCAGCCGTGAACCCCCGTGGTCCGGGACCGCCGTAGCCACCCCTCTGCCGCACACTGTTCCGCCTGATGTCCCCGTTGTCCTCTGGTGCGTCCCACTGAGCCCGGTCATGCTGTCCGCCGACAGCGCGTTCCGCGCCCAATCCGCACCGCACCAGGAGGATTTGTGGGCACAGGCACTTTCCGCGGCACCCGGCGTTCACTCGTGGTGCTGGCGGCCGTGGCGGCGACGGCGGCCGGGGCCGTCGCACCCGCGGCAGCCGACTCGACTCCGGACCCCCGCCCGCACAACACCACCGAGATCCTCAGACCCGTCGCCCCGCCGGCCGCGAGCGGCCCTCCCGGCGGAGCGAGATCCGTCGTGGACGGCGACGGCATCGAGACCGCCCGTGCCTCACGCCCCCTGGCACCCGGCGTGCGCCTGAGTTCGTACGACCGCCTGGAGTCCGACAAGTGGCTGCGTGTCGACACCCTCTCGGTGGATCTGGGAGGCAGCGGAGTACGCGCCGACTACCTGTCCTCGGGCAAGGTCTCGGACCGGCACACGGTCTCCGAGCTGGCCGCCGGACACGACCCGGGGCCGGGCCGCCGCACCGTCGCCGCGATCAACGCGGACTTCTTCGACATCAACCAGACCGGAGCGCCCCAGGGCCCAGGGATCAAGGACGGCCGGGCGGTGCACTCCCCGGCCCCGGGCGTCAACCGCGCGGTGGGCATCGGCCCGCAGAACGCCGGCCGCATCCTGGAGCTCTACTTCGAGGGGACACTCACCCTCCCCTCGGGCGCGCACCCGCTCGCGGCGTACAACGCGGCGAACGTACCGGCCCAGGGCGTGGGCGCCTACACCTCGGCCTGGGGAAGCGCCGACCGTGCGCTCACGGTCGACGGCGCACGGCCCGTCGCGGAAGTCGCGGTGCGGGACGGCGAGGTCGTCTCCGTGTCGGACGCCCCGGGCTCGGGCCCGGTGCCCGAGGACACCGTGGTCCTCGTCGGCCGCGAGGCGGGAGCGGGACCGCTGGCCGCGCTGGAACCCGGTGACCGGGTCGGCATCGAATACCGTGCCCGCACCGACAGCGGGGTCGTCCCGCGCACCGCCGTGGGCGGCCGGGAACTGCTCGTCGTCGACGGGAAGGCACAGAACCACGACGGTGAGGGCAACAACACCGCGGCGCCCCGCACCGCGGTCGGGTTCTCCGAGGACGGCCGGACCATGCAGGTCGTCACGGTCGACGGCCGACAGGCCGACAGCGGTGGTGTCACCCTCACGGAACTGGGCGAGATGATGCGCGAGGCCGGCTCGCACAGCGCCCTGAACCTCGACGGGGGAGGGTCATCGACCCTTGTCGCGCGCGAGCCGGGCAGTGACGCGCTCCAGGTCGAGAACAGCCCGTCCGACGGCAGCGAGCGCACGGTCCCCAACGGGCTCGCCCTGACCGCCCCCGACGGCAGTGGGCGACTCGAAGGCTTCTGGGTCGAGACCCGCACACCGGCCGGTGCCGCCCCCGGCGACGACCCGGTCGGCGGCGGTCACCCCGAGCGGGTCTTCCCCGGCCTGACCCGGCAGCTCACCGCCGTCGGCTACGACGAGACGTACGGCCCCGCCGCGGGCACCCCGCGCTGGCGTGCCGTCAGCCCTGCGGTCGGCAGCGTGGACGCCCGGGGCACGTTCACCGCCCGGCGCAGCGGTACCACCGACGTCCGGGCGGAACGGGCCGGCGCCCACGGCGACACACGGCTCACCGTCCTCGACCGGCTGGCCCGCATCCGGCCCACCACCGCGCGCGTCGGACTGGCGGACAAGGAGGCCACCGGTGGCTTCGGCATCGTCGGTCTCGACGCCCACGGCACGAGTGCTCCCGTCGAGCCGGACGACCTCACCCTCGACTACGACCGCACGCTGTTCGCCGTCGCCGACGACGGCCGGGGGTCCTTCACCGTCAGGTCCCTGACCGGCTCCGGAGCGGGACAGATCAAGGCCACGGTGGGGGGCGTCAGTACGATCCTCGCCGTGAGCGTCGGTCTCACCGAGCAGCCCGTGTCGGACTTCGAGGACGCCGGATCCTGGAAGTTCAGCCAGGCCCGCGCGGACGGCGCGCTCGCCGCGACCCCGGACGGGCACACGAACACCGGCCTGCGCCTCACCTACGACTTCACCCGGTCGACGGCGACGCGAGCCGCCTACGCAGCTCCGCCGCAGTCCCTCACCGTGCCCGGCCAGCCGCAGGCGTACACCCTCTGGATCAAGGGGGACGGCAACGGCGCCTGGCCCACGCTGCACCTCAAGGACGCCGCAGGCAGCGACCAGCTCCTGCGGGGTCCGTACATCACCTGGACCGGCTGGCGCCAGGTCACCTTCGCGGTGCCGCCGGGCGCGGCGATGCCGTTGTCGGTGCACCGCTTCTACCTGGCAGAGACGGCGGCGGCCCGGCAGTACACCGGCGAGATCGTCATCGACGACCTGACCGCCCAGGTGCCTCCCACCGTCGAATTGCCCGAACAGACCGAAGCCCCGGATCCGTTGATCGACACCGCTGCCGTCACCGAGGGCAGGGACTGGCAATTCGCCGTGATGTCGGACGCCCAGTTCGTCGCACGCGACCCGGACAGCGCAATCGTCCAGCAGGCCCGCCGCACTCTGCGCGAGATCAGGGCTGCGCGCCCCGACTTCCTGGTCGTCAACGGTGACCTCGTCGACGAGGGCTCACCCGCCGACCTCGCGTTCGCCCGCCAGGTCCTCGACGAGGAACTCGGAGACTCCCTGCCCTGGTACTACGTACCGGGCAACCACGAGGTGATGGGAGGGAAGATCGACAACTTCATCACCGAGTTCGGCCCGGCCCGGCGGACGTTCGACCACAAGGGCACCCGGGTCATCACGCTCGACACGTCGAGTCTCAGCCTGCGTGGCGGCGGTCTCGCCCAGATCAAGGACCTGCGTGCCCAGTTGGACGCGGCGGCGGAGGACCGGTCCGTCGGCGCGGTGATGCTCATCGAGCACGTGCCCCCACGCGATCCGACCGTGCAGAAGGGCAGTCAGCTGAGCGACCGCAAGGAGGCGGCCCTCGTCGAACAGTGGCTCGCCGGCTTCCGCCGTACGACGGGCAAGGGCGCGGCCTTCATCGGCAGCCACGTGGGAGTCTTCGACGCCGCGCACGTCGACGGAGTCCCCTGTCTGATCAACGGGAACTCCGGCAAGGCACCGGCAGGGCCTGTGGACGAGGGCGGATTCACCGGCTGGTCCCTCATCGGCGCGGACCGCGTGACATCGGGCGAACAGGCGGCGGCACGTCGGCAGCCGTGGAGGGGCGGACCCGACTGGGTCTCCGCTCAGACACGCGCCCACGTCGACGCGCTGGCTCCGGACGCCCCCTCCGCGCTCGTCGCGGGGGAGCGCACGACGATCGGCGCGCATGTCACCCAAGGCGCGCGGACCGTGCCTGCGGCTTATCCGCTGAGCGCGGACTGGACCGGGTCGCCGAACGTCCGCATCGGGAAGCCGGACGGGGCACGTCCCCGTCACATCGCGACGCTGGACCCCGCGACGGGCACGTTCACCGCGCTCCGGCCGGGCACCGTCACGCTCGCGGTGACGGTCAACGGCGTCACCCGGCAGGCACAGATCCGGATCGCGGCCGCGGCGGTGAAGCCCGCCGCCTGACGTTCCTCGGAGTGCCTCACCTCCTCCGCACGGCTCTCGGACCTCGTCCGGAAGCCGTGCGGAGGGCTCGGCCCTGCCGAGGGGACACGTGATGCCACGCACTCATCTGCACCAAGCACGCGCTCGGACTCACCACCCGCGGCAGCGCGGCGACCACCCCGCTCCTCCCCGCACCACGATCGCGCGGGTGGGCCCTCTGGAGATCATCGCGGGGGCGGGTTCACATGAGGGGAACGAGGACGGTGATCTGTTTGCCGCCCGGGCGCGGGGTGACGGCCACGTGCCTGGCGAGACGGCAGACGAGCGGCCATCCGAACCCACCGGGCGGGAAACCGTCCGAGGCGGACGACACCTGCGTCGCCGGTTCCTCCGGGGACGCGTCCTCGACGTCCAGGAGAAGCCCGTCGTCGACGAGTGCGGCCCTGAAGCCGGTGAGGCCCCTGCCGTGCCGCATCGCGTTGGTGACCAGCTCCGAGGTCACCAGGAGTGCGTCCGCGACGACGACGTCGAGATCCTCGTTCTTCAGGCCGCGGAACGCCGCGTCGAGGAGTTCGGTGACGCGTTCGCGCGCCTCACCCGCGGTCCGGGGCACGGCTTGCCGAGCGAGAACGTGATCGCTGCCGCCGACGCTGCTTCCCGGGAACGCCTCGGGCACTTCGCTGCCCCCGGGGAACGCACCTGTGTCTGTCATCGTCTGGTTCGGTTGCCCTCTTCCCGCCGTCCTATGCCGGATCCGCGGACGTGCCCTGAGCAGCGAGGAAGAGGAGCGATGTCCCACCTCACCGGCACTCCCACCCTGGCGATCGGCCCGCCGTGCGGCCCGCTCCACGTCCGGTCGCGTCCGGGCGTCGCCCGACGCGGTCGGACGCGTGGGTCCGGCGGACCTCGGAGGACTGTGTTGCCCCCTGCCGCCGCGCGGCAGGGGGCAGGGGGCAACACAGAACTGAGCCGGCGGAACACAGGAGTCGCCTACGCCTGTCCGCCCCTTCCCTTCAACAACGGGACAGTGCCGTGCGCGGTCCGTCCGGCGGGGGAAGGGCGGGCAAGCGGCGGAATATCCGGGCCCCGGCCGACGGCCTGTCAGGCCTTCCGGTATCCGTAGGCGTCCGTGGCCGCCGCCTCGACCGCCTCCAGATCGCCCCCCGCCGACGCCGTCACCAGCGCGGCGACCGCGCCCTCCACGAACGGGGCGTCCACCAGCCGTGATCCGTCGGGCAGTTCGTCACCTTCCGCCAGCATGGACTTCACGGTGAGCACCGCGCTCCCGAGGTCCACGAGGAGTGCGACCCCGGCGCCCCTGTCCACCGTCCTCGCGGCCTCGGCGATCAGTTCGGTGCTCGTCCCCAGCCCGCCGGCCGAGGTGCCGCCCGCCGCAGCCACCGGGGCGGTCGCACCACCGGCCGCCAGCCCTCTCGCCAGATCGGCCACGGCCTGCGCGACCGGCCCGCTGTGCGAGACCAGCACGATCCCTACTTGCTTCTCCTCGCTCATGCGTCGCTCCCGTCCTTCGGTTCCGCTGCTTCGAGGAGGGCCCCGACCAGCAGCGCCGCCGAAGCGGCCCCCGGGTCCTGGTGTCCGATGCTGCGCTCGCCCAGATAACTGGCCCTGCCCTTGCGGGCCCGCAGCGGCACGGTCGCCAGAGCACCGGCCAGCGCCGCGTCCCGAGCCTCCTCGAACGAGCTGCCCAGTACCTCGACCGCCGGGAGCAGAGCGTCGAGCATGGTCTTGTCGCCGGCCTGCGCCCCACCGAGCTGTGCCACCGCGGCCACCCCGGCCCCGAAGGCCTCGGCCAGCTGGTCCGGGGTCACCTCGGGCGCATCACCCAACGTCTTGCCGGTGCGGCGCAGCAGGGTCCCGTACAGCGGCCCGGACGCCCCGCCGACCGTCGAGATCAGGTGACGGCCGGCCAGCGTCAGTACGGCCCCCGGCGCTGCGGGGGCCTCCTTCTCCAGTTCGTCGCGCACGGCGGTGAAGCCCCGCCGCATGTTGCTCCCGTGATCGGCGTCCCCGATCGCGGCGTCGAGCTCGGTCAGCCGGTCCGCCTCATGGTCGACGACAGCCGCGGTGGCGGCCATCCAGCGACGGAAGAAATCGGTGTCGAGCACAAGATCTCCTGTTCCTCGTACGGTGGAAGTCCGTTCACCGGCCCCAGCGCAGCGCGGGCGTCTGGACCGGTGCGTCCCAGAGCCGAACCATCTCCTCGTCCACCTGGCACAGCGTCACCGAGCAGCCTGCCATGTCCAGCGACGTCACGTAGTTGCCCACCAGCGTACGAGCGACCGTCACCCCTCGCTCGGACAGCACCCGCTGCACCTCGGCATTGAATCCGTACAGTTCCAGCAGCGGGGTCGCGCCCATGCCGTTGACCAGCGCCAGCACGGGACCGTCGGGGCGCAGATCCTCCAGCACCGCGTGAACCGCGGCATCGGCGATCTCCCCGGAGGTCATCATCGGGCGGCGCTCCCGGCCGGGCTCGCCGTGGATGCCGATACCCAGTTCCAGTTCGCCGGCGGGCAGGTCGAACGTCGGAGTGCCCTTCGCCGGAGTGGTCACGGAGCTGAGCGCCACCCCGAAGCTCCGCGAGGACTCGTTCACCCGCCGGGCCATGGACTCCACCCGCTCCAGCGGTGCACCCTCGTCGGCCAGGGCTCCGGCGATCTTCTCGACGAACAGCGTCGCCCCTGTGCCGCGGCGGCCCGCGGTGAACGTGCTGTCGGCCACGGCCACGTCGTCGTCCACCAGGACCCGGGCGACCTGGACGCCCTCGTCCTCGGCGAGTTCGGCCGCCATGTCGAAGTTCAGCACGTCACCCGTGTAGTTCTTCACGACGAAAAGTACGCCCGCACCGCTGTCGACGGCGGCGGCTGCCCGCACCATCTGGTCGGGCACCGGTGAGGTGAACACCTCCCCGGGACATGCCGCGGACAGCATCCCGGGCCCGACGAACCCCGCGTGCAGCGGCTCGTGTCCCGATCCGCCTCCCGACACGAGCCCCACCTTCCCGGCCACCGGCGCGTCACGCCGGACGACGAGACGGTTCTCGACGTCCACGACGAGCTCCGGGTGGGCGGCGGCCATTCCGCGAAGTCCGTCGGCGACGACGGTCTCAGGCACGTTGATGAGCATGCGCAACGGTTCCTCCTGGGGAGAGCGTGACGGCCGGCCGTCAGCGTGAATCCGGTCTTCCTGTCTCAGGTGCGTACGCCACCAGTATCGAAGAGACCGGGATGATCGGGAAGCGACGCGTCGGGGCGCGCCGCCCGAGTCGCCCGGGAGCCACGTCGGCGTCAGTTCGTCTGCCGCAGCCTCGTCGACCGCCCCTGCCACCGCTTCCCTTCCCGGGAACCGGCCGGCACGGTCGGCCGACCACGCCCGCCGGGCGTGGCGCTGCTCGTCAACGACTGCCCGTGGACCGGGTGATGCGCGACGAGCGGGGCACCGTCCGGGGAAGGAAGGCCGGGAGGGCGGTAGCCGTAGCCCTCAGTCGCGTCCGCAGAATTCGCGGTCGACGAGCCACTGGTCGAACCAGTCGTTCAGCGGGACGGTGAGGCACCATCCCGCATCGTCGGTGTCCGGCGCCGGCACGGTCGGTGCGGGCTCGTCGGGCCCGGGCGTCGTCGGCGACCCGCTCGGGTCCGGAGCGGGCAGGGACGGTTCGGCGTCCGGCAGCCCACTCAGCTTCTCGCGGAACACCGCGGAGGACTGGGGGTTGTCGGCGCACTGCCACACTCCGTGCGGGCAGTAGTCCGTGATCGTCTGATACACCGGCTTGTGCTGTTCCATCCACTCCAGCATGCGGCGCATGTACTCGGGGTTGTCGCCATTGCGGAACAGGCCCCACTCGGGGAACGAGATCGGTTTGCCGTGCTCGGCCGCGAAGTCCACCTGCTTCCGCAGACCGTACGGCTCGTTCACCTGCTCGTCGAAGGTCCGAGCCGGAGGCTGGTCGTAGGAGTCCATACCGATGATGTCCACGACGTCGTCGCCCGGATAGCACTCCGTCCAGGGCACGGCGTCCGTCCCCCTGCTCGGTGCGAAGTCGAAGCGGAACTTCTGGCCGGGCACGGACCGCATCGCCGTGACGATGCGCTTCCAGTACGTCTTCCACGCGGCGGGATCGGGTCCGCACCGGTGTGTGTACGTTGTACCGTTCATCTCCCAGCCGAGGACGATCACCGTGTCGGGAACTCCCAGCTGGACCAGGCGCTCGGCCAGTCCGCGGAAGTGCTCGTCGAACCGCCCCTCCGCGCCCGACCGCAGCAGGCCGCGTACCTCGTCGTCGGAGACACGCTCCTCGTTGCGCTCCAGCATCGGCGTGTTCAGTACGAACATCCGGTCCTCCGAGGCCTTGCGCCAGTCCGCCCACGAGGCGAGGAAGCCGGGACGCCCCTCGATGTTCTCCCACAGGTCGCCCGGCAGATAGCTGTGCCCGACTCGCAGCTCCGTACCTCCGAGCCACCGCGACAGCTCCTCCATACGCTGTACGCCCTCCGGCCCGTAATCCAGGTAGGCGCCGATCGCGGTGGCCCTCTCCGGCTCGGGCGCTTCCCGAGTGGCCCCCTTGCCGGTCTGGGTGTCCGCCGCGTCGCGGTCGGCGATGACCGCGCCGCCGACGAGCAGACAGAGAGCGGTCGCCCCGATGCCGAAGTTGATGAGACGGCGCTGTGCGGGCACGGCTCCTCCTAGGATTGCGGCCTGACTGCGACCCTGCCGACCCTATGGAGAAGGATTCAACAATGGGCTGTGGTACCGCCCGTGAATAGACCATTCGCGACGTGTGACGGTTCAGGATGGGCCGTTCGGGTGGGACGTTCCGAAGGCGAACGGAAGGGAACCGACACGGTTGTCGAAATTCGAATCGACCAGACCGGGTTCGCCCGATGCCCGCACACCGCCCAGCCGTGTCAGCATCTCGCGGAACAGAGCCTTCATCTCCAGCTTCGCCAGGTGCGCACCCAGACAATGGTGCGGACCTCCGCCGCCGTATCCGAGGTGCGGATTGGGCGACCGGGTGATGTCGAAGGCGTCGGGGTCGTCGAAGACGGAGGCGTCCCGGTTCGCCGACGCGTAGAGGAGCACGACCTTCTCCCCGGGCAGGAAGGTGTGGCCACCGAGCGCACATTCGGCTGTCACCGTCCGGCGGAACTGGATGATCGGTGTCGAGTGGCGCACGATCTCGTCGACGGCACCGTCGGCATAGCGGTCGAAGTCGGACTCCAGCAGGGCCCGCTGCCCAGGATGCGCAGTCAGCAGGACGAGTCCGTGGGCGATCGCGTTCCGGGTGGTCTCCACGCCGGCCACGAGCAGCAGCGAGAAGAAGGCGCCGAGCTCGCGCGAGGACAGCGCCCGTCCGTCGACATCCGCGCTCACGAGCGCCGAGATGACGTCGTCCGCCGGGACGCGACGCCGCTCACGTGCGATGCCCGCCATCTCCAGCTGCATGCGGGCCAGTGAGCGCAGACCACGCCCCGGGACCCGCAGCCGGGCGCGGCCACGCCGCTGGACACCGACGTACTCCGAGGCGTGATCGATGCGCGCCGCGATGCCGGCCCGATGGCACGCGGGGATGCCCATCAGGTCGCAGATCACCTCGAACGGCATGCGCGAGGCCGCCGACCGCATGAAGTCTCCCGGGCCCTCGGTGATCGTCTCGTCCACCAGCCGCCGGGCGACGGCGTCGATGTTCGCCTCGGCGGCGGCGAGCAGCCTCGGTGTGAAGGCGCGGGAGATGGTCCTGCGCAGCCCCGCGTGCTCGGCGCCGTCGATGTTGACCATGGAGTTCCCGAACACGGCCTTGGCCCAGGGAGCCGGTTCCGGTGTGGTGACACCGGGCGCACTGGCGAAGGCATGCGGTTGCCGGCTGGCCGCCCTCACGTCCGCGTGCTTCACCAACGCGTAGAACGGCGCGCGCGGTCCGGTACGAGGGACGAACCGGACCGGTGCGTCCAGCTCCCGCAAGCGGGTGAACGCGGACAGCCGCTCGGGCCGCGGCAGACGCCAGAACGCCGGATCGGCCAGATCGGCGCCGCCCGCCACTCGCACACGGTCCGTGGGCACCTGCGTCGGCGCGTTCATGCACAACCTCCGGGAGTTCGGACCGCCATGCTGGCCCGGCGGGCGGCGTGGGAGGGCCGACGCGGCCGGACCGGCCGGAGAATTCCCACGGTCGCGTGACGGCCCCGGACGAGAACCGTTCGGGCCCCGTCTCGTTGCCCATGCGAGCGAGACAATTCGCATGAGCGGACGAGAGGGAGGTACCCCCACCATGAATCCGAACACCGGCACGTCCGTGGAGCCGGCCGGCGCCCCGCGCCCGGCCCGCCGCGCAGTGCTGCGCACCGTCTTCACCGCGGTCGTGATCGCCGGCACCGGCGGCGCGCTCGCACCGGTGCTTCTCGGAGGCCACGGGTCCACGGAACGGATCCAGGAGCGCGACGCCGTGGGCCCCGAGCGGTTCTCCGAGCTGTACAAGGGCCGGGAGATCAAGGGCACGGCCACGTCCGTCGTGGCGGCCGGTGCCCAGCGGGACGCCGGTGAGGCCGGAGTCCTCGCCGCGGCGCCCGGCATCGATGTCCGCGTCGACGGGAGGGCACTGCACGTGATGGAGCGCGCGGACGGGAGCTATCTGAGCGCCGTGAACCACTACGAGTCGTTCCCCACACTCCTCGAAACGGCCCGCGCGGCGGTCGACGAGCTCGGCACCGCCCAGTTGTCCTCCGTCTCCCCGCACACCATCTGAGCCGAAGGGCGAGCACGGGTGTACAGCCGCAAGAATCAGCGAGACCTCACGCGTACCGAGAAGAAACGTCTGGTCGACGCGATCCTGGAGCTCAAACGCACGGGGCGCTACGACGACTTCGTCACCCAGCACCGGCGCTACTACGTCACCGACGCCCAGAGCGGGCCCCGGCCCGCCCATATGACCCCGTCCTTCTTCCCCTGGCACCGCAGATACCTCCTGGAGTTCGAGAGGGCGCTGCAGGCGGTCGACTCCCGTGTGTCGATTCCGTACTGGGACTGGACCCGGGACGGCACGGCGAGCGCGTCACTCTGGGCGGCGGACTTCCTCGGCGGCAACGGCAGGCCGGGCGACCGGCAGGTGATGACCGGCCCGTTCGCCTACCGGCGGGGGAACTGGCGGATCCGCGCGGGAGTCACCGACGACGCCTTCCTGCGGCGCAACTTCGGCCGGCCCTCCGCGCCCGTCGCACTCCCCGTGGCCGCCGACGTGGAGCGCGCGCTGAGGGATCCGGTGTACGACGCCGCGCCCTGGAACAGTGTCAGCACCACCGGCTTCCGCAACAGGATCGAGGGCTGGGGCATCCGAGGGGGCCGCGGTGTGGCCAACCACAACCGGGTGCACCGCTGGATCGGAGGGTCGATGGCCGGTGCGGCATCGCCCGACGACCCGGTCTTCTGGCTGCACCACGCCTTCATCGACCTGCTCTGGGCCCGCTGGCAGAAAGCGCACCCGCGCTCCCGCTACCTGCCGGCCCGCGCGCTGCCCGCCGAGGACCCGCAACGGGGCCGGATCTTCACGCTCGATCAGCCGATGCCCCCGTGGGACGTGCCCCCCTCCCAGCTCATGGACCACACCCGGTACTACAGGTACGTCTGAGTACGGCCGGCCGTGCCCTGAACGAGGCCGGGCCTCCCCCTTCCGCCGGAAAGCGGAGAGGGGAGGCCCGGACCGGTGCCAGGGAGATCAGTGGCCGTAGCCGTAGTCGCCCTTGTCCTCGTGGCTGTCCGACACGTTCGCGCAGGTGTTGCCGAACGCCGGGTTCAGCAGGGCGATCACGTTGACCGTGTTGCCGCACACGTTGACCGGGATGTGCACGGGCACCTGGACGGCGTTGCCCGAAAGGACACCGGGGGAGTGGGCCGCGACGGCCTCCGCTCCGGAGTCGGCGGTAGCCATGCCGGCACCGCCGGCGATCAGGGCACCGGTACCTGCCATGACGGCGGCCACCTTCGAGATACGCGACATCAGTTCTCCTTGAGAGGGTCGAGACCGGCTGCCGAGCGTGCGGCCGGTATGCCTTGAGAACGCGGAAGTCGACAGACGGTAACGGACCAACTCAAAAGTCATCATCCCGGGTCAACTCCGGCCGATGAACGCCAGCCGGTCCGGGAGCTCGCTCAGCCGCCCCCGCCAGTCCCGCGCGGCGGGAATGCGCGACTTCACCGACTCCGCAGCCCGGTCCCGCACGGTCAGTTGCGTCTCGCGCAGCCGCAGCAGCGGCTCCAGCGAGGAACGGGCCAGCAGCAGACGCTGATTGACGACCGGAACGGGACCCCAGTGGTTCTTGTACTGCTCCGATCCGCGCAGCAGACTGAGCACGCCGCCGTCCAGGCCCTCCGTCTCCCGCGCGATCTCACGCAGCAGCATCGACGAGACATCCACCTTCCTCTCCCGGAGCCGGGGGTCGGCGCCGTAGAGGTACCCCCCGGTCAGGTGCGCGGACCGGAACGACAGGTCGGCGGCCACCACCTCCCCGTCGAGCACGAACTCCCTGACCGAGGCCTCGCCGTCGCGCACCATCCGGCGGGCGGAGCGCACCAGATGCGCGCAGAAGCGTGGCCGCAGGTGCTCCGGGTTCACCCCTCTGCCGAGCCACTGGAGCTCGTGGAGCCGCAGCAGGTTCCCGATCGCGACCGACACCCGGTGGACGGAGGCCGTGCGGCACTCGATGCCCAGCGCGTCGATCCTGCGCAGCTTGGCCCGCGTCCGCTGGGCACGCGAACCGGGCATCCGTCCGACGAGGGCGTCGATCGGCTCTGCGGGCAGTTCCATGCAGGTCGAGTCGGTGCGGCTGCTCCGGGCCCCGGACCACGCCTCGAACAGCAGGTGCGCCGAGGCGTCGGGCCGTACCTCCCGCAGGTCCACGACCGTGTGCGCGGCCGCCCGCCGGAGCCCGTGCTCCAGCGCCGTGACGGCCGCCCGGCTGTCCTCGCCGTCCACCAGGATGTCGAAGAAGTCGGAGATGGCGCCGCCCATCGGGACCAGCAGAGGCATCGGACGGTGCACGAGCATCAGCGGGACCGCGCCGATCAGACGTCCTGCCCGGCGTGCCAGTACGACGCGGAGCCGGCCGGGGGTGCCGTAGGAGAGCCACCAGGAGTGGAGCCACGCATGGCTCTGGAAGGGCGTGGCGGTGGGGCAGCTGCGATGCAGTTCACCCCACTCCCCGGCGAGGTCGGCGAAGTCCGACAGGTCGCGGCAGAGGGTGACGTCGAGCCGCCCATGACGGTCGGTGTTCATCGGACGAGCTCCCTTTCGTCGGTGGTGCCGCCCTGCGCGGGTCCCGGTACCTGAACTGTGACGCCCCGGCGTCCGGGACGGGGGCGGACGAGCAGGACCAGCCCGCCGACCAGCCCGCCGGCGCCGGCGCCCACGGCCGTGCCGAGCGGCGCGGAGGGGGACACGGGGTCGGCCGGCGGCACGGCGTGCGAGAACTTGATCAGCTTGACCCCGGTGTCCTTGGCCACGTGTCCGCTGCTGACGACCACCGCCT
Source organism: Streptomyces sp. NPDC005752 (assembly GCF_040630715.1). Classification (NCBI taxonomy): domain Bacteria; kingdom Bacillati; phylum Actinomycetota; class Actinomycetes; order Kitasatosporales; family Streptomycetaceae; genus Streptomyces; species Streptomyces sp. NPDC005752. The sequence continues at coordinate 132,430 of NZ_JBEXYB010000003.1, read as the reverse complement.
CGGTCACCGCGTTCGCGATGTCCGCGGCCCGGTCCCGGTCGGTCGACGTGCCCGTGACCGCGATCATGGGCGAGTCCGGGGATGTCTCGGACCGTACGTGCGTGCGCAGTTCACGCACGGGCTCCCCGGCCGCCCCCTTGGCGTAGGCCAGGGTGGCGTCGCTGGTGGCCAGGCGGCCGTACGACTGCGCGTAGCCCAGTGCGGCGGCCGGATCGACGTCCTTCCCTGCGGTGACCACGGCGTAGCTGGTGGCCGCGTACTCGGGCTGGGCGAGCATGCCGTAGGAGAATCCGCCGGCGGCTCCGAGCAGGACGCAGGCCGGCAGCGGCCACCAGCTGGGCCGTACGAATGCGGGGCGGAGCCGGCGGAACCGTCCGGGGACGGCCCGCCGCTGCTGGGGAGACTCGGTCATGGGTGTGCTCTCTCGGTCGGAGGGACGGGTGCGGTGCCGACGGCCTGCGCGTAGACGTCCACGAGGCGACGGCTGCTGAGCCTGATGTCGTAGTGGTCCACGGCGGAGGGCGGCGGCAGCCTGCGGGCACCGCTCTCCATGCGGTGCCGCAGCGCGGCCGTGAGCTCGTCCGTGGGATCGGCGGAGCCGTCGGCACCTCCGATACGGGTGGTACCGGGTACGTGGCCGCCGGGGAGGTCCTCGACGGCGGGGCAGGCCGCGTGCACCACGGGGAGCCCCGCGGCCAGGGCCTCCACGACGGCGAGACCGAAGGACTCCTCGCGGGACACCGAGACGAAGGCGTCGACCGCGCTGAGCACCGCGGGGATGCCGGGAGCGGCATCCGTGGTGCCGCACTCGCCGAGGAAGGTGACACGGCCGGTCACACCGAGCCGGGCGGCCAGCGCGCGCAGGGCCCCGGCCTCCGGGCCGTCCCCGGCCAGCACGAGCCGGGCGCCGGGAAGGGAGGCGATGGCGCGGATCAGCAGGCCGAAACGCTTGCCGGGGACCATCCTTCCCACGCCGCCCACCACGAAGGCCGCGTCGGGAAGACCGAGCAGGGCCCGTGTGGCGCGCCGTCGCAGGGGGTCGAAGCGGAAGGCGGCCGCGTCGATGCCGTTGGGCACGGTGTGGATCCGGGAGGCCGGCACACCCCAGTCGCGAAGCCTGCCCGCGACGGTGTCGGACACGGCGACCGTCGCCGCCCCGAGCCGCTCGGTGCGCAGGTAGAGCTCCCGGGTGCCACGGGTGAGGGGGCGACCCTCGATCTCCGCGCGCCCCAGGGAATGCTCCGTCGACACGACGGTGGTACCGGCGAGGCGCGCGGCGATCCGGCCGTAGACACACGCCCGGTAGAGGTGCGTGTGCACGAGGTCGTACGAACCCCGGCGGATGAGACGGGCCAGCCGGGGCACCGCACCGAGGTCCCTGTTGCTCCGCATTCCCAGGTCCCTGACACGGACGCCGTCCGCGCGCAGCCCCTCGGCGACCGCCCCCGCGTTGGTGAGCGTCACGACGTCGCAGCGCACCGGGAGGTGACGCAGCAGCAGCCGCAACTGCTGCTCGGCACCGCCGATGCCGAGTCCGGTGATGACGTGCAGTGCCTTCACCCGGCCTCACCCGGAACCGCGGTACCGGCCGAGCGGTACCGCAGCCGGTGCCGAACCTCCTTCGCCCGCAGGCGCGCGCCCCGGTCCGCGTGGCTGACGTGCGTACGGGGGAGGGCGAACGGCCCTGAAAGGGCGCCGGGAGAGAGCGCGCAGCCGTAGGCGTAGCCCGCATCCCGTACGGATTCGGCCACCCGCCGGTCGACCGTGCCGTACGGGTAGCAGAAGCCGGAAGGCGTATCACCGGCGATGCGGCGCAGCGCGTCCCGGCTGCCGTGGGTCTCCCGGCGCAGATCGTCGTCGGACAGCGTCGTCAGATCCTGGTGGAGCATCCCGTGCGAGCCGACCTCCATCCCCGCGGCGGCGGCGGTACGGACGCCCTCCTCGGTCAGCAGCGGCCGGCGCGGTCCGAGCGGATCCCAGGCGTTGGAGCCACCGGGACGGCCGGGCAGGACGAACACCGTCGCGGTGCAGCCGTGGGCGAGCAGCACCGGGAGCGCCTCGTCGACGAAATCCGCGTACCCGTCGTCGAAGGTGAGTCCGACCAGTCCCCGCTTCCCGGCGGACCGCCCACCCAGGAGCGCCGCGACGCCCACGCCGGTCAGCCCCCGTCGCCGCAGCCAGGTCAGCTGCTCGTCCAGGCGGTCGGCGGAGACGGTGATGCCGTAGGGATCGTCCGTGGGATCGCTCACCGAGTGATAGGTCAGGATCCACGGCCGGGACCGGAGGGGGAGCGTACGGGCACGGGGTGCCGAGGTGTCAGCGGCCATGGGAGAACCTCTGTCGGATGAGTGCCAGCAGATGAACGGCTTCCGGGGCCCGGAGCAGGAACCCGGTGAGAAGGAATGCCGTGGGTACGACGAGGCAGCCGGCCGCCAGGCCCTGCACCGGTCCCGGCACCAGCCGGGTGGCCAGCGCGCCGGCGGCCGCGGCGACCGCCGCCGCCGCCGCCGGCCTGGCGAGGGAGAGGGCGACGGCTCCGGGCCGTACGGCGACGGCTCGCGAGCCCAGCCCCACGAGCATCAGTACGGCGGCCGTGCTGATGCCGACGGCATTGGCCGCCGCGATGCCGTCCACACCGAAGGGGCCGGTCAGGAGCAGCGCGGCCGCGGTGGTGACCAGCAGGCCGCAGCACATCGCGCCGAGCGGGTACCAGGTGGGACGACCGGCCGAGAAGAACGGCCTGCACAGGGCGCCCACCAGTGTGTGGCCGAGCAGACCGAGCGCGTAGACCCGCATGACACCGGCCGTGGCGGTGGTGTCCGCGGCATCGAACGCGCCGCGCTGGAAAAGGACTTCGACGATCAGGGGTGCGCAGCCGAGCACCGTCGCCGTGCCCAGCAGCACCACCGCCCCGGCCAGCGCGAGGTCACGCTCGACCCGCCGCCGGGCACCCTCCCGGTCCCCGGCAGCCATGGCCCGCGCCACGACGGGGAAGGTCACCGTGCAGATCATCATGGACAGCACCATCGGCAGCTGCGCGACCTTCTGCGCGTAGTTGAGGTGGGAGATCGCCCCGTCCGGCAGCGACGAGGCGAAGAAACGCTCGACGAGGACCTGTGACTGACGGCTCACCACGAACAGCACGACCGGTGCCAGGACCGTGGCGCCGAAGAGCGCCGGACCCCGCTCCCGCGCCGCCGGCTTCCCGCCCGGCCCCGGCACCAGCCGCAGGAACGTGGGCAGCAGGGTGAGGACCATCAGCAGGCTGCCGACGGCGACCCCCGCGGCCGCGGCGCGCACACCCCAGACGGAGTGCAGCGCCAGGGTCATGCCGATGATGCCGACGTTGTACGCGATGTACACGCCGGCCGGGGCCAGGAACCGGCTGTGCGCCCGCAGCGCCGCACTGAAGTACCCCGTGATACCGAAGGTGAGCACGGTGACGGCCGTCAGACGCGTGCAGTCCACCGCGAGCCGGGGATCGTCCAGTCCGGGAGCCAGGACGCCGACGGCCCACGGGGCGCCCCAGACCAGCAGCCCGCCCGCGCAGGCCAGTGAGGCGAACAGCCGGGGGAAGGTGTCGGCCACCAGGGCGCGGACCGGATCGGTCGCGTGGCCGCCCGCGGTCCGCTGCGTCAGCGCCAGGCTGAACGCCGGAACCAGCAGCAGCGCCATGCCGTCCTCGATCAGCAGGGTGGCCGCCATCTCCGGCACCGTCCATGCGATGAGGAAGGCGTCGCTGGCATGGCTGGCCCCGAACAACCGGGCGATGGCCTGGTCCCGGGCGAGTCCCAGCAGGGCGGCGATCACCGTCAGTACCGCGGCTCCGCCGGCCGCCCTGGCCAGGAAGCCACCGGACCGCTCCGGAGCCTCCGGCGCGGAAGCTACGGCGGTCGTCGGCTCCGCGGCCGGATCCGTGGCGGTCCCGCTCACCCGGCGCTCGTCCTCTCCGGTCCGGCCAGCGCCCACCAGGCGGCGAGGCCGAGCACGATCCCGGTGAGCACGGTGGAGGGGCCGCCGATGTCCGCGTACAGGAAGTCGACGGTCTGCCAGGTCATCAGCCCCACGGCGGCCAGACCGCAGTCGACGGCCGCGGACCCCCGGGCGCGTGCGAGCACCAGCCTGCGCACCCCGCCCACCAGGAGCGCCGCCCAGGAGCCCACCAGCGCGATGAAGCCGATGAGGCCCTGTTCGGCGAGTACCAGCAGGTACATGTTGTGGGGGGAGAGCAGCGGTTGCCTGCGGAACTCCTGTCCCGCCCCCGCCGTGTCGCTCCCGGCCGAGAGCCCGATCGACGCGTGCCCGTCCCGGTGCGCCGGAAAGCCCTTGAGACCGACTCCGGTCGCGGGCTCCTCGCGCCACATTCCCACGGCGGCCGCCCACATGGTGTAGCGGTCGTTGACCGACCGGTCGGGGGCACTGGTCACCTCCGTGATGCTGGTGAGCCGCTGCGCGATCATCTCGGAGCCGACGCCGACCCCGCCGACCAGCACGACTCCTGCCGCGCCCAGCACCGCCAGCGCGCGGACGGCCTGCCGGAGCCCGGTCAGCGCGATCACCGCGAGCACTCCGGCCGCCGTCGCGATCCACGCTCCCCGGCTGAAGGACAGCGTCAGCGGGACGACCAGCAGCACGGCGGTCAGGGGAGCCCACGGCTTCAGCCGACGAGGTGTGCCGAGCGGGGGGCGGAGCGCGTACGCGGCGGCCGCGACCAGACCGTAGCCGACGACCGTCGCCATGCCCATCACATCACCCGGGCCGAACGTACCGACCGCACGGATGTCCTCCCCCATGTAGGAGGCGCCTGACCCGGTGACGTACTGGTGGACACCCGTCGCGCCCTGGACCGCCGCGAGCAGGACCAGCGCGCCGGCGACGGCCCGGAAACCCTGGGCGTCCCTGACCAGGAGGAGGACGGCGGCCGGTACCAGGACGAAGATCTGCAGATACCGCACGAACCCCGGCAGCGCCGCCACCGGGTCCGCGGCGGTGACCGTGGCCAGGGCGAGTCCCACGGCCGGCAGCCCCAGCACGGCCGCCGCCGCAGGAGTGAGCGGGCGTCGGCGCAGGAACAACAGGTGGCCCGCGCAGGCGAGCACGGCCGCCCCCGACAGGAGATCGGCGGCCGGTACGCCGAGCACGGTCCAGGCACCCGTGCCGTCTGCCGGTACCCCGACGAGCAGGACCGTCGCGATCAAAGGCAGCAACGGCCATCGGTGGAGCCATCCGCGAGGGGGCTCCTTCTCCCGGCCGACCGGTACGGCGGGCGCCGCGGTCACGGTGAGTGTCACGGCTCAGCTGCCTCCGAGCCGGAACACCGAGCCGGCCGTGCGCGCCAGCACACACATGTCCTGCCACAGCGACCACGTCTCGATGTACCGGTTGTCGAAGCGCGCCCGGTCCTCGATCGAGGTGTCACCACGCAGTCCGTGCACCTGGGCCAGTCCCGTAATGCCCACGGGCATCCGGTGCCGGGACCGGTAGCCGGGGTGCATACGGCTGAACTGTGCGACGAAGTAGGGGCGTTCGGGGCGCGGTCCGACCAGGCTCATGTCGCCGCGTACGACGTTCCAGAGCTGAGGAAGCTCGTCGAGGGAAGTCCTGCGCAGCGCCCGGCCGACGCGGCTCATGCGCCGGTCCGACGAGACGTTCCACCGGGTGGCCGACTCGTGGGCGTCGCCCGGGCGCAGGGTGCGGAACTTCAGCAGCACGAACGGCCGTCCGTGCTCGCCGATCCTCTCCTGCCGGAAGACGACGCCCGGACCGTCGCACACGCGTACGGCGAGTGCGCAGGCGGCCATCACCGGGGAGGCCACGACCAGGGCGACCGCGGCGAGGACGGCGTCCATCGTCCGCTTCACGCGGTGAGCCACCGGCCGCTGCGGCCGGGGACGCAGCGGGTGTGCCGCGAATCCCCATACGTGGTCCGGGCGGGGCGCGGTCCTGCAGTCTGTGACCGCTTCCTGATCGGTGATCAGCCACATGCGGCAGCCGTACCCCGCGAACAGTGCGAAGAGCTCCGCCCCGTCAGGCGTGGCCTCGGGCGGAGCCGTGAAGACGGCGTGCCGCACGGAGTTCTGGACGACCGCCCGTGCGGCGTCCCGCACCGAAGCGAGCACGGGCAGCGGCACGTGTCCCGGCGGCGACGTCTCGGCCTGTTCCGAGTCCGTGCCGGAGCTCACCACTCGGCCGACCGGCCGCATCCCGTAGCGCGTGTGCTCCTGCAGGACGGCGACGACACGGCCCGCGACCTGGCCGTCGCCGATCACCAGGGTGGACTGCGGATCGCGTGCGGCCGACCACATCCGGAACCGGTGGACGAAGGCGCGTGCGCCGCAGCTCGCCACGGCCTGGACGCCGGCCGCGCAGCCGAGCGCCGCCCACCCCATGGCATGGCGCGGGCCGTACGCGCTCACCGCCTCGGCGACGGCGTACCACTGCACCGCGGCCAGTCCGGCCAGCGCGGGCAGTTCCGCCAGGGCCGAGGGGGAGAGCCCGGTCGTGTAGAGGCCCCGGTAGGCGTTCAGGAGCAACTGGACAGCCGGCAGCAGGAGGAGGGCGACCGGTGGCCACGACCCGGGGCCGGCCAGCGCCACGGCCAGACCGAGCGCGAGTACGTCGCAGGCCATCAGCGCCACCGGTGGCCGCCGACGCGGCACTCCTCGTGCGGTCCGGGGTACCTGGGTGCCGTCCCTGCCGCTGCGCGGCGGGCGGATCACGTCAGCGGCACGCCGTACGGCGGTCGCCTGGGCGGCTCGGGGGGCAGGTGCACTCTCCGTCGTCATCGCTCGGTGCGCTTCCTCGTCGTGGGGCGGGACATGCCGACAAGTTCCTCGTAGAGGCACAGGACCGATGCGGCGGTCTTCGTCACGTCGAAGACCGACCGGGTGCGGACCTGCGCGGTGCGGCCCAGCTCGGCCCGCAGCGCCGGATCGTCCAGCAGGGCGCTCAGCGCAGCCGCAAGGGCCGTGGGGTCGTCCGGAGGCACGAGACAGTGGGACAGCTGTCCCGGCGGGAGGCTTTCCCTGGCCCCGTTGACATCGGTCAGCAGTACGGGTGTGCCGCAGGCCATGGCCTCGAGGGGGGCCAGCGCCATCCCCTCCCAGCGTGAAGGCAGGACCAGCAGGTCCGCTGCTTGGAGCCAGGGCCCCACATCCGTGCGGGCCCCCGCGAACAGCACCCCGGGGGGCGCGGCGCGCCGCAGCTCCTCCCCGTACGGTCCGTCGCCGACCAGAACCAGCCGGGCACCGCCCACCGCCGCCTTCCGCCACGCTCGCAGCAGCACGTCCTGGCCCTTCTGCCGACTCAGACGGCCGACGCACACCACGAGCGGCTCGCCGGGCGGGCATCCGCCCGGCAGCGGGAGGGAGGCCCGGACCGACGCGGCGGCATCCTCGCACGCGGGCCGGAAGCGGCCGAGGTCGATGCCGTTGTGGACCACCGACCAGCGTGCTGTGATGCCCGCACGCTGCCCTGTCAGGCGCTCCGACTCACTGACACAGAGGATGCGGTCGCTCCACCGCGCCGCGAACCGCTCCCACGCCATCGCCGGCCCGGCCGCCCTGCCCTCCAGGGCCTCGAACGACCAGGCGTGCGGCTGGAAGACCGTGGGAACCCGGCCGCGCACGGCCAGGCGCCCGGCGAGCCCCGCCTTGGAGCTGTGGGCGTGAACGACATCGGGAGCGCACGCGCGGATCAGACGGCCCGCCGTGAGGACTTCCCGTGCCAGTCGCGGACCGGGGGAACGCTCCGCCGGCCAGGCGCACACCCGCGCTCCGGCGGTGCGGGCCCCCGCCGCCAGAGGCCCGTCCGGCGGGCAGGCGACGACGGGCCGCAGCCCCGCCCGCACCTGCGCCGCGACGAGATCGGTCACGACCCGTGCGACTCCCCCCTCCACCGGCTGGACCAGGTGAAGGACCGTCAGGCGACTTCCGTCGGTGAAACTCTTCTGCAGCACACACGGCTCTCTTTCGCATGCCCCCGAAGACCGGTTCCGGTAAACACCGGCGGCGTTGAATATGGCGGCGGAGATCAAGTGGGTGAAACCGAACTGAACTGTCGCAGACCGTGCGTACGAAAACACGCCTACTCGCGCTCGTGTCCCGGTGAATTACCCTCGGCCGGGCCGCCGATCGAGGTTTCCTCGAATTCTGCGGCGTGTCAGACGAGCATGACTCCCTTTGTCTGCCGGTGTGTCGCATGATGGCGTGCCGTGCGCCCCTGCTCCCATTCGGGGCGTATCCCGGGGGTGGGTCGGGGAACGTGTCCCGAGGTCCCCGGATGTGCCCGACGAAATGGGTATCCATTTCCGTCGAGTTGGCATCCGGGATTTTGACTTCCCGTGTTCCGGATGCCCGGCGCGTCATTCGCCGGCCCCGTCGTCCCGGCGCACCCTTTCCGTGCGAATCGGCCAACCGTGGCGAAACGACCCCGGGATCCGCCGCGCGCCCGATGTACTGCCGGTCCGGGCCGCGCACCCGCAAGGGCGGTCGAAGAGGCACTATCGGGTACAACTCGTGATGATCGTCCGCCCTGTGGCGGTCCGCGAACGGCCGATGAGGACAGAGGAGAAGCGATGGTTCACGAACGGGCCGGGCAGCCGGCGCAGCCGGGAGACCTGGTGGACGTGGCACGGCTGGTGACGGCCTATTACACGGCCCACCCCGACCCGGCCGAGCCCGGCCAGCGGGTGGCCTTCGGCACCTCGGGGCACCGCGGTTCGGCCTTCGCGGCGGCGTTCACCGAGGACCACATCGCCGCCACCACCCAGGCGATCTGCGACTACCGGGAGCGGCAGGGGACGGACGGGCCCCTCTTCCTCGGCGCGGACACCCACGCACTGTCCGAACCCGCCCGGATCACGGCCGTGGAGGTTCTGGCGGCCAACGGTGCCACCGTCCTGATCGACAGCGACGACGGCTACACCCCCACCCCGGCCGTCTCGCACGCGATCCTGGCCCACAACCGGGACCGCACCGGCGGTCTCGCCGACGGGATCGTGGTCACGCCCTCGCACAACCCGCCCGCCGACGGCGGGTTCAAGTACAACCCGCCCCACGGCGGGCCGGCCGGGTCGGACGCCACCTCCTGGATCCAGGACCGGGCCAACGCCCTGATCGAGAGCGGCCTGAAAGAGGTCCGGCGGATCCCCTACGCCCGTGCCCTCGCCTCCGACACCACCGGGCGGCACGACTTCCTGACCGGCTACGTCGATGATCTCCCGGCGGTCCTGGACCTGGACGCCGTACGCGACGCCGGGGTCCGCATCGGCGCAGACCCCCTCGGCGGCGCCTCGGTCGCGTACTGGGGGCGGATCGCCGAGCGGCACCGGCTCGACCTCACGGTGGTCAATCCGCTCGCCGACCCCACCTGGCGCTTCATGACGCTGGACTGGGACGGGAAGATCCGCATGGACTGCTCCTCGCCCTACGCCATGGCCTCCCTGATCGAACGGCGCGACGCGTACACCATCGCCACCGGCAACGACGCCGACGCCGACCGGCACGGCATCGTCACGCCCGACGGCGGGCTGATGAACCCCAACCACTATCTGGCCGTGGCCATCCGCTACCTCTACTCGCACCGCGAGAACTGGCCGGCGGGCGCCGGCATCGGCAAGACCCTGGTCTCCTCCTCCATGATCGACCGGGTCGCCGCAGACCTCGGACGGCAGCTGGTGGAGGTCCCGGTCGGCTTCAAGTGGTTCGTCGACGGGCTGTTCGGCGGCACCCTGGGTTTCGGCGGCGAGGAGTCCGCCGGAGCATCGTTCCTTCGCCGCGACGGCCGGGTGTGGACCACGGACAAGGACGGCATCCTCCTCGCCCTGCTCGCCTCCGAGATCACGGCCGTCACCGGCTCCACCCCCTCCCAGCACTACGGCGAACTCACCGCCCGGTTCGGTGATCCGGCCTACGCCCGCATCGACGCACCGGCCACCCGCGAGCAGAAGGCGGTGCTGGCCGAACTCTCCCCGGAGCAGGTCACCGCGGACACCCTGGCCGGTGAGCCGATCACCGCCGTGCTCACCGAGGCGCCGGGCAACGGCGCGGCCGTCGGAGGTCTGAAGGTCTGCACCGACAGCGCCTGGTTCGCCGCCCGCCCCTCCGGCACGGAGGACGTCTACAAGGTGTACGCGGAAAGCTTCCAGGGCGCCGAACACCTGGCCAGGGTCCAGGACGAGGCCCGGGCCCTGGTCTCCGACGCGTTGGGTGCCACGGGCTGACCCGCAGGGCGGGCGGGCCACGGCCCGCCCGCCCTCAGCCTTCGCCGCGGAACGCCCGCAGGATCCGCTCGGCGGCCAGCGTCGCCGTCAACTCGCCTTCACGGACGTGCTGTTCGAGCTCCGGAGTGAGCGCGCGCACCGCCGGGTGGCCACGCAGGCTGTCCAGCAGTTCGTCGCGGACCATCGCCCAGGTCCAGTCCACCTGCTGCTCGCGGCGCTTGGCGGCCAGCCGTCCGGTGGACTCGAGGAGCGTACGGTGCTGCTCCAGCCGCTCCCACAGTGCGTCCAGTCCCGTCGATTCCCTGGCGCTGCACGTCAGCACCGGTGGAGTCCAGGCCGCGTCCACGGGGTGCATCAGCCGCAGAGCGCCGGCCAGTTCGCGCGCCGCCGCACGGGCGTCGCGTTCGTGCGGGCCGTCGGCCTTGTTGACCGCGATCGCGTCGGCCAGCTCCAGGACGCCCTTCTTGATGCCCTGCAGCTGGTCGCCCGTACGGGCCAGGGTGAGCAGCAGGAAGGTGTCGACCATGTTGGCGACCGCCGTCTCCGACTGCCCCACCCCCACCGTCTCCACCAGCACCACGTCGTAGCCCGCCGCTTCCATGACCACGACGGACTCGCGGGTCGCCTTGGCCACCCCGCCGAGCGTCCCCGCGGTGGGGGAGGGGCGTACGAACGCCCGTGGGTCCACCGCCAGCCGCTCCATCCGGGTCTTGTCACCCAGGATGGAACCGCCGGTCCGGCTGGACGACGGGTCCACGGCCAGCACCGCGACCCGGTGCCCCAGGCCCGTCAACAGGGTGCCCAGCGCGTCGATGAACGTGGACTTGCCCACCCCCGGCACCCCGCTGATACCGATACGCCGGGCCCGCCCCGAGTGGGGCAGCAGCTCGCTCAGCAACCGCTGCGCCTGCTCCCGGTGATCGGGCCGGGTCGACTCGACGAGAGTGATCGCGCGGGCCACGAACGCCCGCTTCCCTTCGAGCACACCTTTGACGTAAGCGTCGGTGTCGATGTCGCGCGCCATCCGTCAGCGGCTCACAGCTCGTGGCCGAGTGCGGCGCCGAGCCGCGTGACCAGGTCGTGGGCGGCGTCCGGGATCACCGTGCCCGGCGGGAACACCGCGGCCGCACCGGCCTCGTGCAGCGCGTCGATGTCCTGCGGCGGGATCACCCCGCCCACCACGATCATGATGTCCTCCCGGCCCTCGGCCGCCAGCTCCTCCCGCAGCGCGGGTACGAGCGTGAGGTGGCCGGCGGCGAGCGAGGAGACGCCCACGATGTGCACGTCCGCCTCGACCGCCTGCCGTGCGACCTCGCCCGGCGTCTGGAACAGGGGGCCGACGTCGACGTCGAATCCGAGGTCGGCGAAGGCCGTCGCGATCACCTTCTGGCCGCGGTCGTGCCCGTCCTGGCCCATCTTGGCGACGAGGATGCGCGGACGCCGCCCCTCCGCCTCCTCGAAGTCATCGACGAGCGTACGGGTGCGGTCCACGGACGGAGACTCTCCTGCCTCTTTTCGGTACACCCCGGAGATCGTACGGATCTGCCCCGCGTGCCTGCCGTACACCTTCTCCAGAGCGTCCGAGATCTCCCCGACCGTGGCCATCGCCCTGGCGGCGTCGACGGCCAGCGCCAGCAGGTTGCCCTCGAGCCCCGGCCCGGGGTCCCGCTCCGCCGCGGCGGTCAGTGCGGCCAGCGCGTCCTGGCAGGCCGCCTCGTCGCGCTCCTCGCGCAGCCGGCGCAGCTTCTCGAGCTGCCGGGCGCGTACCGAGGAGTTGTCGACCTTGAGCACGTCGATCTTCTCGTCGGTCTCCACGCGGTACTTGTTCACGCCGATGACGGGCTGGCGCCCGGCGTCGATCCGGGCCTGCGTACGCGCCGCGGCCTCCTCGATCCGGAGCTTCGGGATGCCCGCGTCGATGGCCTTGGCCATACCGCCGGCCGCCTCGACCTCCTCGATGTGCTCCCAGGCCCGCTGCGCCAGATCGTGCGTCAGCCTCTCGACGTACGCGCTTCCGCCCCACGGGTCGATGACCCGGCAGGTGCCGGACTCCTGCTGGAGCAGCAGCTGGGTGTTGCGGGCGATCCGCGCCGAGAAGTCCGTCGGCAGGGCCAGTGCCTCGTCGAGTGCGTTGGTGTGGAGTGACTGGGTGTGGCCCTGGGTCGCGGCCATCGCCTCGACACAGGTGCGCGTCACGTTGTTGAACACGTCCTGTGCCGTCAGCGACCAGCCGGACGTCTGCGAATGGGTGCGCAGGGAGAGCGACTTGGCGTTCTTCGGACCGAACTCCTTGACCAGCCTCGCCCACAGCAGCCGCGCCGCCCGGAGCTTCGCGATCTCCATGAAGAAGTTCATGCCGATCGCCCAGAAGAACGAGAGGCGCGGGGCGAACGCGTCCACGTCCAGGCCGGCGGCCTGACCCGCCCGCAGGTACTCCACCCCGTCGGCCAGCGTGTACGCCAGCTCCAGGTCGGCCGTCGCGCCGGCCTCCTGGATGTGGTAGCCGGAGATCGAGATCGAGTTGTAGCGCGGCATCTTCTGCGAGGTGAACGCGAAGATGTCGGAGATGATCCGCATCGAGGGGCCGGGCGGATAGATGTAGGTGTTGCGGACCATGAACTCCTTGAGGATGTCGTTCTGAATGGTCCCGGCCAGCTTCTCGGGTGCCACGCCCTGTTCCTCGGCGGCCACGATGTAGAGCGCGAGGACCGGCAGCACCGCGCCGTTCATCGTCATCGACACCGACATCCTGTCCAGCGGGATGCCGTCGAAGAGCTGACGCATGTCGTAGATCGAGTCGATCGCCACGCCCGCCATGCCGACGTCGCCGGTCACCCTGGGGTGGTCGCTGTCGTAGCCGCGGTGGGTGGGCAGGTCGAACGCGATGGACAGACCCTTCTGCCCGGCGGCGAGGTTGCGCCGGTAGAAGGCGTTGGACTCCTCCGCCGTGGAGAAACCCGCGTACTGACGGATCGTCCAGGGCTGGTTGACGTACATCGTCGGGTACGGACCGCGTAGATACGGCGCGATGCCCGGGTAGGTCCCCAGGAAGTCGAGCCCCTCCAGGTCGCGCCCGGTGTACAGCGGCTTGACCTCGATGCCCTCCGGGGTCTCCCAGAGCAGCTCGTCCTCGGACCTGCCGCCCGACTCCTTCACCGCGGCGTGCCACTGTTCCTCGGAGACCTCGGTGGAGGCGCCCCCGGTCAGCGGGACGTCGGAGAAGTTGGGTACGGGGGTCCCGGCGGTTGTCTCGGGGTTCTGCATCACGCCACTCCCATGCGGTCGAGTTCGGAGGAGAGGACGGCGACCACATCGCAGCCGGCGAACACGTGGACGTCCGCGCCGGCGTACTCGCCCGGCCGCCCCGCGAGGAAGATCCGGTCCGCGCCGGCTGCCCTGAGGGCGGAGGCGACGTCGTCGGCCAGTTCGGCGTAGAGCGTGTCCGTCGAGCACAGGCAGGCGATCGCCGCCCCGCTGGCCTCGAAGGCCGCGGCAGCGGTCGACGCGTCCACGGAAACCGGCTCGTGGACCGGCTCGATGCCACCCGACAGGAAGAGGTTCGCCGCGAAGGAGGCCCGCGCGGTGTGCACCGAGGCAGGCCCCAGCGCCGCCAGGAACACCTTGGGCCGGCTCCCCGTGGCCGCCAGGTGCGCGTCCGACCGGGCCCGCAGCACCTCGAACGCCCCGTCACGCCGGACCCTGGGCAGCCCGCCGCCCGACGGCGCGGCGGGCGCGGGCTCGCGCTCCACCGGCCGCTCGTCGAGGGTCGGGAATTCACTGACCCCGGTCACCGGCTCCTTGCGCCGCGCCAGATCCCTGCTCCGGGCCGCCCAGGTGTCCGCGAGCCGTTCCTGGACCATGCCGGAGCGAAGGGCGGCGGCCTGACCGCCCGCCCGCTCCACCTCCTGGAAGAACGCCCAGGCCGCCGCGGCGAGTTCGTGGGTCAGCCGCTCGACGTACCAGGAACCGCCCGCGGGGTCCGTCACCCGGGCCAGATGCGACTCCTCCACGAGGATCGTCGAGGTGTTGCGGGCGATCCGCCGGGCGAACGCGTCCGGCAGGCCCAGTGCGTGATCGAACGGCAGTACGGTGACCGCTTCGGCGCCCCCGACACCAGCGCCCAGACAGGCCAGCGTCGTCCGCAGCATGTTCACCCATGGATCGCGGCGCGTCATCATCACCGGCGAGGTCACGGCGTGCTGCCGCTGCGCCCCGGCGTCCGGGGCCCCGCAGACCTCGGCGACACGGGCCCACAGCCGCCGTGCCGCGCGCAGCTTCGCGATCGTCAGGAACTGGTCGGCGGTCGCCGCGTACCTGAACTCCAGCTGTGCACAGGCATCCTCGACGGAGAGGCCCGCAGCCGTCAGCGCTCGCAGATAGGCGACACCGGTGGCCAGCGAGAGCCCGAGCTCCTCGGCGGCGGAGCCCCCCGCCTCGTGGTACGGCAGTGCGTCCACGGCCAGGGCACGCAGCCCGGGGTACTCGCGGGAGCACAGCCGCGCCCAGTGGACGGCGTCCGCCGTCTCCGGCTCCGTGCCCGTGCGTGCGGCCTGACCGAGTGGATCCACTCCGAGGCTGCCCCGCACGGCCGACTTGGCGACTCCCCGGGCCGCGTAGAGCCCGAGCAACTCCCGGACGGCGGGACCGGGATCGGCGCCCGCGTCGAGCGCGACGGGCGCGAGGTCGAGATGGACACCCTGGAGCGCACGGTCGAGGCCGGAGACCGGAACCCCGCCGGGCCCGCCGACGGCGAGCCAGAGCGATGTGACGCCGTTCTCCAGGTCCCCGAGTACGGCCTCGTTCAGGCGCACGGGATCGGCCAGCTGGTGGTGCTGACGCACGTCCCAGCCGTCCGTGGTGTTCCCCGTGGCCCTGCTTCCCCGGGTGAAGGGCGCGAAGCCGGGCAGACCCGGGTCCGCCGTCGCGTCGGCGGAGGTGTACAGAGGGCGGACTGTGAGCCCGTCCCCGAGCGCGGTGGACAGCGCCTCCTCGGCGTCCGTGCCCGTCACGTCCTTGCCCGACCTGCGCAGTACGCCTTCTACGAGGCTCTGCCACTGGTCGTGGGAAGGAGCGGGGAACTCGGTGGCCGGGGAAAGCCCGTCAGCAGGCTGGACCGTCATGGTCAGATGCTAGGTCAGCACTCTGACGAGCAGCAGGGCCACCGGCTGTGACCTTGCACTCTCCGAAATGAGCGGAATCCCCTGGGTGGAGGGGCCTTGTCCTTCACCGGTGCCGGAGGCGAAGCCCGACGCCCGGCAGGGCCGTTGGCGTCGGGCCGCCTCGCTCAGGCGCCGACGTAGGCCGCGAGATGCTCGCCCGTGAGGGTGGAGCGGCCGGCCACGAGGCCGGCAGGGGTGCCCTCGAAGACGACCGTGCCCCCGTCGTGACCCGCACCGGGACCGAGGTCGATGATCCAGTCGGCGTGCGCCATGACCGCCTGGTGGTGCTCGACGACGACGACCGACTTGCCCGAGTCGACGAGCCGGTCGAGCAGGCCGAGCAACTGCCGGACGTCAGCGAGGTGGAGGCCGGCGGTCGGCTCGTCGAGGACGTAGACACCGCCCTTGTCGGCCATGTGGGTGGCCAGCTTGAGCCGCTGCCGCTCGCCCCCCGACAGCGTGGTGAGCGGCTGCCCCAGGCTGACATAGCCGAGCCCCACGTCGACGAGCCGGCCGAGGACGCGGTGCGCGGCGGGTGTGCGCGCCTCGCCTTCGCCGAAGAACTCCTGTGCCTCGGTCACGGACATCCCGAGCACCTCGCTGATGTCGCGGCCGCCGAAGCGGTACTTCAGCACCGCCGGCTGGAACCGCTTGCCCTCACACTCCTCGCACGTCGTGGTGACGCCGGCCATCATCCCGAGGTCGGTGTAGACCACGCCGGCACCGTTGCACTCCGGACAGGCTCCCTCGGAGTTCGCGCTGAACAGCGCCGGCTTCACTCCGTTGGCCTTCGCGAACGCCTTGCGGATCGGGTCGAGCAGCCCGGTGTACGTCGCGGGGTTGCTGCGCCGTGAGCCGCGGATCGCACCCTGGTCGACCGACACCACGTTCTCGCCCGGAGGGATCGACCCGTGCACCAGGGAGCTCTTGCCCGAACCGGCGACACCGGTGACGACGGTGAGTACCCCGAGCGGGATGTCGACGTCGACATCCCGCAGGTTGTGCGTGTCGGCGCCGCGGATCTCCAGCGTGCCGGTGGGTTCGCGTACCGCCTCCTTGAGGGACGCCCGGTCGTCGAAATGACGGCCGGTGACGGTGTCGCCCGCCCGCAGCCCCTCGACGGTGCCCTCGAAACAGACGGTGCCGCCCGCGGAGCCCGCGCCGGGGCCGAGATCGACGATGTGGTCGGCGATCACGATCGTCTCCGGCTTGTGTTCCACCACGAGCACGGTGTTCCCCTTGTCCCGCAGCCGCAGCAGCAGCCTGTTCATCCGCTCGATGTCGTGGGGGTGCAGTCCGATGGTGGGCTCGTCGAAGACATAGGTGACGTCGGTGAGCGAGGAACCGAGGTGGCGGATCATCTTGACGCGCTGCGCCTCGCCGCCCGAGAGGGTGCCCGACGGCCGGTCGAGCGACAGGTAGCCGAGGCCGATCTCCACGAAGGAGTCGAGGCTGTGGCGCAGCGCGGCGAGCAGTGGTGCCACCGACGGCTCGTCGAGGCCGCCTGCCCAGGTCGCCAGATCGCTGATCTGCATCGCGCAGGCGTCCGCGATGCTGATCCGCTTGATCTTCGAGGACCGTGCGCCCTCACTGAGCCGGGTGCCTCCGCAGTCCGGGCAGGTGGTGAAGGTGACCGCCCGCTCCACGAACGCCCGGATGTGCGGCTGCATCGCCTCCTTGTCCTTGGACAGGAACGACTTCTGGATCTTGGGGATCAGTCCCTCGTAGGTCAGGTTGACGCCCTCGACCTTGACCTTGGTCGGCTCCCGGTGGAGGAAGTCCCGCATCTCCTGCTCGGTGAACTCGCTGATCGGCTTGTCCGGGTCGAGCAGGCCGGACTCGGCGTAGACCCGCACGGTCCAGAAACTGTCCGACTTCCACCCGGGAATGGTGAAAGCGCCCTCGGCGAGCGATTTGGAGGCGTCGTAGAGCTGCGTCAGGTCGATGTCGGAGACCGTGCCCCGGCCCTCGCAGCGGGTGCACATGCCACCGGTGCGGTTGAAAGTCGCCTTCACCGTCTTCCTGTCGCCCCGCTCGACGGTGATCGCCCCGCTGGCCCTGACCGACGGGACGTTGAAGGCGTACGCCCCGGGCGGCCCGATGTGCGGTGTGCCGAGGCGGGAGAAGAGGATGCGCAGCATCGCGTTGGCGTCGGTGACGGTACCGACCGTGGAGCGCGGGTCGGCGCCCAGCCGCTGCTGGTCGACGATGATCGCGGTCGTGAGCCCCTCGAGCACGTCGACCTCGGGGCGGGCCAGGGTCGGCATGAAGCCCTGGACGAAGGCGCTGTAGGTCTCGTTGATCATCCGCTGCGACTCCGCCGCGATGGTGCTGAACACCAGCGAACTCTTGCCCGAGCCCGAGACGCCGGTGAACACCGTCAGCCGGCGCTTCGGGATCTCGACACTGACGTCCTTGAGGTTGTTGACGCGCGCACCGTGCACGCGGATCAGGTCGTGGCTGTCGGAAACATGCGGCGCGGTCGACCGCGTGTCCGGCTTCGTGGTCATGCTCGTCGTCTCTCCATCCGTTCACGGGGCCGCCTGTGCGGTCGCCGTCGGCGTCGCCCGCGCGCTCGCGGAGACGATCGTCGTTCAGCAGACCAGCGGTGCCCTCCGGGGCGCAATCACCCTGCGCCGGCCCGACGTCGTTGATCTCCGTACGAACGACGCTACGGGCGACGGGAAGCTTTCGCTTCTTCATTCCTGACCGGTCGCCGGCCTCCCCGCGCGGAATCCGGCCCGCCGCACAAGGCCGCTCCGGGTCCGGGAGGGCATACGCCCCGGCAGCGCATCCCTTCTGTCCTTGTTTCTCACAGTGCGTCACTGATCGTCCGAAGTTAAGCTGCTGCTGATCCAGAACCTCAGGGGAAGGACGCATCGTGGCCGTGGGACCCGTGGAGTACCTCGTCGTCACCTTTCCCGGCGGCCGTTTCGCCGACGTCATCGCGCCCGTACTGGCCGAGGCCGTCGCGTCCGAGACGGTACGCATCCTCGATCTGGCCTTCGCCCGCAGGGCGGCGGGCGGCGCGCCGGAACCTGTCGGTCTGCGGGAGATGGACCCGCAGGGGCTGGTGTCGTTCGACCCGCCGGACGACACTCCGCCAGGAATGCCGCGGATCACGGACCTCGACGCGCTCGACCGTCTGCCGGAGGAGAACTCCGCCGCGCTGATCGTGTGGGAGGACCTGTGGTCGGTACCTCTCACCCGGGCGGTGCAGGCAGCCGGCGGGCGGCTCCTGGCGCACGAGCGGGTGCCGGCCGACGGCGGGGACGATGTCATCACGCTGCTGGAGCGGCTCGCCGACCTGAGGCAGCGCGAGGTCCTCACCGACGCCGAGTTCGCGGAGCAGAAGACACGGATCCTCGCCGACTGATCCCCCTCGGCCGGTGCCCTGGTACCCCACGTTCCCTTTGTCGATATCCGCACGTCGTGCGACGTTGATTCCGACCTGCAGTCTGTCGGGAAAGAGGCAGTTCATCGTGCAGACCGCCCGGGCCGTCCCCGCGTCAACCGTCGTCAACCTGCGCGATCTGGGCGGTATCGCCCTTGGCCGCCACAGGCGACTGCGTCAGGGCATCCTTCTGCGCTCGGGCCAGCTGAGCGATTTCGAGGAGCACGACATGGCGGTCGCCGCACTCGGCCTGCGCACCGTCGTGGACCTGCGCACCGCCGACGAGCGCCGATGGGCGCCGGACCGGCTTCCTGCGGGCGCGCGGCTCTTCGTGGCCGACGTCCTCGGCGACGATCCCGGCGTCACACCCGCGCGGCTCAAGGCGCTGCTCGATGACCCGGACGGAGCAGCACGCGTGCTCGGTGGCGGGCGGGCCGAGGACCTGTTCGCGCAGACGTACCGGCGGATGGTCCTCTCGCCGGGCGCGGCGGCGGCCTACCGTGCCTTCCTGGACACCGTCGCCGATCCCCGGGCGAGACCGCTGCTCTTCCACTGCGCCACGGGCAAGGACAGGACCGGCTGGGCCACCACGTTGCTGCTGATGATGGCGGGCGCGTCACGTGAGGTCGTACGCGCGGAGTTCCTCGCGGTCAACCGGGCCGTGCGCGCCGCCTTCGGGCCCGCCGTACGGCGCTTCCTCGACGACGGCGGTGACCCGGACATCGCCTACGCGGTCATCGAGGCCCGGCCCCGTTACCTCGAGGCGGCCCTGGACGCGATGGACGAGCGCTGGGGCGGGCTCGACGGCTATCTGAGCAAGGCGCTGCGCCTCCCTCCGGCGGTGGCCGACCGGCTCCGTGCCGACCTGTCCGTCGCCGTCTGACGGACTGCCCGGGACGCGGCCCGGCCCGGGACCGCGTCGTAGTGACGCGGTCCCGGGCCGGTGAGCTGCGGCGGTGGCGCTCAGATCCTCAGCAGCTGTTCGCTGACGTCGCGGTAGCGCTGAAGCGCCACGCGCAACTCCTCGGTCTGCGCCTCGGTGTCCTGTCCCTGCCACCCGGCGCGCAGGACCCGCCTGCGTTCCGTGAGCGCCTGGGTGAGTCCCGCGACGATCTCGTCGAACGTGCTGTCGGCCTCCTCGACCGCACGGCGGGGGCTCTCGACGAAGTCGGTGACCGCCTGCTGCATGCGCTGCGCCAGCTGGTCCCGTGCACCCTGGGGGACCAGGGGCTGTCCGGCGCCGTGGGCCTCGTGGTGGCCGGCCCGCTCGGCATGCGAAGCGCCGGGGGCTTCGCCCGGTGCGGGTGGAACGCCGAGATCGTCACGGCCGGTGAGCTTCGGTTCGAGGCCCTTGCTGTCCGCGTGCGTTTTCATGGCCGCCGTGTCAAGAGGCCTGTCCGGCGCGTTCCGGGGCGCCCTCTCAGGCACGGACACGGGGGTGCCGGTGGTCCGGGGCTCCGTGGTGAAGACGGGCTCTGTGGTGCGCTCGGTGCGGTCGTTCATGCTGCTGCACTGCCTTTCGCCTCGTGCCGGTCCGTGCGGGCCGGCTTGTCCGGTGCGTCTGCGAGAAGTACGTCGAAGAGCGCGCGGGACTCGATCAGGGCCTTCCGCATCTCCTCCGTGCCGCCCTGGCCGCGCACGGCCGTGTGGACCCTGCGGTAGCCGTCGACCTGTGCGGCGTGGTGGACGGAGAGCGCGTCCGTCTGCTCCTGGAAGTTGTCGCCGTCGGGGAAGCCCCGGTCGCGGGCCAGCTGCGCCAGAAGCGCGTCGGCCTCGACGACCGCGTCCCTGGGGGAGTCGAGGAACCGCTCCTGCACCTCGGCCCAGCGGCGGGTGTACGCCTCGCGCGCCTCCGGCCGCAGGGGCCTCTCGGAGAGGGAGCCGTGCAGCTTCACACGCTCGGCCAGTTCGTGCTCGGCCGCCTTGGTGTCGCCGTCGTGACGGGCGACCGTCCGGTCGTACTCGGGTCCGAAGCGGCGCTGCAGTCCACGCCCGCCCGGCCTGCGGCCCTGGAGCCGGAGGAGACCGAAGGCGAGCGCTGCCACCAGGACGACGGCGACGATGATCAGCACAGTCGTCATGGCCGACGCTCCCGTCGGCTCGCGGTCGGTGCGTCCTGCTGTTCCACTCTCGTCAACCCCTTCCGATTCGAGCCCGGTTCGGTGTACAGGCCGGGCTGCGTGCACCAGCCGTGTTACCCCCTGGGCGCCGTTCATGCAGGGAACCGTCCCGGTATCGTGGAAGACACCGAACCGGACGCCCCCGGACCGACACGGAGCCGTCCGCGCGAGTCGCGAGAGGGGCACGCGGTGACCGAGCGCAAACCCGCAGGGGTCAGCTTCGAGACATGGGTGGACCGGCAGATTCGCGAGGCCGAGGAGCGGGGTGCCTTCGCCGACCTGCCGGGCGCCGGCAAGCCGATTCCCGGTCTTGACCGCCCCTACGACGCGATGTGGTGGGTCAAGGCCAAGATGGAGAGGGAAGGACTGTCGGCGCTCCCTCCCTCACTGACCTTGCGGAAGGCGGCCGAGGACGCCCGGCAGGAGGTGTCGCGTGCACGGTCGGAAGCGGAGGTCCGGCGGATTCTGGCCGAGATCAACGTGAGGATCCGCGAGGCACTGGTCAGGCCGCCCCAGGGGCCGCCGCTGAACCTCACGCCGTTCGACGTCGAAGCCACCGTGGAGGAATGGCGGGCCGAGCGGCCCGTGCACTGAGCACCGTGCGAGTACCGGGCCCGCGGTGCGTGATACTCGCCGTATGGGATCGCGCATCAAGGACCGTCGCGCGGGGGTCCGGATCAGGCGAGCCGTCGCGCGCGACGCCAGACGGCTCACCCGCCTGGTCACGGCCTCCCGCGCGTACGAGGGCCCGTACGCGCACATGGTCGAGGGGTACAGGGTCGGCCCGGACTACATCGAGGCCCACGCCGTCCATGTCGCTGTGGACGCCGAGGACCGGGTGCTGGGGTTCTACGCGCTGGTCCTGTCCCCGCCCGAACTCGACCTGATGTTCGTTGCCGACGATGCCCAGGGGCGGGGGATCGGGCGGCTCCTCGTCGGCCACCTGCGCGAGGAGGCGCGCCGGGCCGGCCTGACCGCCGTACGCGTGGTCGCGCACCCGCCGGCCGAGGGTTTCTACCACGGTGTGGGAGCCGAGCGCACCGGCACCGTCGCGGCCAGTCCGCCCGCGGTGTTGTGGGACCGGCCCGAGCTGGTGCTCAAGACCGATGACGGCCGCTGAGCCGGACGGCCCGGCCGGATCGCTGATCGCGGCCGGGCCTCCCGGATTCCGGTATTACGACCAGCCGCCGTAGGGACGGGTGATGAGTTCCATCCCGTGGCCGCTGGGATCGGGGAAGTACACCCCGCGTCCACCGTCGTTGTGGTTGATCTCGCCGGGGTGCTTCCGGTGCGGATCGGCGTAGTACGCGATCCCCTGCTCCTCGATGTGCCCGAAGGCCGTGTCGAACTCCGCCTCCGAGATGAGGAACGCGTAGTGCTGCACGGTGATCGATTCGACGGGAACGGTCGCGAAGTCCAGGGTGACCCCGTTCGCGAGAACGAGCGGGATGAAGGGACCCCATTCGGTTCCGACGGTGAGACCCAGGATGCGAGCCAGGAAATCGGCGGATTCGCGGTTGTCCCGGCTGTGAACGATGGTGTGGTTCAACTCGACTGACACAGTGGAATGCCTCCAGCGGGCATCTCACGGGCTACCTCCACGCCTCACCCGGCCGGTGACCGACGCGCGATGCCCTACGACGATCCTAGGCGAGTTGTCACGCTGCGTCGAGGTTCGGCCTTCGGCCGGTACCGCTTCCCGGACCGTCCCGTCCGTAGGACCGGTGTGGTGTTTCTTCCGTCGGCTGCCACCATGGAGAACGTCGGCATCCGTGCCGTCCCGCGGCCGTCCCGACACAGATGTTCCAGGATTCACGACGGCTTCGCGGGGAACCAGCACCACCTCTGAGAGGTGGGGAGGCATCGATGGGACAGATACCGGCGGGCCGTGGCGGGATGGGTGAGGACGAGCCGGAGACGAACCCGCGCAGCGGGCGCCGGGAGACCGAGGAGGAGCGGGCGGACCGGCAGTGGAGCGACCTGCTCCAGGAACTCCGGGTCGCGCAGACCGGCGTACAGATCCTCTTCGGCTTCCTGCTCGCGGTGGTCTTCCAGCCCCGCTTCGCCGAACTCTCCACGATTGACCGGAACATCTACGTCGTGACCGTCATGCTCGGGTCGGCGACGGCCGCCGCGCTGATAGGGCCCGTGTCCTACCACCGGCTGCTCACCGGCCGCCGGATGAAGCCGCAGACGGTCACCTGGGCCTCACGCCTGACGAAACTGGGCCTCGGCCTGCTCTTCTGCACGATGTGCAGCACGCTGCTGCTCATCCTGCGGGTGGCACTGCACAACGTGGCGGCACTGTGGCTGGTGGGCGGGATGGCTCTGTGGTTCCTGGTCTGCTGGTTCGTGTTTCCGCTGTGGGCCATCGCCCGGGACGGCGGCCGACGGACGGCCGGCCGTCGTGACGCCGAGGACACCGACCCGCGCCACTGACGCCGTCAGATCTCGTCCAGGCCCGCCGGGCTGCGTACGTCCGTCACGGTGAAGAGCCCGCCGTCGGGGTCCCGCAGCGTCGCCTCGCTGCCGTACTGCACGTCGCGCCGTTCCATGAGCGTCCCGCCGTTCCGCTGAGCGGCGAGGACCGTTGCTCCGACATCGGCGACCGGGAACTGCACCTGCCAGTGCGGGCGCACCTGCGGGTCGGGAGCGGCCTCCACCGCACCGGAGCTGATCCGGGCCAGCGGGCGCTCGTTGCAGCGTACGAGGACCTCCTCCTTCACGTACGCCACCTCGCAGCCGCCGGACTCCCCGCTCTCCCAGCCGAGGATCTCCCCGTAGAAGATGGCGGCGTCGAAGGCGTCCCTGGTGCGCAGCCGCAGCCAGGCGTGTGCCCGGGTGCCGGACGGTGCGAGTGTGGCCGCGCGCCCCGTCCACTCCCAGACGCCGAAGGACGCGCCGTCCCGGTCGGCGGCAAGGACGGCGCGGCCCTGCCCGACCGTCAGCGGGCCCACCGCCACGGTGCCGCTGCGTTCGCGGATACGGGCGGCGACCACATCGGCGTCCCGGACCGAGAAGTACGGCATCCAGGCCACGGCCACCTGGTACGCGGACGCGACCGCGCCGATGCCCGCCACCGGCACACCCCCGGAGCGCGCCATCAGGTAGTCCCTGCCCAGCGGCCCGCGTCGGAAGGTCCAGCCGAGAACGGCGCCGTAGAAGCGCTGCGCGTCGTCCAGGTCGCGGGTCACCAGGTGAACCCAGCACGGAGCGCTCGCACCGCTGAGAACCGCCGGTTCCGGCGCGGTCCGCGGATCGCCAGGAGTCATGGTCCACTGCCCATCGGTTCTGCGGCATGACTTCTTCGGTGCCGCGCGGCCAGGACCAGCCTCATGCGCCTGAGCGACTCCCGCAAACGCGGCGGGAGCGACCGCGGCCCGCACCGTCGCACACGTCCGGGCCCGCCACAGCGGGCCCGGACGTGTGCGCTCCGTCGTCGACCGGTCGGGGAGCGGGGTGTCAGTCGCGCCGGGGCTCGTCCTCCGGCGGGATCACCTCGTTACCGCGGTCGCTGAGCTCGTACGGTGAGAGGGCGCGGCCGCTCTCGGGGAAGCGGTCCGAACTGTGCCGGCCGCTCTCCTGGATCTCCGTCCGGTGCTCCGGACGGAGCGGCTGCTCGTCGGGGCGCGGCGGCCGTGATTCCTTGTCGCGACGCCTCATCCCGAACCAGAAGCCCCCGATCAGCAGAAGCACCACGAACAGGCCGACGATGCCGATGATCACGCCTACCGCGCCCGGTCCGTCAGCTCCGCCGGTGCTGGCGAGCGATTCCCATGCTCCGTTCGTTACGTCCATGCATGGCGCATACCCCAGGGATTCGATCACAGACAGCCATTGACATGAATTCATGTTTTATGGCGATGTCACGGTAAATGTGTTTCATATGGTTCAAATCGGCTACACGATGATGACCGAGCAAGCCGGCCCCCGCGCACTGGTCGGTGATGTGGCCGCCGCGGAGGAGGCCGGCTTCGACTTCTCCGTCACCTCCGACCACTACTTCCCCTGGTTGGCTTCCCAGGGACACGCGCCCTACGCCTGGTCGGTCCTCGGAGCCGCCGCACAGGCCACCTCCAGGATCCCGCTGATGACGTACGTGACATGTCCGACGACCCGCTACCACCCCGCTGTGGTCGCGCAGAAGGCGGCGACGCTCCAACTGCTCGCCGAGGGGCGTTTCCGCCTCGGCCTCGGATCCGGCGAGAGCCTCAACGAACACGTCGTAGGCGCGGGGTGGCCCGCGGCCCATGTGCGCCTGGAGATGCTCGAGGAGGCCGTGCACATCATCCGCGCGCTCCTCGACGGGGACCACGTCAACCACCACGGCACCCACTTCGACGTGGAGGACGCCAAGCTGTGGGACCTGCCCGAACAGCGGGTCCCCATCGGTATCGCGGTCTCGGGGGAGCGCTCCTGCGCGCTCGCGGGCAGGCTGGCCGACCTGGTCATCGCGACCGAACCCCGGAGTGAGCTGATCGGCGCGTTCGACCGGCACGGCGGGACCGGGAAGCCCCGCGTCGGACAGGTCCCCGTCTGCTACGACACCGACAGGGGCGCCGCGATCGCCCGCGCCCACGACCAGTTCCGGTGGTCGCTCGGAGGCTGGAAGGTCAACTCGGAGCTGCCGAATCCCCCGGCGTTCGACCAGGCGACCCAGTTCGTCCGCAGGGACGACATCGCACAATCGATCCCGTGCGGCTCGGACGTCGAGGCGTTCGTCGAGGCCGTCCGCCCCTACAGCGAAGCGGGTTTCACCGAGGTCGCCCTGGTCCAGATCGGCGGGGCGCAGCAGCGGCCCTTCATCGAGTGGGCGCAGAGCACCCTCCTGCCGGCGCTGCGGGAACTGTAGGCGACGGCAGGGCAGGGAGGCGGTGCCCCGCCTCCCACCGGGCAGGAGATCCGTCGTGGGACTGCCGCACCGGGGCGTCGCTCGTGTCGCCGACACGGAGCCGCGGGGTGAGTCTTGAGTCAGTCCCCGGACCGCTGGAGACGACACGTGCCGTCGGATCGAGGGCGACCCGGACTCGCCGGCCGAGCGGAGGTGCCCCCCGCGCGGTCGGCGCCGCACGGCGTGAGGCAGCCGGGCGGGGCCCGCAGTGCTCCCAGTGAAAGGAATCCAGGGTGAACAGCACGCCGGAACATCCACAGGAACACCAGGAGAGCGGCGATGTCGTGGTGGCGGTGACCGGCTGCCCCAAGGAGGACGCTCGCACCGTGTTCGACGTACTGCGCCGCTCGTTCAACTCCGACCGTCCGGCCGGCGACGCCCCCGAGGAGGCGTCCGACACGCGCCCCACCGTGTGGACGGCGACCGTCGACGTCTCGGAGACCAAGGGGGGCTCGGAGCCCGCGCAGCTCTCCACGCCGGTGACGGTCGAGGCACAGGGCGGCTACTGGGCGGTCGACCGCCTGCGGAAGCACCTGACGGAGTCATTCACCGTCCGGCTCGTCGGGACGGCGGCGGGCGACCAGGAGCAGGAGATCCGCCTTCGGCTGGAGAGCCACCGCCCCGCGTGACCACCGCACGACCGAACCCGGAAGGTACACATACATGGACGCGACCCCGGGGACCGCCGACGCGGAGGAAGCACACGTGCCGAATCCCGCCGACCGGTCCACCCTCACCCTGTACGTCAACGGCACGGCCAGGACCCTGACGCTCGATCACCGCACCACCGTGCTGGACGCGCTCAGGGAACATCTCGGGCTCACCGGTGCCAAGAAGGGCTGCGACCACGGTCAGTGCGGAGCCTGCACCGTGCTCGTCGACGGCCGGCGCGCCAACAGCTGCCTCCTGCTGGCCGTCTCCCACGAGGACGCCCACATCACCACGGTCGAAGGGCTGGCCGAGGGCGACCGGCTGCATCCGCTGCAGACGGCCTTCCTGGAGAGGGACGCGCTCCAGTGCGGCTACTGCACCCCCGGGCAGATCTGCTCCGCCGTCGGCATGCTCGGTGAGGCCGAGGACGGCTTCCCCTCCCACGCGACCCCGCGCACGGCGCTCGCCGGCGAGGGGCCGGCTCCGCTCGGCGCGGACGAGATCCGCGAGCGGATGAGCGGCAACCTCTGCCGGTGCGGTGCCTATCCGCACATCGTCGACGCCATCGAGGACGTGGCCCCGTGAAGCCCTTCGCCTATCTGCGTCCCGCCTCCGTGGCCGAAGCCGTCCGTGCGGGCGCCGGCCACCCCGGTGCGCGATTCCTCGGTGGTGGTACCAACCTCGTCGACCTCATGAAACTCGGGGTGGAGTCGCCCGGTCTGCTCATCGACGTCAGCCGACTGCCGCTCGACCTGGTGACGCGGACGGACGACGGCGGTCTCCGGATCGGAGCGACCGTGCGCAACAGCGATCTCGCCGCCCACCCCGATGTGCGGAGCCACTGGCCCGCCCTGTCGCAGGCCCTGCTGGCCGGTGCGTCCGGGCAGCTCCGCAACACCGCCACCACCGGCGGCAACCTTCTCCAGCGCACCCGGTGCCCGTACTTCCAGGACGTCTCCAAGCCCTGCAACAAGCGCATCCCCGGCTCGGGCTGTCCCGCCAGGGAAGGAGCTCACCGCGATCTCGCCGTACTGGGGCACTCGCAGGACTGCGTCGCCACCAACCCCTCCGACATGGCGGTCGCCCTCGCGGCCCTCGACGCCACCGTCCAGCTGCACGGACCGGAGGGGCAGCGGACCGTGCCCGCGACCGACTTCCATCGCCTGCCCGGCGACAACCCCGACCAGGACACCGTGATCCGCCCGGGTGAGCTGATCACGGAAGTGGTGCTGCCACCGCCCCTCGCCGGTGCCGTCTCCCTGTACCGCAAGGCCCGGGACCGCGCCTCGTACGCCTTCGCGCTGGCCTCCGTCGCAGCCGTCCTGCGCGTGCGGGACGGCCACGTCGACCGTGCCTCGCTCGCCTTCGGCGGGCTCGCACACCGGCCGTGGCGTGCCCGGGTGGCCGAGGACCTGCTGCGCGGGGCTCCCGCGACCGGGGACGCCTTCGCACGTGCGGTGGACGCCGAGCTCGCAGGGGCCAGGCCCCTGCGCGACAACGGTTTCAAGGTGGACCTGGCCCGCCGGCTGGCCGTCGGCGCCCTCGTCGAACTCACCGCCCAGGCCGCACCTGCCTGATCCGCCGGCCCGCACACCCCGACGAACCGAGGACTTCCGTCATGAGCGACTCCCCCCAGGCGCTGGGCGCGCCCGTAGTCCGCCGCGAGGGCCGGGACAAGGTCACCGGCACCGCCCGCTACGCGGCGGAGCACACCGGACCGGGCTGTCTGTACGGCTGGATCGTGCCCGCCACCGTCCCCACCGGGCGCGTCACCGCGATCCGCACAGCCGACGCCCTCGCCGTGCCCGGGGTGCACACCGTCCTGACGCACGACAACGCGCCGCGGCTGAAGGAGCCCGACGACCCGATCCTCGCCGTGCTCCAGAACGCCCGGGTGCCGCACCGGGGCTGGCCCGTCGCCCTCGTACTGGCCGAAAGCCTGGAATCCGCCCGTGCGGGTGCGGAGGCCGTACACGTCGAATACGTCACCACCGGGCACGATGTCGTCCTCACAGGGGACCACCCCGGCCTCTACACCCCCGAGGAGGCGAACGGCGGCCATCCCGGTCTGCGTGAACGCGGCGACGCGATGAGCGCGTTCGACGCGGCGCCCGTGCGGATCGACGCCACCTACACGCTGCGGGGACTGCACAACCACCCCATGGAACCGCACGCCTCCACCGCCCGGTGGGCCGACGGTCACCTGACCGTCCACGACTCCAGCCAGGGGTCGACCGCCGTGCGCAACAGCCTCGCCACAGCCCTCGGGCTCGACCGGGACCGCGTCACCGTCATCTCCGAACACGTCGGCGGCGGCTTCGGTTCCAAGGGCACTCCGCGCCCGCAGGCGGTCCTCGCCGCCATGGCCGCCCGACTCACCGGGCTGCCGGTCCAGCTCGCACTGCCCCGGCGGTACATGGCGGCGATTGTCGGGCACCGCGCACCCACTCTGCAGCGGGTCCGGCTGGGCGCCGACCGGGACGGCGTCCTGTCCAGCGTCTCCCACGAGATCGTCACACACACCTCACGGGTCAAGGAGTTCGTCGAGCAGGCCGCCGTGCCGGCCCGCGTCATGTACGCCTCGGCCCACAGCCGCACGGAGCACCGGGTGGCGGCACTCGACGTGCCCAGCCCCTCCTGGATGCGCGCACCGGGCGAGGCCTCGGGCATGTACGCCCTGGAGTCGGCCATGGACGAGCTGGCCTGCGCCCTCGGTATCGATCCGGTCGATCTGCGGCTGCGCAACGAACCACGGACAGAACCCGACAGCGGCCGTCCGTTCAGCAGCCGCAACCTCACA
Organism: Streptomyces sp. NPDC005752; assembly: GCF_040630715.1. Lineage (NCBI taxonomy): Bacteria > Bacillati > Actinomycetota > Actinomycetes > Kitasatosporales > Streptomycetaceae > Streptomyces > Streptomyces sp. NPDC005752. Next base: position 103,193 of record NZ_JBEXYB010000003.1, on the reverse strand, counting down.
GCCTGTCTGAACGAGGGCGCCAGACGTTTCGGCTGGTCCGACAGGGACCCCCGGCCCGCCACCCGCCAGGAGGGGCCCTGGCTGCTCGGCACAGGGGTCGCCTCGGCGACGTACCCCGTGCTCGTCTCGAAGGCGGCGGCGTCCGCGCAGGCCGCCCCCGACGGCTCCTACCGCATCGCGGTCAACGCCACCGACATCGGTACCGGCGCCCGTACCGTCCTGGCACAGATCGCCGCATCGGTCCTGGACACGCCCACGGACAACGTGACGATCGACATCGGCAGCAGCGATCTGCCCACCGCGTCCGTCGCGGGCGGATCCTCGGGCACGGCCTCCTGGGGATCGGCGGTGCACAAGGCGGCCACCGCACTGGTGCGCCGGCTCACCGAGCACAGCGGGCCGCTCCCGCCGGAGGGCATCGGCGTCACCGCCGACACCGGCGAGGAGACGGCACAGGAGTCCCCGTACGCACGACACGCCTTCGGCGCGCACTTCGCCGAGGTGGCGGTCGACTCCCTCACCGGCGAGGTGCGGGTGCGCAGGCTGCTCGGCGTGTACGCGGCCGGACGCATCCTCAACTCCCGTACGGCACGCTCCCAGTTCATCGGCGGCATGGTCATGGGCCTCGGCATGGCCCTCACCGAGGGCAGCACCATGGACCCGGCCTTCGGCGACTTCACCGAAAGCGACCTGGCCTCCTACCACGTGCCGTCCTGCGCGGACGTCCCGGACATCCGGGCGCACTGGCTCGAGGAGGACGACCCGCACCTCAACCCCATGGGCAGCAAGGGCATCGGCGAGCTCGGCATCGTCGGGACCGCGGCCGCGATCGGGAACGCCGTGCGGCACGCCACCGGCGCCCGGCTGCGCGAGCTCCCCCTCACCCCGGACAAACTCCTGCCCTACCTGCCGTGACCCCGACCGCCGGACCTCTCGGTTGCGCGACCGGCCCACTGGGGCCACCCTGATGAGTGACCCAGAAGTGATCACAGCTCACGCTTCGTGTTCGGGGGTCGTTGGTTCGAACGGGGTGAAGCACGTGAGCCTCGCGGTGAGGAGCCTCGACGATGACCGTTCCACTCGACCGGCACTGTCTGGTCGAACTGCAGGTGTCGGCAGAGCGTATTTCCCAGCTGCGGCGCATAGTCGCCGCACACCTTCGTCACTGGAGCCTGGAACTGCACGTCCGGCCGGTGTGCCGGGCGGCTGAGGAGCTCCTGACGAACGTCCAGCGACACGTCGGCGACGGCAACGCGTGCGTCCTCGAGCTCCGCTGGACCGGACGCCACCTGACGGTGTCCGTGTCCGACCACGATTCCCGGATGCCCCGGCTGCTGGACGGCGGTGGCGGCGGCCTCAGCCGCGTCATGGCCCTCAGCGACAGCTGGGGCACCTGCCGGACCACCGACGGCAAGGTCGTGTGGTTCACACGCTATGCGCAGACCCCGGTCACCACCGGCCTGCTTCCGCGCACGCCCCTTCCCGGCGGCCGGACGTTCCTCGGCGGTCCGGTCACCGAGGACGGTCCGGTCACCGAAAACGGCCACGTGGCAGAGAACAGCCCGGTCGCCGAACTCGTGTGAAGCACAGCCCGGTGCCCGGCCGGCGCGGACGGTGTGCCTGCGGCACGCATGATCCGCGCCGGCCGGGTACGCGTCGTGAGGGGTCGCATCACGCGCCTCGGCGCGGCACGGTCGAAGAACAACGCAAGGAGGCACAGCCATGCCCATCGCGACGGTCAATCCCGCGAACGGCGAGACGCTCAGGACATTCGACGCACTGGACGGGCAGGAGACCGAGCGCAGGCTCGCCGCCGCACACCGGGCGTTCCGCGGCTACCGCACCACGGACTTCGCCGAGCGGGCCCGCCTGCTGAACCGGGCCGCCGATCTCCTCGACGCGGACCAGCAGGAGATCGCCCGCACCATGACCACCGAGATGGGCAAACCGGTCAAGGCCGCCCGAGCCGAAGCCGCCAAGTGCGCCAAGGCGATGCGCTGGTACGCGGCCAACGCCGCACGCCTGCTCGCGGACGAGCACCCCGACGACACCGACGTCAAGGACTCCGGTGCCTCCCGTGCCCGGGTGCACTACCGCCCGCTGGGCGTCGTGCTCGCCGTGATGCCGTGGAACTTCCCGCTGTGGCAGGTCATGCGCTTCGCCGCACCCGCGCTCATGGCGGGCAACACGGGCCTGCTCAAGCACGCCTCGAACGTGCCGCAGACAGCCCTGTACCTCGAGGACCTCTTCACCAGGGCAGGATTTCCCGCCGGCTGCTTCCAGACCCTCCTCATCGGCTCCGGCGCCGTAGAGGCGGTCCTGCGCGACCCGCGGGTCGCCGCGGCGACGCTCACCGGCAGCGAACCGGCCGGCCGCGCCGTCGCCTCCGTCGCGGGCGACGAGGTGAAGAAGACCGTGCTCGAACTGGGCGGCAGCGACCCCTTCGTCGTCCTGCCGTCGGCGGACGTCGAGAAGGCCGCCGACACGGCGGTGACCGCCCGCGTCCAGAACAACGGGCAGTCCTGCATCGCAGCCAAGCGATTCATCGTCCACGCCGACGTCTACGACGCCTTCGCCGAGCGGTTCACCGCGGGGATGCGCGCACTGACCGTCGGGGACCCGCTGGAGGAATCCACCGACGTGGGGCCGCTCTCCAGCGAACAGGGCCGCACCGACCTGGAGGAGCTCGTCGACGACGCCCTCGGCAAGGGGGCGACCGCGCTGTGCGGGGGCGGGCGCCCGGCCGGCCTGGACCGCGGCTGGTTCTACGAGCCCACGGTGCTCACCGGGATCACCCCGGCCATGCGCATCCACCGCGAGGAGACCTTCGGCCCGGTGGCGACGCTCTACCGGGTCGCGGACCTGGACGAGGCCCTGGACCTCGCCAACGACACCCCGTTCGGGCTCAGTTCCAACGTCTGGACGCGTGACGAGGGAGAGATGGACCGCTGCGTACGCGACCTGGACGCCGGCGGGGTCTTCTTCAACGGCATGACGGCCTCCCATCCCGCGCTGCCGTTCGGCGGGGTGAAGCGCTCCGGCTACGGGCGCGAACTCGAAGGACACGGCATCCGCGAGTTCTGCAACGCCACCACCGTCTGGTACGGGCCCGGCCCGGACGCCCGCTAGTCCGGACGCCCCTCGCCATGCCCAGGGAGACGCCTCATGACCTACGCCCGAAACCCCTCCGGTGCATCCGCCCTGTCCGACACCGAGGTCGCGGCACTCGACGCGCACTGGCGTGCCGCCAACTACCTGGCGGTCGGCCAGATCTATCTGATGGCCAACCCCCTCCTGGAGGAACCGCTGGCCCCCGAGCACATCAAACCGCGGCTGCTCGGCCACTGGGGTACCTCACCCGGGCTGAATCTGGTCCACACCCATCTCAACCGGATCATCAGGGAACGTGACCGGCGGGCGCTGTGCGTCTGGGGGCCGGGCCACGGCGGCCCCGCCGTCCTCGCCAACTCGTGGCTGGAGGGCAGCTACTCGGAGACGTATCCGGACGTCAGCCGCGACCGCGCAGGGATGGGAGCCCTGTTCAAGCAGTTCTCCTTCCCCGGCGGCGTACCCAGTCACGTCGCCCCCGAGACCCCGGGCTCCATCCACGAGGGCGGTGAACTGGGATACGCGCTCACCCACGCCTACGGCGCGGCCTTCGACCACCCCGGGCTCCTGGTCGCCTGCGTGATCGGGGACGGAGAGGCCGAGACGGGTCCGCTCGCCGCGTCCTGGCACTCCAACAAGTTCCTCGACCCCGTGCACGACGGAGCGGTCCTGCCGATCCTCCATCTCAACGGATACAAGATCGCGAATCCGACGGTGCTCGCCCGGCTGCCCGAGGACGAACTCGACGCACTGCTGCGCGGATACGGCCACGACCCCGTGTACGTCGAAGGGCACGAGCCGGCCGTGGTCCACCGCGCACTGGCCTCCGCAATGGATTTCGCCGTGGACCGCATCGCGGAGTACCAGCGCGAGGCCCGAGCCGGCGGCGTGTCCGTGCGCCCCCGCTGGCCCGTGATCGTACTGCGCACCCCCAAGGGCTGGACCGGGCCCGCGGACGTGGACGGGCTCCCCGTCGAGAACACCTGGCGCGCCCACCAGGTCCCGCTGCCGGGCGTCCGGGAGAACCCCGACCACCTGCGCCAACTCGAGGAGTGGATGCGCTCCTACCGGCCCGGCGAACTGTTCGACTCCGAGGGCCGGCCCACCGACCAGGTCCTGCGGTACGTCCCCGAGGGAACCGCACGGCTCGGCTCGACGCCGTACGCCAACGGCGGGCTGCTCCTGCGGGATCTTCCCCTCCCGCCCCTCGAGAACCACGCGGTGCGGGTCGACAGGCCGGGGACCGTCCTGCACGAGCCCACCCGGATCCTGGGCGGACTGCTCGAGGACGTCATGGCGGCCACCGCCGGTCGCAGGAACTTCCGCGTGGTGGGCCCCGACGAGACGGAGTCCAACCGCCTGGGCGCTCTCTACGGGGCCACCGGAAAGGCCTGGCAGGCCGAGGTCCTTCCGGTCGACGAGCACCTGGCCCGCGACGGCCGGGTGATGGAAGTCCTGTCGGAACACCTGTGCCAGGGCTGGCTGGAGGGCTATCTCCTCACCGGGCGGCACGGGCTGTTCTCCTCCTACGAGGCCTTCGCCCACATCGTCGACTCGATGGTCAACCAGCACATCAAGTGGCTGCGCACCTCGCGCCGGCTCCACTGGCGCGCCCCGGTCGCCTCGCTGAACTACCTGCTCACCTCACATGTCTGGCGCCAGGACCACAACGGCTTCTCGCACCAGGACCCCGGCTTCGTCGACCACATCCTGAACAAGAGCCCGGAGGTCGTCCGCGTCTACCTGCCGCCGGACGCGAACACACTCCTGTCCACCGCCGACCACGTGCTGCGCAGCCGCGACTACGTCAACGTGATCGTCGCCGGCAAGCAGCCCGGATTCGACTGGCTCACCCTCGACGAGGCCCGTGCGCACTGCGCCAGGGGAGCCGGGGTGTGGGAGTGGGCAGGCACGGAGGACGGCAGCCGCGAGCCCGACGTCGTGCTGGCCTGCGCGGGAGACGTACCCACCCTGGAGACGATGGCCGCGGCCGGGCTCCTGCGACGTCACCTCCCGGACCTTTCCGTCCGCGTGGTCAACGTGGTCGACATGACCCGCCTGCTGCCGCACGCCGAGCACCCGCACGGGATGCCCGACGCGGAGTACGACGCCGTCTTCACCCGGGACAAGCCGGTGATCTTCGCCTACCACGGCTACCCCTGGCTGGTGCACCGTCTCGCCTACCGGCGCACGGGGCACGCCCATCTGCACGTCCGGGGCTACAAGGAGGAGGGGACCACCACCACACCGTTCGACATGGTGGTCCGCAACGACCTCGACCGCTACCGGCTCGTCATGGACGTGATCGACCGGGTGCCCGGCCTCGGCGCCCGCGCGGTCGCGGTCCGGCAGTCGATGGCGGACGCCCGTACGCGCCACCACGACTGGATCCGGGAACACGGCACGGACCTGCCCGAGGTGACCGACTGGACCTGGGAGGGCTGACCGCGACGCGGCGCGCTCCGGCCGGCCCGCTTCTCGCAGGCCGGCCGGAGCGCGTCGGACGGAGTTCAGTTCACGGTGGCGGGCGCGGTGGGGGACACGGTGGCGGGCACGGTGGGGGACACGGTGGTGCGGACGACGGGCGACACGGCCCCGCCTCCGACGATCCGGAGGGCGTTCTCACCCGTGATGCCCAGCTTCACGCGCAGGCTGTACTCGCCGCTGCGTGGGGTCTTGACCGTGGCGGGCAGGGTCACCCAGCGCTCGCCCTGCTTCTGCTGCAGGGTGACGGGGGTGCCGGCACCGATGTTCCGGGCTGCGCCGTGGATGCGGAACTCCTCCCAGGCCGCCACACTGCGCGCGGTCGAGAAGGCGGAGAGGGCCGGCCGCGTGGCCAGATCCTGCGCGCGCTCCCCGGACGGCGGTGCGGGGACACCGGACGACGCTGCGGCCCCGCCCACCGCTCCGGTCAGCGCCACCGCTGTGAGCAGGGCTGCCGCCGACGCGCGCCTGAATCGGTCCATGACTGGCTCTCCTTCGTACCCGACGCGATCGGTGAGATCGCGTCGTGAGATCGACTTCGGAGCGCCAAATCTAGACAATATTCACATAATCCTCACGTAGGGACACGCGGTCAGAAACGCAGGACCGCTGCGAGCCGGCCGTGGTCCGCGAGGGAGTCGTCGGCCACGAAGGCGACCTCGCAGCCCTTGTCCAGCGCCGCTTCGACGAGCTCGTCGACGATGTCCTCGCGGACCTGCCCGTCCGTGGACGGTGTGACGTCCGGATCCACCGGCTCCAGGTGGCCGTCGGTGACCCTGACCATCTGGTCGAAGTGCTCCTCGACCGCGATCAGTCCCGCCCGGCCCTCCCGTACGGCCAGCCACACCTCGTCGAGTCCGCCGGCGAAGGAGCGGCTGCTGTGGGCGTTGTCGAGCCTGCCCTGGATGTGGGCGGCGGCCTGCTTGCGCCAGTACGTCAGGGCCGGACCGAGTTCCTTGATCAGCTCGGGGGCGGAGGTGTTCGCCGTCGTTCCCTTCGTGGCCCTGCCGACGGCGGGCTTCGCGCTCTCGCCGACCTCGTCGAGCAGGGAGAGCGCCGGTGCGAGGCCGACCAGGAACAACGGGCGCGGGTCCGCGGCCAGGACCGCGCGCAGCCCCTCGTCGACCGTGCGCAGGAAGTTACGCGTGTCCTCGCTGCTGTAGGCGCTCGGGGTGTCGCCGATCCGCTCCTCGCGTTGCGGGTTGGGCTCTTCGTGGGGGGCCGTGAGCGGGAAGCCGTTCCTCGGCTCGGGGCGCAGTCCGTCGCTCGTACCGGAGAACAGGGAGGCGTGCTCCGCGGACAGGCTGAGGACCCAGAACGGCTGGGCCCCGGCCTTCGCCGCGACCAGGTTGCGGGTGAGGTAGCTGTCGCTCAGGACCACTCGTTCGGGTGCGGTGCGCGGGAGTTGCCAGATCTGGTACTCGTCGGCGTCCGCGAAGATGACGAGGGACTCCAGGGCGCGGCGCTGGTCCACCTCGGCCACCGCGCGGTCGAGCTGTGCCTTCACCGCCGTCCGGGCCTCGTGGGTCACCCGGGGGTCGGCGTCCAGACGGTTGCCGGCCTCCGTCACGAGATTCCGCAGCCGTACGGCGTCCTGGGCGTTGTCCGGTGCCCGCCGGTGGGTCGGCATCGTCAGGGACAGAGCCGGATAGGGCCTGGTCGCGCGAAGGTCCTGCAGCAGGCCGGGCGTCAGGGCGTCCGTATCCATCGTTCCCTCCCGGGGGTTCGGGGTCCGCGGTGCTGGAGCCGCCCCCTCGTGCGAGGCGGGTCGCCCAACGAGTCAATTCATACCTTTTGATCCTAATATGGGCGAGTTATTCCCTTGGTTTTGGTCGGAGGTGCACGCCATGTCCACGGAGCGGCCGCCCTCGACGGGTCCCGCGGGTGGCCCCGAGCGGTACCCGTCCGGTATCCGGTGAGCGCCGCCGAGGCCGTCACCGACGCGCTGCGTGATCTGCACGCACGCTTCGCCGGCGTGCGTGAGGGCCGGCGCGCCGACTACATCCCGGAGTTGACCAGGTCCGATCCCGACGACTTCGGGCTCGCCCTCGTCAGCATGGACGGACACGTCTACAGTGCGGGCGCGGCGAACACGCCGTTCACCCTGCAGTCCGTGTCCAAGCCCTTCGTCTACGCCCTCGCGCTGGCCTCGCTCGGCCTCGACGAGGTGAGCCGCTGGGTGGGCGCCGAACCGAGCGGTGAGGCGTTCAACGCCATCAGCCTGGAACGCGGCACCGGGCGGCCGGCCAACGCGATGGTCAACGCCGGTGCCATCGTCACGACCGCCCTGGTCCCCGACAGCCGTGAGGCTCCCGCGTTCCGGCGCATCCTGACGTGTCTGAGCCGGTTCGCCGGGCGGAAGCTCGACGTCGACGAGGACGTCCACCGTTCCGAGGCCGCGACCGGGGACCGCAACCGGGCGCTCGCCTATCTGATCCGCAGCGCGGGGACACTGCCCGTCGACCCGGTGGCCGCCGTGGACACCTACTTCCGGCAGTGCGCGGTGCGGGCCACCGCTGTGGATCTCGCGGTAATGGCCGCGACCCTGGCGTACGGCGGCGTCAATCCGGTCACCGGGGAGAAGGTCGTCTCCCCGGAGGTCGCGGCCCAGGTCCTGGCCGTCATGGCGACCTGCGGGATGTACGACTCGTCCGGCGACTGGCTGCTGAGGGTCGGGCTGCCCGCCAAGAGCGGTGTCTCGGGCGGTCTGATCGCCGCGGGTCCGGCCCGCTTCGGCCTCGCCGCCTACAGTCCGCTCCTGGACGCGTCGGGCACCTCGGTGCGTGGCCACGCCGCGCTCGGCGCGCTCTCGGAGCGCCTCGGTCTGCACCTCATGAAGAACCCCGCGCTGCCCGGCTCCACCGTCACGCTGGTCACCACCGCCGACGTGCTTCCCACGGCGCCGTCCGGCCGGCGGGAGCGCGCTCTGCACGAACGTGTGGGTGTCGTCGCCGCCCAGGGTGCCCTCGACTTCACCGCCGCCGAGCGTGTGCTGTACGCGCTGGACGAGTCGGGCGGGGAGCGGGCCGGGCCGGTGGTGCTCGATCTGCGTGAGGTGACCGGCGCCGACTCCGACGCCCTCGCACTGCTGCACGCCGGCCTGTCCCGGCTCGCCCGGGAAGGGCGGCGTGCGGCAGTCGTCGACCCGGGTGACCGGCTGGGGCCGCCGGACCTGGTCCGCGAGCGGACCGGCCAGGACCTGCCACGCTTCGGCTCCCGCGAGGAGGCCGCCGAGCGCTGCGCGCAGGCCGTGGCCGGGCCGGGGTGAGTCCCTACCAGATGGACTCGACCCACTCGGGGTGGTCGATGAACGGGTTCCGGTTGTGCTGGAACTGGTCGAATATGACCTCGTTGCGGTTCTGCTCGAAGCTGTCCGGCGGGTCCTCCTGGCTCCACTGCTTCAGTACGGAGAGGCGTCCGATGTTCGGGGCCGACCCGTTGCTCACGCTGTCGTTGGGCTCCAGATCGGCGAAGGCGTCGTCGCCCTCGTACCGCACCGCCATGTAGAGGATCATCCGGGCGACATCGCCCTTCACCGCGTCGCGCGGTTCGAACGAGTCGCCGTCGGTGTAGTTGCCGGGCGCCCCCGAGACGGCGCTGCCCCCGTTGTCGAAGTCCTTGTTGCCGCGGAGGGAGTTCACCTGCACGTCCTCGGGACGCAGGTGGTGGATGTCGGTACCGGGGCCGGTCGCGGTACCGAAGTCGCCGTGGGACTTGGCCCAGACGTGCTCCCGGTTCCAGTCGCCGACGTCACCCCCGTTCCCGCTCTTGGACTGGGAACGGCCGGTGTAGAGGAGGATCACGTTGGAGGAGTTGGCCGGGTCCTCGTCGGTCGCCTTGAGGGCGTCCCAGACCTGGCTGTAGGAGAGCTTGGTCTGGTCGCTGATGATCGTGTGGAGCGAGCTCTTGAGGGCGGTCCCCGACTTACCCAGGGCGTCCTGGTAGTAGGTGTCGTCGAGGGCGGCGGCAGGGGAGGCGGCGCCGCCGGCCGGTGGAGTGGCGGCGGGCGCGGCTGACGCGACGCCGGTGAGAACGACGACCGAGGCGGCTGCGGCGAATAGTGGACGCGCGTAGAAACGGCGACGACTGGACATGTGGGGTGCCCTCTCCGGGTCGGCTGAACGGTGTCCTGATGGCCGGACTTTGTCTGCTCGGTCGGGAGCCTTCCACACGCACGGTGCCGGTCGTGTGAACGTGGCGTATTCATCATGTGCAGGTCAAATGACGGCTGGTCCGGGGCCTCCAGGCATCGGATGCGCGGACGGCGGCCCGGCGCGAGAATTACCGCAAGGACGAGGAGGCGGTATGAGCGAAGAGTCCGAATCCCTATCCGTATCCGTGCCGGAGGTACGGGGGGTCACCCCCGACCGTCTGCTGCACACCGGCGGCGACGACCAGCCCACCGCGGAGGACCTGGTGCTCGCCTCCGGGCGGGATCTGACCCCCGAGGCCCTGGCGTGGGCGCAGCGCAGGCTGTCCGAGGAGGGCAGGTCGGCCATGGACAAGCGGCTCCCGTAGGACCCGGGGCGGCGTCCCTGTGGCGGGGAGCGTGCACGTCGCTCCCCGCCACTCGGCTAGCCTGAACGCCATATGAACCGTTTGACGACGTCGCAGGGCGCATTCGATCTCGCCCGCTTTCCCGAGAACCCGCGCGACCCGCTCCGTGCGTGGGACGCCGCCGACGAATACCTGCTGCGGCGGCTGGAGGGAGCGGATGGGAGTGAGCCGGTCCGTCCGGACGGCACGGTGGCCGTGGTCGGCGACCGCTGGGGCGCACTCGCCACCGTGCTCGCCGCACACAGCCCCGTCGTGATCACCGATTCGTATCTCGCCCGCCAGGCCACCCGGGCGAACCTCGAACGCAACGGCGCCGCCCCCGACTCGGTGCGCGTGCTGTCGGTGCGCGACGCCCCGCCCGAGCGCGTGGACCTGCTGCTCGTACGCGTACCCAAGAGCCTCGCGCTCCTGGAGGACGAGCTGCACAGGCTCGCCCCCGCCGTGCACGCGGGGACCGTCGTCATCGGCACCGGCATGGTGAAGGAGATCCACACCTCCACCCTCAAGCTGTTCGAGCGGATCATCGGACCCACCCGCACGTCCCTCGCGGTGAAGAAGGCGCGGCTCATCTTCTGCACCCCGGATCCGTCCCTGCCCAGGACTTCCAGCCCCTGGCCGTACCGCTACGCCCTGCCCGACGACGTCGGCGCGGTCTCCGGCCGTACCGTCACCAATCACGCCGGGATCTTCTGTGCCGAACGCCTGGACATCGGCACCCGTTTCTTCCTGAAGCACCTCCCGGAGCGGACGGGGCCCGACCGGGTGGTCGACCTCGGCTGCGGAAACGGCGTCGTGGGTACGGCCGCAGCGCTCGCCAATCCGGGCGCTGCCGTCACCTTCATCGACGAGTCCTACCGGGCCGTCGCCTCTGCCGAGACGACCTTCCACGACAACACCGGCCCCGGGGCCGAGGCTGATTTCCTGGTCGGCGACAGCATGGCCGACGTTCCCCGGGAGAGTGTCGACCTCGTCCTCAGCAACCCGCCGTTCCACTCGCATCAGGCGGTCACCGACGCCACCGCCCGGAGCATGTTCCACGGAGCCCGTGCCGCGCTGCGCCAGGGCGGGGAGCTGTGGGTCGTCGGCAACCGGCACCTCGGTTACCACACCCAGCTGCGCCGGATCTTCGGCAACTGCGTCACCGTCGCCGGAGACCCGAAGTTCGTGGTCCTGCGGGCCGTGAAGCGCTGACCCGCGTCAGGTGAGGTCGTTCCGGCCCAGCCAGGACGGCACCTCGGGCACGTGTGCGTCCCAGGCGGGCGGGGGGCCGGGTTCGGGTGTGCGGGGAGAGGGCTCCGGCGGCCGGTCCGGCTCCGGCGCCGGGCCCGGCTCCGGAGCCGGCGGCTGTTCCGCCACGGGCTCGGGAGCGTCGCTGTCGTAGACCTGCTCGGCCACGGTGAACCGGCAGTGCCAGGGCCGCCAGAACCCTTCGACGACCAGCAGGAAACCGTCCGTCTGCCGGTACAGCGCGCGGCGTTCCGGGTTGGCCGGATGGGTCGGGTCGAACCGCTCGGCCCGGATCCGAAGTGCCTCGAGCGCCTCCTCACGTGTTCCTTCCACGTGGTCCATCACGTCGACCGACCAGACCCGACCGTGCCGGCCGTAACCGAGATTCTGTTCAACGACCAGTCCCCACCTGGGCACAGCCCGCACCTCCCCGGATCGCGCGCGTTGCGGTATGCATGAAACTGCGCCGGGACGTCATCCTACGAGTCGCGATCTTCCCGGCACGACCGCGCCCGGCACGAGGACACGGCCACGGGGCTCCGCCCCTCCGCCGAACGGAAGGCACGAGCCGATGAACGATCCGGACCCGGGGCTGTTCGGCCCCGCCTCCGTCACCTGGCAGATGCACGCGGACCCCATGATGTGGGTGGCCGGCATCCGCGCCCTCTACCTCCAGACGCTCCACCCCCGCGCCGTCCGCGGCGTCATGCAGAACAGCGACTTCCGCAAGGACGCCTGGGGGCGGCTGATGCGTACCGCCGACTTCGTCGGAACGCTCTCCTACGGCACCACGCGGGCCGCCGAGAAGTACGGGGCGCGCGTCCGCACGATCCACCGGCTCCTCGAGGCCACCGACCCGGCGACCGGCGAGGTGTACGGGATCGACGAGCCGGAGCTGCTGCTCTGGGTGCACTGCGCCGAGATCGACTCCTACCTCCAGGTCGAGCGCCGCTCCGGCTTCCCGCTCAGCGACCGACAGGCCGACCGGTACGTCGACGAGCAGCGGGAGAGCGCCCGCCTCGTCGGCCTCGACCCGTCGGACGTACCCGCCTCGACCGCGGCACTCGCCGTCTACTTCGAGGAGGTGCGGCCCCTGCTCGCCGCCGGCCCCGAGGCGTCGGAGGTCGACGACTTCCTGCGCCGCCCGCCGGTCCCCGCCCTGCTGACCCCGGCGCGCGCTCTGCTCTGGCGGCGCGTGGCCGCTCTCGCCTACGACTCCCTGCCCGCGTACGCCCACGAGCTGTACGGCAGGGCCGCACCGCCCCGGACGGATGTCGACCGTCGTCTGCGCATCACGGGAACCGCGCTGCGCGTCATTCCCGGCCGCCTCCGTCGGTGCCTGCCGCCCGGACACATCGCGAAGGCGATGGCACGGCTCGGCCCCGGCAGCCGACCCGCCCCGTACAAACTCCGCAGACAGACAGCCATACTGGACGGGCCGGGGAGGGCGCAGCAGCAGTAGCGAGCAGCGGAGCAGACGGGGGCGGCAACAGGCTATGGCGAACACCGGACTGATCCAGAGCCGCTACCGGCTGCTCGATCTGATCGGGTGCGGAGGCATGGGCGAGGTGTGGCGTGCGCGCGACGAATCGCTGGGCCGGCAGGTGGCCGTCAAGTGCCTGAAGCCGGTCGGGCCGCAGCACGACGAGGCATTCACCCGCATCCTGCGCGAGCGCTTCCGCCGCGAGGCCCGGGTGGCGGCGGCGCTCCAGCACCGCGGAGTCACCGTCGTCCACGACTTCGGGGAGTCGGACGGTGTCCTCTACCTCGTCATGGAGCTGCTGGAGGGACGCAACCTCAGCCAGCTCCTCGAGGACAACGAACAGCACCCGCTGCCGGTGGCCGACGTCGTCGACATCGCCGAACAGGTCGCCGACGCCCTCGGCTACACCCATCGGCAGGGCATCGTGCACCGGGACCTCAAGCCGGCGAACATCATGCGGCTCGACGACGGCGCGGTGAAGATCTGCGACTTCGGCATCGCCAGGCTCGGCCACGACATCGGCTTCACGTCCCGCCTCACCGGCACCGGCATCGCCATGGGCACCCCGCACTACATGTCGCCCGAGCAGATCAGCGGCGCGGAGGTCGACCACCGCAGCGACCTCTACTCGCTGGGCTGCGTCCTGTACGAGATCGCCACCGGCGTGCCCCCGTTCGACATGGACGACACCTGGGCCGTGCTCGTCGGACACCGCGACACCGTTCCCGAACCACTGCGCTCCCACCGCGCCGAACTCCCGGGCTTCTTCGACGAGGTCGTCCTGGACCTGCTGGCCAAGACGCCCGGCGCGCGGCCCGCCGACGCCGGTGACCTGAGGCAGCGCATCGTGCTCGGGCGCACCGGCGAGCAGCCGGTGGCCGGCCGGATCCGCCCCGCCCCGCCCGTCCCGGTCCGGCACCCGGCGGGCGCCGTGCCCCGACTGCCCTCCTGGACGCGCGGCATGACCGCCGGTCACAGGGCGACCGGTGTCATCGGCTCCGGTGAGGCCGCCGTCGACCACGCGTCGGCTCTGACCGGACCATGGACCACCGGGACCGGTCACGCTCCCTCCACCGCCTTCCCGCCCGCGGGGCCCGTCCGCCCCACCCCGTCGCCCGAGCTGCTCGCCACCCTGGCCGGCCGGCACAGCGCCGGACTCGACCTGGGACGCCGGGGCCACTGGGAGGAAGCGGGCGACGTACACCGCGCGGTCGCGGACGAACGCGAACACGTGCTCGGCCCCGACCACCCCGACACCCTCGCCAGCAGGTACGAGGTCGGATTCGTCCTCTGCCGTACCGGACGTCCCGCGGACGCACTGCGTGTCCTCGGCAGGGTCGCCGAGGGCCGCGAACGCACCCTCGGCCCCGACCACCCGGAGACACTCGCCGCCCGGCAGGAGACGGCGTACGTCCTGGGCGGGCTCGGCCGGCACTTCGAGGCGCACCAGGTCTACGCCGCGGTGCTCGCCTCACGGGAGCGCACGATGGGCCCTGACCACCCCGAAACCCTGCGCTGCCGCCACAACCTCGCTTTCAGCCTGAGCAGGCTGGGCCGCCTGGAGGACTCGTACCGCATGGCCCGCGAGGTGGTGGAAGCCCGTGGCCGGCTGCTCGGCGCGAACCACCCGGACACCCTGGTCACGCTGTACGAAGTGGCGTACACGCTCGGCCGGCTGGACCGCTGGGACGAAGCCCTGCAGACCTACCGCGACGTGGCACGGGCCCGCGCCACCGCGCTCGGTCCCGACCACCCCGACACGCTGTCCGCGCGCTACGAGGCGGGTATCAGCCTCGGGCGCCTGGACCGCAGTGCCGAGGCCGTCGAGCTCTACCGGGCTCTCGTCGAGGACCGCACCCGGGCCGGAGGCCCCGCCGACCCCGAGACGCTGCGCGCCAGGCACGGCCTCGGGGTCAACCTGGGACGGACAGCGCGCTGGGAGGAGGCGCTCGCCGAGGCACGCGAGGTACGCGCGATCCGGGAGCGCACCCTGGGGCCCGACCACCCCGACACCCTCGTCAGCCGCCGGGAGGTGGCCGTCGGGCTGGGCTGGCTCGGACGCTGGGCCGACGCACTCACCGACTACAGCGCGGTCGCCGGGATCCGCGAACGGGTCCTGGGCCCCGGACACCCCGACACCCTGGCGAGCCGCGAGGACGAGGCCCACTGCCTGGAACAGCTCGGCCGAGGCACCGAGGCGGCCGACCTCCACCGGCGGACGGACGACCTGCGCCGGGACCGGGGGACGACGCCGCACTGACCTTCGGGCCGGGCCGCTCCGTACGCGGCAGAGGTCACGCGGCGGTGCGATCTCCGTCCCGTCGTGCAGGCGGGCCGGAGCGGCCCTGCGATCCCGCGGGAACGGCGCGCCCGGACGGGCTCCGCAGCGGCCCCCTGTCGCAGCGGCTGACGGCGGCGCACCCGCTCCGGTGCCCACGCCTGTCCGCCGCGAGCCGCCACCCCTGTCCAGGGAGGATCGTCCGTGTTAGGAAGGGGGCATGCCCGCAGACGAGACGGCCCCACCCGGCACGCCCGCGCACGCCGCATACGACACGGTGATCGTCGGCGGCGGCCACAACGGCCTGGTCGCCGCCGCCTACCTGGCCCGCGCGGGCCGGTCCGTGCTCGTCCTGGAACGCCTCGGCAGCACCGGGGGAGCAGCCGTGTCGACCCGGCCCTTCGCAGGCGTGGACGCCCGGCTCTCCCGCTACTCGTACCTCGTCTCGCTCCTCCCACAGAAGATCGTCCGCGAGCTCGGCCTCGACTTCGCCGTCCGCAAGCGCACGGTCTCCTCGTACACCCCGATGACGCGCGGCGGCCGGCCGGGCGGGCTGCTCGTCGGCGGTGACGGCACACGGGAGTCCTTCGCCGCACTCACCGGCGACAACCGTGAGTACGAGGCCTGGCAGCGCTTCTACGCGATGACGGGGCGGGTCGCCGAGCGCGTGTTCCCGACTCTCACCGAGCCCCTGCCGGCCCGCGACGACCTGCGGGCGCGCGTCGACGACACGGACGCCTGGCGCATGCTGTTCGAGGAGCCCATCGGCGTCGCCGTCGAGGAGAACTTCACCGACGACCTCGTGCGCGGCGTCGTGCTCACCGACGGGCTGATCGGTACCTTCGCCGACGCCCACGACCCGTCCCTGTTGCAGAACCGCTGCTTCCTCTACCACGTGATCGGCAATTCCACCGGCGACTGGGACGTCCCGGTCGGCGGCATGGGCGCGCTCACCGACGCCCTGGCCGGCGCGGCCCGCGCGGCGGGGGCCGAGATCCGCGTGCTGCACGAGGCGACCCGCATCGAGACCGACGGCACCCGCGCGGAGGTGACGGTCCGCTCGCCCGACGGGGAACACGTCGTCGGTGCGCGCGATGTCCTGGTCAACGCGTCGCCGCAGGCGCTGGCCGAACTCCTCGGCGAGGCCCCGCCCGCCCCCGCCGAGGGCGCCCAGCTGAAGGTGAACATGCTGATCACCCGGCTTCCGAAGCTGCGTGACCACTCCGTCGACCCGCGCCGGGCGTTCGCCGGGACCTTCCACATCGCCGAAGGCTACGGACAACTGGCGGCCGCCTACCGCGAGGCGGCAGCGGGCCGCCTGCCCGGTGCCCCGCCCTCGGAGATCTACTGCCACTCCCTGACCGACCCCTCGATCCTCGGTCCCGACCTCGCGGCACGCGGCTACCAGACCCTGACCCTGTTCGGCCTGCACACCCCCGCCCGGCTCTTCACGGCGGACAACGAGGCGACGCGCACCGCACTGCTCGACGCGACCCTGGCCGAACTCGACGCCCATCTCGAGGAGCCGATCGCCGAGTGCCTCGCCCTCGACGCCGACGGCACGCCCTGCATCGAGGCGAAGACCCCGCTGGACCTCGAGCGCGACCTGAGGCTGCCCGGCGGCCACATCTTCCACCGGGACCTCTCCTTCCCGTACGCGACAGGGGAGACGGGCCGCTGGGGTGTGGAGACCGCCCACGCCAACGTCCTGCTGTGCGGGGCGGGGGCGGTGCGCGGCGGCGGGGTCAGCGGGGTGCCCGGCCACAACGCCGCCATGGCGGCGCTGGGCCGGTGACCGCCAGCCCGTGACCGCCCGCCCTACTGCCCGAACACCCCGCGCAGCGCCCCGAGCTTGCGCGGCAGGTCGTACTCCGCGCCGCCCTCGTGACCGTTGTACGTGAACACCTCCAGTTCGGCGGGCCCCGCGTACGCGTGGTATGCCGCGAAGACCGTCGACGACGGGCAGATCCGGTCCATCAGCCCCACCGACAGCCACGCCGGGGCGGTCGCCCGCGCCGCGAAGTTGACCCCGTCGAAGTAGGACAGGGTCTCCATCGCCTCCTCGGTCCGGAAACGGTGACCGGACAGCCAGCGGGCGATCTCCGCGTAGGGACCCGAGTCCGTGATCTGCGAGGCGCGCCGGAAGTGACAGAGGAACGGGACATCGGCGACGGCCGCCGCGACGTCGTCGCGCAGCCCGGCGACGGCGAGCGCGAGGCCGCCTCCCTGGCTGCCGCCCAGCACCGCGACCCGTGAGGAGTCCACGGCCCCGTGGGCCTTCACCGCGTCGACCGCACGCACGGCGTCGGTGATGAGACGGCGGTAGTAGTGCCGGTACGGGTCCTCGATGCCGCGGGTGAGGAAGCCGGGCGAGGAGGAGCCATGGCGTCCGGGCCGAGGTCCGCCGTGTCCGAGCATCACCAGATGGACGTAGCCGAGCGCACTCCAGGTCAGCCAGGAGTACGGGATGCCGCGGCCGCCGTTGTACCCGATGTACTGCACCACGGCCGGCAGCGGACCCGAGCGGACGCGGGGGAGCACCAGCCAGGCCTTGACCGGCTGCCCGCCCCAGCCGTTGAACGTGACGTCGTACACGTCCACGGTCGTGAAACCGGCCTCGTACGGGACGAACTCGGCGTCCAGGCCGTGACGGGCCGCCTCGCCGAGAGTCTTGTCCCAGAACGCGTCGAAGTCGGCGGGCTCCTCCGGCTCCGGCCGGTACTCGCGAAGCCGCTCCAGGGGCATGTCGAACAGCAAGGGTCCAGCTCCTCTTCAGGGTGAGGGTGAGAGTCGCGCCGTGCAGACCGGCCGTGTCCGCGGTGATCCGCAGGCCCCGGCCGGTGGCGGTGGTGCGGATACCTGGATCCGCGGCGGCGACCGCGAGGCGGGGCCGGGCGAGATCGAGCACCACGGAGGACCGCAGCTGTGTCGGGTCGGACAGGGCCACCGTGAGAGTCCTGCCGTCCTGACGCAGCAGCACCGAGGCAGGACCGTCGGAGGTTAGCTCCTGTGCCGTGCCCACGGCCCAGAAGTTCGCGGCGAGCAGCCCGTTCGCGGTGCGGCGTACCGCGTGCACCGCCGTCGACCGGGAGACCAGCCGCACCGGAGGCGCAGCCGACCACTGCCGTGTCCGCGCCGCGGAGGCAGTCGGGGCCTGGAGCCAGAAGTAGCCGGCACCGGCGGGAGATGTCCCGTGGTCCTGCCACAGCGTCAGATTGGACGCCCGGACAGGAGGTTCGGACCGTTCGCGGTGCTGTGCAGCAGCCGTCGGCGAACCGGGGAGGCGCTTCCGCCGACGGGAAGACGAGCTGTGGAACAAGGGGAGCGAGGGAGAGTATGCGCTCGGCGGGATGGTGCGTCAACGCACTGTTTCCGAAATATTACCGAGCGAAACCACGCTCATCTGAGCGGTGTTGAGCGTAGTGGTGGCAGTCAGGGCTTGGTAGAGGGGTAGCTTGTGAGCCCTGTGGGATCGATAGCCGCATTCCGAGCTCGATCTTACCGAAGGTCTTTCACGCTCACTCGCGAAAGTTTCGGAGCGGCTTCGAGGTCGTAGAGGCCGCTGGTGGACGCCTGGAGGGGAACGCGCGGGCCGCCCTCGGGGAGGCCCGCGTCCGTGATCACGACGTGGTGCGCGCCCTCAACCGCCGACGAGCGAGAAGCCGAGGACGACCCCCGCGGAGACGGTCACCCTGCCAGGGGTCAGATCACCTTCCCCGCCGCCGGACTGACCGCTGTGACCGCGGTAGTTCTGCAACTGTTCGGCGTCGACGTCCTCGATGTGGATGACGGGACCGAGCTGTACCCCGGCCGCCTCCGCGTACAGGGTCGCCTTCTCCCGCGCGGCGGCCACGGCCGCCGTGCGAGCACGGGCTCGCATGTCGCTCTTCGCGCGCACGTCGAACTCGACCCCCGTCACCTCGTTGGCCCCGGCGTCCACGACGTCGACGAGCACCGCCTCCAGACCGTCCAGCTCCCGCACCTCGATCACGAAGGAGGCCGTGCACTCGTAGCCCAGAAATGTGCGCTCGTCGCCGTAGGTCCACTGCGATGACAGGTTCAGCCTCGAAGTGGACACCGCGGACTCGGGTATCCCGTGCCCGCGCAGCACCTCCCGGATCCGGTTGACACCGCTCCGGGCGGCGTCGAACGCCTCTCCCGGCCGGTTCCTGGTCTGCGATATCGCGACGCGGAGGCGCGCGAGGTCCGGAGCGGCGTCCACGCCCGCCGCTCCGAACACCGACACGCCCCACGGGCTGCTGATGGACTGGGTTCCGTTCATGCCGGTCATCCAACCAGCAGGACCCGCTCAGTCGGAGGAAACGGTCCAGCCCGTCGCCTCGACGCGGCCGGCGTCGCCAGGCCTGTTGCCGTCGAAAAGGGTGCGTCCCGCGTCCTTCACCCGGACATCGTCCACATAGGCTCCACGGCCGACGTACAGCTGGTCGGTGACGTATCGCCAGCGGATCCGCACCTCCTTGCCCCGCCACGCGCGCAGGTCGGCCTCCAGCCGGTGCCACACGCGCCCCGACCAGCCGGAGACCGAGCCGTCGGGATGAGGGCCGGGCTCCCCGGGCCGGTCCGCCTGCGCCGGTACGGAGGTGAAGGGGACGGGCTGCCAGGTCGCACCGGAGTCCGTCGAGGCCTCCAGGCGAAGGGTGTCAGAAGCGGGCTCGGTGTCCCACCAGAGTGCGCAGCTCAGCGAAGGGTGCGAGGAGGACAGTCGCAGGGCAGGCAGCGCGAGTGTCGAGGTGGAGGCACTCGCCATGCCGGAGAACCAGGCGGTACGTCCCCGTGCCGGGCGAACGGGTACCGCGCGGGCCATCCGGTTGGCCGCCGCGACCCGTGGGGCGCTGCCCGAACGCCACGAGCGGACCGGGTGGACGGAGTTGCCCAGGATGATCAGGAAGGAGTCCGTCGTCGGGTCGAGAACCAGGCTCGTACCCGTGAAACCGGTGTGTCCCGCCGTGCGCGGGGTGGCCATCGCCCCCATGTACCAGTGCTGGTACAACTCGAATCCCAGGCCGTGCTCGTCGCCGGGGAAAGCGGTGTTGAAGTCGGTGAACAGCAGCTCGACGGACTTCTCGGACAGGATCCGCGAGGCGCCGTAGGCTCCGCCGTTGAGCAGGGTGCGGGCCAGCACGGCCAGGTCCCAGGCGCACGAGAAGACGCCGGCGTGGCCCGCGACCCCGCCCAGGCTGTACGCGTTCTCGTCGTGGACCTCACCCCAGACCAGCCCGCGCTCCAGCCCCGACCAGGGCAGCCGGGCGTCCTCGGTGGCCGCGATCTTGGGCTTCCAGGACGCCGGCGGGTTGTACCGGGTGCGGTGCATCCCGAGCGGAGCGGTGATCTCGTCACGGAGCAGGGCGTCCTGGGCGCGGCCGGTGATCTTCTCCAGGATCAGCTGCAGCGAGATCAGATTGAGGTCGGAGTAGAGATACTTCGTGCCGGGAGCCGAGGCGGGAACCTCGTCCCAGATCAGGCGTAGCTTCCCCTCGCGGGTGGGTTCCTTGTAGAGCGGGATCCATGCCCGGAAGCCAGAGGTGTGCGTCAGCAGCTGACGGACCGTGATGTCCTGTTTGCCGCCGCCTGCGAAGTCGGGGAGGTAGGAGGCGGCCGTCGCCTCCAGCTCCAGCGTTCCCCGCTCGATCTGCTGCACGGCGAGGATCGAGGTGAAGAGCTTGGACACCGAAGCCAGGTCGAAGACCGTGTCCTCGGCCATCGCGATCTGCTGGTCCGGTGGGAACTCCACTCCGGTGTCGGTCGTCTCGTCGTACGCCGCGTAGCGAACCGCCCGGCCGATCGGCCGGTGCAGAGCCACGGTGCCGCCCCGGCCGGCGAGGAGGACCGCGCCCGCGTACCAGGGGTGCGCGGGGGAGTCGTCGAGGAACTTCTCGGCGTCGGTGACGAGCAGGTCGAGCTGGTCCGGCAGCAGCCCGGCACGCGCGGCCGACCCGCGACGCAGCGTCGGTCCCCGCCGCCCTGATCCCATGCCTGTCCCGGTTCCCGATGCCGTACCCGGAGCTGCGCCGCCCAGCGGCCCCGTGGTCCGCTCGGCGCCCGCCGCCGCGCCCGCGGCCCCCGCGAAGGGGATCGGAGCGAGCGTGAGAGCTCCGCCCAGCGCCAGTATCCCGCCGCCCAGCCTCCGACGGCTCATTCCCTGTCCCGACACGTCTCCGGTCATCCGGAACCCTTCCCCTCACGTCGAGCGCATCCGCGCGAAAGTAACTTTCGAAATTCCGTACGGCCTTGAAACTTCCTGCCGAAGCAGACACTACTTTCCCCGGCGCCGCTCATGGAGTCCTCCTGCGGAACAAAGAAAATGAGACACCGTCAGGTCACCGCGGCCGCACACAGAGGTCTCCGCACCTGCCACCCGCGCGCGTCCGTCACCACACGTCCCTCCGCACGCCACGGGTGCGGGCCGGCCCGACACAGGGCCCCGGACCCTTGACCCCCGGCGAGCGGCCCCCCAGGATCACGCCATGACAGGTGTACGCAGCAGCACAGTGGACGGCGTCGTGACGCGCAGCGCACGGCGCACCCCCGGGCGCACCGCCGTGCGGTACGCGGAGCGGTCCTGGACCTACGCCGCCCTGGACGAGGCGGTCGGTACAGCGGCCGCTGTGCTGACCACCGCGCACGGACTGCGTCCGGGTGACAGGGTGGCCTCCTACGCGCACAACTCCGACGCGTATCTGATCGCCTATCTCGCCTGCGCGCGGGCAGGACTGATCCACGTGCCGGTCAATCAGAACCTCACCGGCGAGGACCTGTCGTACATTCTTCGCCAGTCAGGCAGCGCACTCGTCCTCACCGACCCCGGCCTCGCCCCACGCATCCCGGCCGGGCCCGACGTACGGCCGCTGCGTGACGCGCCGGACTCCCTCCTCGGTGAACTGGGCACGCCACGGCCCTTCACCCCCGAACGCGGACCGGGCGCCGACGACCTCGTCCAACTGCTCTACACCTCCGGTACGACGGCCCGGCCCAAGGGCGCGATGATGACGCACGGGGCCCTGGTCCACGAGTACGTCAGTGCCGTCACCGCTCTCGACCTGCGGGCCACGGACCGGCCGGTGCACTCGCTGCCCCTCTATCACTCCGCGCAGATGCACGTGTTCCTGCTTCCGTACCTCGCCGTGGGCGCGGAGAACACGATCCTCGACGCTCCTGACGCCGGCCAGATCTTCGATCTGGTCGAGGCGGGCCGGGCTGACAGCCTCTTCGCTCCACCCACCGTCTGGATCGGGCTCGCCAACCATCCGGAGTTCGCCACCCGTGAGCTGGGGGCCCTGCGCAAGGCGTACTACGGCGCGTCGATCATGCCCGTGCCCGTTCTGGAACGGTTGCGTGAGCGGCTGCCGGAGCTGGCGTTCTACAACTGCTTCGGCCAGAGCGAGATCGGTCCCCTCGCCACCGTCCTCGGCCCCGACGAGCACGAAGGACGGATGGACTCCTGCGGGCGCCCCGTGCTCTTCGTGGAGGCGGCGGTCGTCGACGAGAACGGCGAGGAGGTGCCCGACGGCACGGCGGGTGAAGTGGTGTACCGCTCCCCTCAGCTGTGCCAGGGCTACTGGGACAAACCGGAGGAGACCGCGGACGCCTTCCGTGACGGCTGGTTCCACTCCGGCGACCTCGCCGTACGCGACCCCGAGGGCTACTTCACGGTCGTCGACCGTGTGAAGGACGTCATCAACTCGGGAGGCGTGCTCGTCGCTTCCCGGCAGGTGGAGGATGCTCTGTACACCCACCCCGCGGTGGCGGAGGCAGCGGTGGTGGGGCTGCCCGACGACCGCTGGATCGAGGCCGTCACCGCCGTCGTGGTGCTCCGCGGGGAGGCCTCGGAATCCGAACTCATCGAACACGCCCGTGCGGAACTCGCCCACTTCAAGTCCCCGAAGCGGGTCCTGTTCGTCACGGAACTCCCACGCAACGCCAGCGGCAAGATCCTCAAGAGGGAGCTGCGGGACCGCTTCTCCGAACCCGGTACCACCACTTCCCGGCCGTCGGCGGCGCCCGCGTCACGCACGGAGCCCTGAGCTCCCTCCCGTCCCGTCGCGGGCACCGGCTCAGCACTGCTCCCGCACCGCTCGCACTCCCGGTCATGACCAGATGTCAGGCGATCGGCGGAGAGTGTCCGGAGTCGCGCCGGCCCGAGTCCGCCGATTGCCGTGAACCTGCGTCACGGACATGGGTCGCGCGGCCTCCGGCCGCCGCACGGTGTGTCGAAGTCGGCTTCGCCCGTTCGCACTCGTGGGTGTGATTTCTCCTCAGTTCTCCCCCTGAATCGGGTGACCTGCGTAAACGGAAGCCCGTCGGTGTGTACGCGCGCCTGGGCGGGTGACGTTGCCGGGCGGCGCCTCGTGTTGCGCGGGTGACGGACTGTCGGTTGCCTCGGAGACGGAGCACAGCAGAGGTGCCGCGCAGTCCGGCCGGACCCTGCTCCCGTTGGAGGATCCACATGCGCAACACACGCATCGGTGCGGGTATCTGTCTGGCCGTATGTTCTCTCGCCCTCGCGGCCCCCGCCGCGGAAGCGGCGGCCGAGCCCTCCGGTGACCAGACCATTCGCATCAGTCCGGCGAAGGCCTCGCCGGGCTCGCAGGTCACCGTCAGCACCAGAGCCTGCGGCAAGGAGACCTACGGCAAGGGCACGTCGGAGGCAGGAGGGGCCTTCCACCTGTTCGAGGGGGACCGGAAGGGGGTGCTCGTCGGCGTGTTCGACATCCCGGCGGGGACCCGCCCGGGCACCGACACGGTCACCGTGAAGTGCCCGCCACGTATCAAGATCACGGACACGTACCGGATCGTCGACCGCGCCCCCTCCGGCGGGGTCGACGCCGGTTTCGGGTCGTCGGACGGCCAGGGCACCCAACTCGCCGCGGGCAGTGTTCTGCTCGCGGCAGCGGCCGCCGGGGGAGTGGTGCGGCTGCGCCGCCGTCCGGCCGCGGCCCGCTCCTGACCGTGCTTTCACGTCCGCGGGACCGGGCGGCGCACCACCGGCCCGGCCCCGCGGACGCCCACCCCTACCTGCTGCGAGACAGAGGCGCATTGCGATGGAGACCGGGCCCACGACCAGCACGTCATCCCAGCAGTTCCCGGCGGTCAAGCACCTCGTCTGGGCCCTGGTGGCGGGTACGGCGCTGGTGATCAGCGGAACGCGTGACGGCGGGCCGCCACAGCCGCCGGCCGCCGAAACCGCCGCTCCCGCCCCCGCGCCGCCGGGCGCTCCGGCTCCGGCGCGGGCCACCGCCCGCCCCACCGGAGCGGCACCGGCTCTCGCTCACCTGGCCCAAGCCGGCCTCCTGCCGGAGGCACCCTCCTATCTGCGCCGTCCGTTCGATGCCCAGACGCCTCCGCCCCGTCCGCCCGCCCGGCCGGCCCCCCTGGCACCGCAGCCGTCCGGTCCCGCGACCGCAAGCCCGTCGGGCCGTGCCCAGGCCGGCCCTGCCCCCTCGAGCCCGGCACCCGGCGGCAGCGCCGCCGTGCGACACCCCGCCGTGCGGCCGCTCCCGCCCTCGACTCCGCTCCGGCTGAGAATCCCTGCCCTCAAGGTGGACGCGCCCATGATGAAGCTCGGCCTGAACGCGGCCGGGGCGCTCGAGCCTCCTCCCGACAACAACCCCGTACTCACCGGCTGGTACGCCGGCGGAACAGTGCCAGGTGCCGTGGGTACCGCTGTCACGGCCGGGCACGTGGACACCAGTCTCGGACCCGGTGCCTTCTACAGGCTGGGGTCCGTGCGCAAGGGCGCCACGGTCGAGATCGTCCGCGCCGACCGGCGCACCGCCGTCTTCGAGGTCTACGCCGTCGAGGTCCACGCCAAGAAGGACTTCCCGGACCGGAAGGTCTACGGCCCTTCCGACCGGCCCGAACTGCGGCTCATCACCTGCGGGGGCGACTACGACAAGAAGTCGGGCTACCCCGACAACGTCGTGGTCTACGCCGCCATGACCGCCTCACGCTGACCACACCGGCCGGCACCGTGCCCCTGACGGAAGCTCAGCCGGCCTGCCTCAGCCGGCCTCCCTCAGGTCCACGATCCGCCTGATCTTTCCTACCGACCGCTCCAGCGTCTCCGGATCGACGATCTCCACCCCGACGCTCACGCCGACCCCGTCCTTGACTGCCTGCGCGATGGACCGGGCGGCCGCCTCGCGCTCGGCCGTCGTCGCACCGGCCCGTGCCTCCGCCCGCACGGTCAGCGCGTCCATCCGCCCCTCGCGGCTCAGCCGAAGCTGGAAGTGCGGGGCCACTCCCGGGGTCCGCAGCACGATCTCCTCGATCTGGGTGGGGAAGAGGTTCACCCCGCGCAGGATCACCATGTCGTCACTGCGCCCGGTGACCTTCTCCATCCGCCGGAACACCCGGGCCGTGCCCGGCAGCAGCCGCGTCAGATCGCGGGTCCGGTAGCGGATCACCGGCATGGCCTCCTTGGTGAGCGAGGTGAAGACCAGCTCGCCCTCCTCCCCGTCCGGGAGAACCTCGCCGGTGAACGGGTCGACGACCTCCGGGTAGAAGTGGTCCTCCCAGATGTGCAGCCCGTCCTTGGTCTCCACGCATTCCTGGGCGACACCTGGGCCCATGACCTCCGACAGTCCGTATATGTCGACCGCGTCGATGGCGAACCGCTCCTCGATCTCCTCGCGCATCTGCTCGGTCCACGGCTCGGCACCGAAGATGCCGACCTTCAGCGATGTGGTGCGGGGGTCGACGCCCTGACGTTCGAATTCGTCCAGGAGGGTCAGCATGTACGAGGGCGTGATCATGATGATCTCGGGCCTGAAGTCCTGGATCAGCTGCACCTGGCGCGCCGTCATGCCCCCGGACGCGGGAATGACGGTGCAGCCGAGGCGCTCCGCCCCGTAATGGGCTCCCAGCCCTCCGGTGAACAGCCCGTAGCCGTAGGCCACATGTGCCTTGTGGCCCGGGCGCCCGCCGGCCGCCCGGATGGACCGGGCTACCACGTCCGCCCAGGTGTCCAGGTCGCGCTCGGTGTACCCGACGACCGTGGGCCGGCCTGTCGTGCCGCTGGAGGCGTGGATCCTGCGCACCTGGTCCTCGGGGACCGCGAACATCCCGAAGGGGTAGTTGTCTCGCAAATCGGCCTTGACGGTGAACGGGAACCGGGAGAGATCGGCGAGCGTGCGGCAGTCCTCCGGGCGCAGCCCTGCCCTGTCGAAGGCCGCACGGTAGAAGCCGACGTTCTCGTACGCGTGCCGCAGCGTCGTCCGGAGCCGCTCCAGCTGCAGGGCCTCGAGCTCACCGCGGCCGAGCCGCTCGCCGGTGTCAAGCAGCTCGGTCATACGGATCACCCCTCGCCGACGGGCGACCGACCATTCGGTCGCCTCCTGGGAGCAGTAATTCAGGAGGCAGGGGGTTCTGGCAAGGGGCGGAGGCTCCCCTGTGGACAACTCGCCGGCTCGAGTCCGGTGTGCGGGCGAGCGCGACCTTCTCCGGGTCCCGGCTGTTCCAGCCGTCGCACGTAAGGCCCGGCGAGCGGCAGGCCGGCTCCTGACCGGCACACCCGTCACCTGATCCGCTGAGGGCGTACGCGATCGCAGCGCGCCGCCGTCCCTGTTTACATGGCAACCATGCCGATCTTCAGCACGTACGACGGAACCGAACTCGCCTACCATCTGGTCGGCGAGGGTGAACCGCTGATCTGCCTGCCCGGTGGCCCCATGCGGGCCGCCCGCTACTTCGGCGACCTCGGCGGTCTGTCCAGGGTGCGGCAGCTGGTTCTGCTCGATCTCCGGGGCACCGGTGACTCCGCCGTCCCGCACGACCCGTCGACCTACCGGATCGACCGGCTCGTCGAGGACGTCGAGGCACTCCGCGCGCACCTCGGCCTCGAACGCGCCGACCTGCTGGGTCACTCCGCAGCCGGGGAGCTCGCGGCGCTGTACGCGGCGAAATATCCTGGGCGACTGCGTTCCCTCACCCTCGTCACGCCCGGCACGGGCACCCTGGGCATGCCAGCCACCGACCAGGACCGGTGCGAAGCCGCCGAGCTGCGCGCCCATGAACCCTGGTACGCCGAGGCGCGGGCCGCCCTGGACGAGATCCGGGCCGGGCGAGCCACACCCGGGGCGTGGGCGGGCGTCCGGCCGTTCACCTACGGGCGCTGGGACGCGGCGGCCCAGGCGCATGCCGCGGAGTCCCCCGCGCAGCGCAACGCTTCGGCCGGGTCGTTCTACTACCCCGAGGACGGCCTCGACACCGAGGCCACCGTCGCCGCGCTGCGGGAGCTGCCGGTGCCCGTGCTCGTCCTCGCGGGGGAGTACGACGGCGGCCCCAGCCCCGACCGCGCGGCCGGGCTGGCCGCGGTCTTCCCGCACGCGGAGTTCGTCGTCCAGCGGGGCGCCGCCCACTTTCCGTGGATGGACGACCCCGGTTCCTTCGTCCGCACCGTCACCGCCTTCCTCGACCCCGACGTCAGCAGCGTCCAGGCGGGCGGGATCCGCCTCGCGTACCGCACCTGGGGCGAGCCCTCGGCACCACCGGTCGTCCTCGCACACGGGCGGGGAGGGAGCAGCCTGGACTGGACGGGCATCGCCGAGGAACTCGCGGTCCGCCACCGGGTGTACGCCGTCGACTTCCGCGGTCACGGCCTCAGCGACTGGCCGGGCCGCTACTCCTTCGAACTCTTCCGCGACGACCTGCACGCTTTCCTGGAGGCCCGCAACCTGCCCGGGGCGACCGTGATCGGGCACTCCATGGGCGGAGTCGCGGCACTGCTGCTCGCCGCCGGACACCCGGCACTGATCGGGACACTGGTCGTCGAGGACGCCCCGGCCCTGCTCCCGCTCGACCCGCCCCGCCCGCCGGCCGAGCGGCCGCCGGGAGAGTGCGACCACGACTGGCAGGTGGTCCCGTCCACCGACGCCCAGCTGAACGCCCCGGACCCCGCCGGGCGGGAGAACCTGGGCGAGATCACCGCTCCGACACTCGTCGTGGGAGGGTCACGAAGCCACGTCGACCAGGAGCAACTGGCGTGGACGGCACGGCAGATAGCCGGAGGGCAGTTCGTCTCCGTCGACGCCGGCCACCTCGTGCACGCCGACAACCCGCGGGCGTTCCTCGCCGCCCTCAGGGCGTTCGGCGTCGGCTGACGGGCCGCTGGGGCCCGTCGGCCGCGCCGTCTCAGCCGCGGTGGAGCAGAGTCATCATGACCTCGTACAACGTCGCCTCCGGGTCCGCCGCGGCGGTCTCGGAGCGCCAGGCCACGAATCCGTCGGGACGTACCAGAACGGCGCCCTCGGCGGACGTCCCGTGGGAGGCCGCCCAGTCGGCCCCGTCCTCGGTTTCCAGGTCCGCGTCCGGGAGGGAGCCGACACCGAAAGCCTCCAGGGGGACCGACAGGCGCTTCGCCACCTGCTGAGCCGCCGTCCGCCAGTCCGGACAACGGGCATCGCACAGCAGAACGAACGACTTCTCGTAGAGGTCCAGGGTCGACACGCGACCGCCGTCCCGGCCGAGCCACATGTGCGGTGCCCGCGTGCCGGGTTCGCCCGTGAGACCCATGCCCTCGGGCACCACCGGGAGGGCCGGATCGACGCCCAGGACGGCACCCCGTGCGTAGCGGTAACCGAGTGCCACCGTGAGCATGCCGCCCTTGCGGCCGCCGCCGGGCCCGGGCGAGCCGGCGTAACCCGGATGACTGTGCTCTCCGGAACGGGCCGACGCACGCGCACTCGTGGCCCTGGCCACCGGTAGCCGCTCCGCCTCGTACGTCCCGAGAAGCCCCGGCCCCGCCGCCTCGTCGAGCACGGCGGCCAGCTTCCACGCCAGGTTGTGCGCGTCCTGGATGCCGGTGTTGGAGCCGAAGGCCCCGGTGGGGGACATCTCGTGCGCCGAGTCACCGGCGAGGAAGACCCGTCCGCGACCGTACCGTTCGGCGACCCGCTCGGCGGCGTGCCACGGTGCCTTGCCCGTGATCTCGACGTCCAGGTCCGGCGCCCCGACCGCCCTGCGGATGTGCTCCGCGCACCGCTCGTCCGTGAAGTCCTCCAGGGTCTCGCCCCGGTCGGGCTGCCACGGCGCGTGGAACACCCACTGCTCCTCGTTGTCCACGGGCAGCAGGGCCCCGTCCGCCTCCGGGTTCGTCAGGTAGCAGACGATGAAGCGCCGGTCACCCACCACGGAGGCGAGCCGCCGTGAGCGGAACGTGATGCTCACGTTGTGGAACAGGTCGCCCGGACCGGTCTGGCCGATGCCCAACTGCTCCCGGACCGGACTGCGGGGCCCGTCGGCCGCGATGAGGTAGTCGGCGCGCACCGTGGTGTGCTCCCCGGTCTCCCGGTCCTTCACCACGGCGGTGACCCCGTCCGCGTCCTGCTCGAACGTGAGCAGCTCGGTGGAGAACCGCAGCTCGCTGCCCTGCGCCCGCGCATGGGAGACAAGCACCGGTTCCAGGTCGTTCTGGCTGCACAGGCACCAGCCGCTGGGGCTGAACCTGGCGAGCCCGCCGCCCGGGTCGATCTCCTTGAACAGCCACTCCTGGTCGTCGCCGGTGAGCGACCCGGCCTGGAGGATGCCGTGATTGTCCGCCAGCACCGATGCGGCGTCCCGGATCAGCTGCTCCGCGCCCGCGGTCCGGAACACCTCCATCGTGCGGACGTTGTTCCCGCGCCCCCGCGGGTGGGTCGAGGTGCTGCCGTGCTTCTCCACGAGCAGGTGACGGACCCCGAGCCGGCTCAGGAAGAGGGAGGCGGACAGGCCCACCAGGGAGCCACCCACGATG
Source organism: Streptomyces sp. NPDC005752 (assembly GCF_040630715.1). Taxonomy (NCBI): domain Bacteria; kingdom Bacillati; phylum Actinomycetota; class Actinomycetes; order Kitasatosporales; family Streptomycetaceae; genus Streptomyces; species Streptomyces sp. NPDC005752. The sequence continues at coordinate 73,307 of NZ_JBEXYB010000003.1, read as the reverse complement.
AGGACCGGTACGCGGAGGTCGACGTTCTCGTTCATCAGTTGCTCCAGCTCGGACGCGTGACGGATGCAGTGTCCATGCCCTCGCGGGAGGGCTTCGGCCGGGCTGGAGCCGACGCCTCACCTGAACGGTTCATAAATCTCGCGCCGCCCGTACCGGCGTTCCACGATCAGTCGCGGGAGCGATGCCCGCGACGAGGGGGCGGACGTCACGTGCCGGCGGGCAGGGCCTGCGCCGCTTCCACCGAAACCGATGGATGACGAGGGGTCACAGGATGTGGCCGCCGCACAGTCTCGAAGGAGAGCGCAAGATGGCAAACGTCTCGGAACGGATATCTCAGTCCGCCTTCGACGGTTCGAGGCTCCGGGTCATATTGATGATGGACCTGTACGACGGCGCCCAGAACGAGTTCCTCGAGGCGTACGAGCACATGCGCAACCAGGTGGCCTCGATCCCCGGACACATCAGTGACCAACTGTGCCAGTCCATCGAGAACCCCTCGCAGTGGCTCATCACCAGCGAGTGGGAGAGCGCGCCGCCGTTCCTCGCCTGGGTGAACAGCGAGGAGCACGTGGCGACGGTACAGCCGCTGCACAGCTGCGTACGCGACACCCGCTCCCTGCGCTTCAGCGTCCTGCGGGAGACCGGCGTCGCCTTCGAGGGCACCTCGGAGAAGGCCAAGGGCGGTCTCCAGGCCGGTCCGCGCCTCGGCGACGGCGTCGTGCGTCACGCACTCACCTTCACGGTGAAGCCCGGGACGGAGGAGAGGGTCGCGAAGATCCTCGCCGACTACGACTCACCGCAGGCCCGTGTCGACGAGAACACCAGGCTGCGGCGCACCTCGCTCTTCATGCACGGAAACCGTGTCGTGCGAGCGGTCGAGGTCGAGGGCGACCTCATGGCGGCACTGCGCCACGTCTCCCGCCAGCCCGAGGTCAGGGCCGTCGAGGAGGCCATCAACCCCTACCTGGAGCAGGACCGCGACCTCAACGATCCCGACTCCGCCCGGATGTTCTTCACCCGGGCCGCCCTCCCGACCGTCCACCACGTGAAGGCAGGACGCCACGCCCCCGAGGACGTCCGGCGGCACTCGCTGTTCTACCAGGCCAAGGAAGGCTGCGGCATGGCACTGGCCCGGCTGCTCGCTGGCCAGGACGAGGAAGCGGCGAACGACGCGTCGAGCCCCATCGAGAGCAGCACGATCTTCCAGCGCGACGACATCGTGGTGCGGCTCCTCGAGGTCAACGGCCCGCTCGGCGCACACCCCACACAGGCACTCGGCATCGGCGGCCACCGCAAGGCGGCCATGCTCGGCCGGCTGCTGGACGGCGGCGCGAACGGCATGCCGACGACCGACCAGGAGGCCGCGCGCTTCCTCGCGCAGGCCGAGATGAACCTGATCACCGACCGTCGGGCCACCCAGTCCTGACGCGCCACCGGCAACCGGGCCCACCCGCACTGCCGACACACCGCACAAAGTGCCTGGAGGAGACCAGCCATGACCACCCACCGGCCTCGCATCGTGGACCTCAGCGAGACTCAGCCCAACCGCAGGCGCGGAGGTGACCTGCGCGCCCTGCTCACACCCACGGCGGTGGGTGCCACCAGCGGCTTCATGGGGCTGGCCATCGTCGACCCCGGTGACCGAATCGGCGAGCACTACCACCCGTACTCCGAAGAGTTCGTGTACGTCGTGGACGGGCTCCTCGAAGTGGACCTGGACGGCGAGACGCACGCCATGCGGCCCGACCAGGGCCTGCTGATCCCGCCGCACGTCCGCCACCGCTTCCGCAACGTCGGAGACGTGGAGGCGCGCATGGTCTTCCACCTCGGCCCGCTCGCCCCGCGTCCGGAACTGGGCCACGTGGACACCGAGGTCACGGAGACCGCGGACCCCAGTGACGGCTACGCCCCGCCAGAACGAACGGGGGCGGCCTCATGACCCGGCGGCGCGTGGCCGTCACCGGGGTGGGCGTCGTCGCACCCGGTGGCATCGGAGCCCCCGCGTTCTGGGACCTGCTCGCCAACGGCCGTACGGCGACGCGCGGCATCACGCTGTTCGACCCGGCGGAGTTCCGCTCGCGCATCGCCGCCGAGTGCGACTTCGACCCCGTCGCCCACGGCCTGGACGCCGAGCAGATAGCCCGCTCGGACCGGTACATCCAGTTCGCCCTCGTGGCGGCCAGGGAGGCACTGGGCGACGCCGGACTCGACCTGGAGAAGGAGGACCCCTGGCGCATCGGGGTGTCCCTCGGAACCGCGGTCGGCGGTACCACCCGCCTGGAGCACGACTACGTCGCGGTAAGCGGCAGCGGCGCGCGCTGGGACGTCGACCCCCGGCCGGCGGGAGCCCACCTCGAGCGGGCATTCGCTCCCAGCACCCTCGCCTCCGCGGTCGCGGAGGAGGTCGGCGCCCACGGACCCGTACAGACGGTCTCGACGGGCTGCACCTCCGGCCTCGACGCGATCGGGTACGCCTTCCACTCCGTGGAGGAGGGCCGGGTCGACATCTGCGTCGCCGGAGCGTCCGACACGCCGATCACCCCCATCACGGTGGCCTGCTTCGACGCGATCAAGGCGACCTCGGCGAACAACGACGACCCGGAACACGCCTCCAGGCCGTTCGACGCCCACAGGGACGGTTTCGTCATGGGCGAGGGCGGCGCCGTCCTCATCCTCGAGGACCTGGAGCACGCCCGCGCCCGCGGCGCGACCGTCTACTGCGAGATATCGGGCTACGCCACCTTCGGCAACGCCTATCACATGACCGGGCTGACCACCGAGGGACTGGAGATGGCCGAGGCCATCAACACCGCCCTCGCGCACGCCCGGCTCGACGGATCGCAGGTCGACTACGTCAACGCGCACGGTTCCGGCACCAAGCAGAACGACCGGCACGAGACGGCGGCCGTGAAGCGGGCCCTGGGCGCGCACGCCTACAAGGTGCCCATGAGCTCGATCAAGTCGATGGTCGGCCACTCCCTCGGTGCCATCGGAGCGATCGAGATCGCCGCGTGCGTCCTGGCCCTCAAGCACCAGACAGTGCCGCCCACGGCCAACTACGAGACCGCCGACCCCGAGTGCGACCTCGACTACGTACCCCGCACCGCGCGGTCCCTCAAGCTGCGCAGCGTGCTCTCGGTCGGCAGCGGCTTCGGCGGATTCCAGTCCGCCGTCGCCATGACCCGATCAGGCGGGAGGACCCCATGAAAACCCCGGCAACCCCGGCACGCCGCAGTTCCGTCATCACGGGGATCGGCGTCGTAGCCCCCAACGGGACCGGCGCCGGTGCTTTCTGGAAGCAGACCCAGGAAGGCGTCAGCGTCCTCGACCTGGTGTCCCGCGAGGGCTGCGAGAACCTCCCGCTGAAGGTCGCGGGCGAGGTCAGGGACTTCGACCCGGTGGCGTTCATCGAGGAGCGCTACCTCGTCCAGACCGACCGTTTCACGCACTACGCGATGGCGGCGGCCGACCTCGCCCTCGACGACGCCCGGCTCGGGCGAGCCGACTACGAGGACGCGCCGTTCAAGGTGGGCGTGGTCACCGCGGCCGGCTCCGGCGGCGGTGAGTTCGGCCAGCGCGAGCTGCAGCGGCTCTGGGGGCAGGGCTCCCGCTTCGTCGGCCCCTACCAGTCCATCGCCTGGTTCTACGCGGCCAGCACCGGCCAGATCTCGATCCGGGGTGGCTTCAAGGGGCCGTGCGCCGTCGTCGCCAGCGACGAGGCCGGCGGTCTGGACGCGCTCATGCACGCCGCGCGTTCCATCCGCGGAGGCACCGACGCCGTCGTCGTCGGCGCGGCCGAAGCGCCGCTCGCGCCGTACTCCGTCGTCTGCCAGCTCGGCTACGACGACCTCAGCCTGAGCGACGAACCCACCCGCGCCTACCGGCCGTTCACCGCCGACGCCTGTGGATTCGTGCCGGCCGAGGGCGGCGCCATGCTGGTGGTGGAGGAGGACACGGCGGCCCGCGACCGAGGCGCCAGGATCCGGGCCGAACTGGCCGGGCACGCCGCCACCTTCACCGGCGCCGCACGGTGGGAGGAATCCCGTGCGGGTCTGGCCAGGGCGATCGAAGGCGCGCTGCGCGAAGCCCGCTGCGCACCCGAGGAGATCGACGTGGTCTTCGCGGACGCCCTCGGTGTGCCCACGGCGGACCGTGCCGAGGCCCTGGCGATCGCCGACGCCCTCGGCGCACACGGTCGGCGCGTACCCGTCACGGCACCCAAGACCGGCATCGGCCGCGCCTACTGCGGAGCGCCCGTGCTGGACACGTCCGCCGCCGTACTCGCCATGGAACACGGTCTGATCCCCCCGACGCCCAACGTCTTCGACGTGTGCCACGACCTCGACGTGGTCACCGGACGCGCGCGTCCCGCAGAACTGCGCACTGCGCTCGTGCTGAGCCGCGGGCTGATGGGCTCGAACTCGGCCCTGGTGCTGCGGCAGCCCACCGACACCTCGCTGTGAGAAGGAGTAGTCCCTCATGACCGCTCAGCTGACGTACGAAGAACTGGCCACGCTGATGAAGAACGGTGCCGGCCTCACGGTCGACCCGTCGGAGATGTCGAGCCGTCCCGGCTCGGCCTTCGACGAGTACGGCCTGGACTCGCTCGGCCTGCTCGGCATCGTGGCCGCGCTCGAGAACCGGTACGGTCACCCGCTGCCCGTCGACGCCGACCGGTGCAAGACGCCCGGCGAGTTCCTCGACCTCGTGAACAACACCCTCGTGACAGGAGCCTGACGTGTCCGGACACACCGAGAACGAGATCACCATCGCCGCACCCCTGGACCTCGTCTGGGACATGACGAACGACCTCGAGAACTGGCCGCAGCTGTTCAGCGAGTACGCGGCCGTCGAGGTGATGAAGCGGGAGGGCCAGAAGACGACCTTCCGCCTCACCATGCACCCCGACGACAACGGCAAGGTCTGGAGCTGGGTCTCGGAACGCACCACGGACCGCAAGGGCCGCAACGTGCGCGCCAGGCGCGTCGAGCCCGGCCCGTTCCAGCACATGGACATCCGGTGGGAGTACTCGGAGGTCCCGGGCGGCACGCGGATGCACTGGCGCCAGGACTTCGCGATGCGCCCCGACGCACCGGTCGACGACGCGTGGATGACCGACAACATCAACCGCAACTCACGCGTCCAGCTGGAGCTCATCCGCGACAAGATCGAGCAGCGCGACCGGGAACGCCGCTCCGCCTCGGTCCCCGCCAACTGATGCCCCGAAAGGCAGCCAGATGCACCACGCACTGATCGTCGCCCGGATGGCGCCCGAATCCGCGCCGGACATCGCGAAGCTGTTCGCGGCCTCCGACGACACCGACCTGCCGCACCTCGTCGGAGTGAACAGGCGCACCCTGTTCCAGTTCGGCGACGTGTACCTCCACCTGATCGAGTCCGACCGCCCTCCGGGCCCGGAGATCGCCAAGGTGACGGAGCACCCGGAGTTCAAGGCCGTCAGCGACCGGCTTTCCGCGTTCGTGAGCCCGTACGACCCGCAGACCTGGCGCGGCCCCAAGGACGCGATGGCGCAGCAGTTCTACCGTTGGCAGAGCGACGGCGCCGCCTGACACACGGACGATCGCCCCGGGTCCGGCACCTGAGTGCCGGACCCGGGGCGATCTCTGTCCGCCGGGGCCGCGCTACGGCACGAGACACTCGAAGGCGTGCAGGTACGCGTTGACGGGGTGGATCTCGCCCACTCGCAGACCCGCGTCGGACATCCGCCCGACCAGGCTCTCCCGGGTGTGCTTGGCACCCCCGACGTTGAGGAGGAGCAGCAGGTCCATGGCGGTGGTGAACCTCATCGACGGGGTGTCGTCCACGAGGTTCTCGATGATCACCACTCGGGCTCCGGGCCGGGCCGCGGCGACGACGTTGGCGAGGGTCCGGCGGGTGCTCTCGTCGTCCCATTCGAGGATGTTCTTGATGATGTACAGATCCACCTCGAACGGGATGTCCTCACGGCAGTCCCCGGGCACGATCCGGACCCGGTCGGCGAGCCGGCCGCCTTCCCGCAGCCGGGCGTCCGCGCGGGCCACGACGCCCGGCAGGTCCAGGAGGGTTCCGTGCACCGAGGGGTGCTTCTCCAGCAGACTCGCCAGAACGTGTCCCTGACCGCCGCCGATGTCGGCGACCGAGGACACCCCGGTGAGGTCCAGGAGGTCGGCCACGTCCTGCGCGGACTGCACGCTGGACGTGGTCATGGCCCGGTTGAACACCTGCGCGGACTCGCCCGCGTCCTGGTGGAGATACTCGAAGAAGCCCTTGCCGAACGTCCCCGGGAAGACGCTCGAGCCGGAGCGCACCGCGTCGTCGAGATGCGGCCAGACCTCCCAGGTCCAGGGCTCCGTGCACCACAGGGAGATGTACTTCAGGCTGTTCGGGTCGTCCTCACGCAGCAGCCGGGACATGTCCGTGTGCACGAACTTCCCGTCGGCCGCCTCGCTGAAGATCCCGTAGCAGCACAGTGCGCGCAGCAGCCGTCGCAGAGGCGCGGGTTCGGCGTCCACGACCAGCGCGAGCTCCGCGGCCGATGCCGGTGTGTCGCCCAGCGCGTCGGCGACTCCCAGCCTGGCCGCCGCGCGTACGGCCGCGGCGCAGGCCGCCCCGAACGCGAGCTCCCGGAGCCGCATCGACGGAGCCGGGTTCTGGCCGGCGGAAACCTGAGGTGTGGTGAAGGGGGGTGTGGCGGGGGTGGTGTCGGGGGTGGGGCTCACGGTCGTCATACCGTCTCGATTCTCCTCGTGCGACTTGCGCGGCGGTGAGCCGTCATCCGGCACACATCCCGGCCGGGACGGACGTCCCGCAGGTGTTGCTGACGAAGGTGTTGCCGGTGCCCGAGGTGTCGCGGTTGGCGAGGTCGGCCGGCTTGTTGCCGCGCACGAGGTTGTCGCTGATGGTGTTGTCGGTGTTCAGCGCACCCACGAAGCTCTTGAACAGCAGGATTCCGCCGGAGAGCGGCGTGGAGCCCACGTTGCCCCGGATGATGTTGGAATGCACGTTCGTGGCCTCGCTGCCGGTGAGGACGATGCCGGATCCCTGGATCGCGGACAGGCGCGGGGTCGCCGGACAGAACTTGTTGTTCCTGACGATCCGGTTACCGCTGATCGTCATCGCCCCGGCCGCCGGCTTGGACTCGTCACCCACGACGAACACGCCGCTGCAGTTGCCGGTGAGGGTGTTGCCGTCGATCACGAGGTTCCTGACCCGGCGGGCGGTGACTCCGATACGGTTCCCGCGTACGGAGTTGTCCACGATCAGGGTCCCGCCCGTGTCGGTCGCCCCGCCCTCCTCGCTGACCGAGTTGGCGACGAAGATGCCCGCGTCACCGTTGCCGGTAGCGGTGTTGTGCCGGAAGTCGCCGCGGGTGGACCGCTCCTGCGCGATACCCCAGGTGCCGTTCTTGAGGGCGGACACCCCGCGGACGGAGAGACCGTCGGTCCAGGATGCCCAGATGCCGCTCTTGCCGAAGCCGGAGACGGTCAGTGAGCGGATGCGGACATCGTCGACCGTGTGGCCCTTCTTCCCGATGACGCAGAGGCCGTTCCCGCCCGTGGCACAGGCGTTGGCGGCCTTGGCGCCCTTCGCGGCCGCCGGCGCGATCACCGTCCGCCCGCCCGACCCGCGCAGGGTCAGGCCGGGCTTGGTGATCAGGACGCTCTCGCGGTACGTGCCGGCCAGGACGCGGACGGTGTCGCCGGGCCGCGCCGCGTCGACCGCGCTCTGGATCGACTCGCCCGGATGCACCACAAGATCACTGTGACCGGACGCGACGGAGGGAACGGCCGCGAGGCCCAGGGTGGTGGCCGTGGCGAGAGTGATGCCCGCCAGGCATTTCATGTGTCTTCTTCTCATGAGCCGAAGCTATGGGCGATCAACCGCCTGTGCCACGCATGGTGAGCGTATGGATACATGGCGTGCCCGAATGGCCCACTCGCACCCGCACCCCGTCGCATCCGCCCTCCGTGCGGCTGCGTCCGCGTAGCCGTAGCGTGGCCGCATGACGGGTGAGCGCGATCTTCGAACACTGCTGCACGGCATGCGGCCGGAGCTCAAGCCCGGCCGCTATGTCTACACCACCCTGCCCGGCGACGAGGTCCCCAGCGGTGTCACCCCGGTGGTCACCGTCTCCGAGCAGGAAGGGCTGACCCTCGTCGTCCCCGAGACGCACGCCGTGGCGTCGGGGCTGGAGTACCACTTCGTAGCCGGCTGGATCACGCTCCGTGTGCATTCGGCGCTGGACGCCGTCGGACTGACCGCGGCGGTCGCCCTGGCACTCACCGACGCGGGGATCAGCTGCAACGTGGTCGCCGGGTTCCACCACGATCACCTGTTCGTGCCGTACGACCGCGCGGCCGAGGCGGTCCGGGTGCTCGGAGCGCTGGCCGCGGAGTCGGGGTAGCAGTGCCCGGCTCCGCGACGTGAGCCGGGCCACGTACCATTGCCCCCATGTCCTTCCTCCGCCGCCGTAGCGCCGCCACACCCGCGGGCCCGGACTTCGACGTCCTGGCCATGGACCCGGGGGACTGGCCCGGCAACCTCGGCGCAGGTCTGCTGCCCGCCCCCGACGGGAGCTGCCAGGGCGTGTTCCTGCGCTACGACCTGTTCGGCGGCCGCGGCCCGGCGATGATCATCGGCAATCTGCCGGAGGGATCACCCGCCCGCGACACCGAGGAGGGCCAGGTCCCCTTCGAGGTCGCGCAACTCCTGCTCGCGCTCGAGAACGACGAGCCGATCGAGGTCACCGGCACCGAGGACGTGCCCGTCATGCAGGGCGACAGCCTGCTGATCGTGCGCCGGATCAAGCTCTCCGAGAGCCGGATCTCCTGCGTCCAGTTCGACCGGAGCGACGGAGTGCTCGTCACCATCGCCAGCTGGGACAGGCCCATCACGGACGACCTGTACGCCCTGCTGAAGCCCCTTCCCGCGGAGCTGTTCCAGCAGGGCTGAAACGTACCTGCGCCGTCAGCGGCCGGGGCACCCGCGCCGCCGACGTCCCGAACCCCGTCGGACCGCTGATGTGCCACGGGGTGCCGCTGCCCCGCCGCAGATCCTCCTCCCGGTAGCGCCGGCAGTCCCGGTGCCAGATCAGGATGCCCGCCATCCAGTGCTGGAGCTCCACGACGTAACCCGCCAGGATCTCCCTGGCCTCGGCGTCCAGGTCGAAGTCGTCGTACAGCACCGGGAGCTCCCGCTCGGCGACGTGCTGGAACTGGCGCATCCGCGACTTCATGAGATCGCCCACGATCGCGACCCCCGTCGGATAGTCGACCCCGAAGAAGTTCTGCACGACCAGGACGCCGTTGTGCACCTCACCCTCGTACTCGATCTCCTTCTGGTACGAGAACACGTCGTTCAGCAGGCACGCGTAGTCGGCGGCCGCGTTCTCCAGGGAACGCATCGGGCCGCTGCGGTAGACCGCGTCCGGTACCTTCCTGCCATGACCGAGCCGGCACAGGCTCATCGTCAGGTCCGAACCGAACGTGGCCCGGCGCATCTCCACGTAGTCCACCGGATCGGGAATCCGGTTCTGTGCCTGGTTCGCCAGCTCCCACAGCCAGCTCGCGGTCATCGACTCCACCGCTTCCCGGAACGTACGGCGCGCGCTCTCGTCCATCGGGCCGGCCGTACGCTGCCAGAGGTCGGACAGCCCGCGTTCCAGGGCGTTGACCGGCTCGGGCACGGATGATCCGTCGAGCGGCATGAACAGCGACAGCCGCTCGTTGGCCAGCCGGGCCCCGGCCAGATCACGGGACCGGCCGTGCACCACCGGGAACCAGTCGTCACCGTAGGTCCCCCAGGTCAGCCAGCCCGAGGACAGATCGAGCTCGTCCGGAGTCGCATCGGGGTGCAACCCGGCCGCGCACAGAGGCAGATCGGTGGCGACGAGCCGATCCTCGTCCCAGATGTGCGAACCAGGCACGCCCGGCTGTGCCTCGAGCAGACCCATCCGGTACGACCATTCCACGATCCGCACGCGTGCGCCGTCCAGGTGCGGACTCAGCGTCGTGCTGAACGGCATGTCGAAGTCCGGCAGAAGGGATGGACCGACATGCCGGTAGGGAACGTGGGTGTGGCTGCGCAGCCGCAGGGACTCGGACCGCGGGGTGAGGCGGAGCGAGGCCGCGGCCATACCGAAACCGGGCGCGCTCTTTACCGCACCGCCGCCGTTCATGTAACGGCTGGAGCGCATGTGCCACTCATGGCCGCCGGACTGCCAGTCCTGGAGTCCCTTCACGTACGCGAGGACGGCCACCGTCTCGTCCGCACTCAGCCCCTTCTCCGCGCACAGCGGCCCGAGTTCGGTGAGGGCGGTGTTCTCGAACTGCTGCAGGCGCGAGGTCAGCAGATCGTTGACCGTCTCGGCCGCCTCCTGGGTCGAGCAGCCCAGGAACCTTTCCAGAACCAGCACACCGTTGCTGTTCTCGCCCTCCTCCTCCACCTCACGCTGGTAGGAGAACAGGTCGTTGCGCAGATGCACACCGTCGGAGAACGCGTCGCTCAGCACCCGCAACGCGCGCGCGCCGGCAACCGAGGCGGGCACCTCCGCGCCGGCCGCGTACTCCACGAGCCCCGCCGACCAGGGAGCTCCGCCCACCTTGCGCCGCATCTCGATGTACTCGACGGGGTTCGCGATGCGACCCTCGTCGATGTTCGCCAGTTCCCACAGGGATTCGTTGAGGAGGTTCTCCGTCGCTTCCGCGAACCTGGCCCGCCAGGCGTCCGACATGCTCGGTACGGTCCGGGCCCAGAGGTCGGCGAGCCCCGCCTCCACAGGATTGACGGGTTCGGGCGTGGCCGCGCCGCGCTCCATCGGCATGAAGGCGGGCAGCCGGTCCAGATACCGCTTGCCGCCCTCACGGTCCCGTGTGCGCTTGAAGAGCTCCAGGAAGTGGTCGTCGAAGAAGAAGACCCACACGTACCAGTCGGTGACGAGGGACAGCGCCTCGGCCGAGCAGTCGGGATGGGTGTACGCACAGAGCAGTGCGTAGTCGTGGGCCTCGAGGTCCTTCTCCTCCCAGACCCCCGAACCCTCCAGCATTCCCATTCCGCGTGCCCACTCCCGGGTGTGGCTCCGGGCCGCCTCCAGGTGCGCGTTGAGCCGCGCCGGGTACGGAACGTAGAAGTCCGGCAAGGTGAAGGGCTGTGCCATGGGTGCGTCCGGCCTTTCGAAGAGCTCCGCGCGGTACACGCGGACGGTCCTGTCGGCGCCAGCACTACCCCTCGGCCATCCGGGGCACGCACAGCCCGAAATAGTCGTACAAGCTCAGGTCTGCTTGCACACTGCACTCTTGACTCATCAACACCTTGCGCCTCAGAGTGTGCGCCGACAAACGAACGCGGGCACCTGTGGGGCCCGCTCCGCCACCGCCCGGCCCCAGAAGGGTTGTCATGACGCCGAAGCAGAGGATCAGACTCGCGCTCGCACTCACCACGGCGGGGGCGCTGAGCGTGGCGCTCCTCTCCCCGGCAGCGGCCGGCGCGGACACCGTACGACCGGAATGCCCGCGTGGTCTTGCCTGCGACTGGATCCCCGCGGCCTACCAGCAGACCGGCGATCCGGCGGACAAAGAGACCTACGGGAACTACGACACGGCGAACCGGCCCGACAGCAACGCCGTCAAGTTCATCGTCCTGCACGACACCGAGGTCGACTACGAGACCACCCTGAAGATCTTCCAGAACCCGGCCAACCAGAGCTCCGCCCACTACGTGGTGCGTTCGTCCGACGGCCACGTCACGCAGATGGTGAAGAACAAGGACGTCGCCTGGCAGGCGGGCAACTGGTACCTCAACACCCACTCCATCGGGATCGAGCAGGAGGGCGTCGCGGCCGAGGGCGCCAAGTGGTACACCCCCGAGATGTACCGCTCGACCGCACGGCTGGTGCGGCACCTGGCAGCGAAGTACGACATCCCCCTCGACCGGCAGCACATCATCGGTCATGACGGCGTCCCGCCGACCAGCGCGGCCGGCACCAAGAACATGCACTGGGACCCGGGCCCCTACTGGGACTGGAACCGCTTCATGGCGCTCCTCGGCAGGCCCACGGTGCCGAGCGCACCCCGGAACAGCGAACTGGTCACCGTCAGCGCGGTCTTCACCAAGAACAAGCAGGAGTTCCGCGACTGCGAGAAGAACGTCGACCTGCCCCGGCAGGGCAGCAGCGCGGTCCCCCTGCACACAGGCCCGTCAGCGGACTCGCCGCTCTTCTCCGACCCGGGGCTGCACCCGGACGGTACGCCGGGATCGAACTGCGCCGCTGACTGGGGCAGCAAGATCAGTGCCACCCAGCAGGCCGTCGTGGCGGACAGGGCGCCCGGCTGGACGGCGATCTGGTGGTACGGCGAGAAGGCGTGGTTCCGCACCCCGGCCGGGACCCGGGTCATCAGCCCCACATCCGGTCATGTCGTGCGGCCGAAAGCAGGCAGGACGGACGTGCCGGTCTACGGCGTCGCCTACCCGGAGAAGGCCGAGTACCCCACGGACTTCGTCAAACCGACCGTGGGCAGTCCACTCGTCTACACCATCAAGGCGGGGCAGGCGTTCCCCGGTGGCGGCGAGGCACCCACGGGCTACTACTACGCACCGACGATCGACGCCTCGAAACCGTACGACCACACGTATTTCCGTGGAACCCAGAAGTACGTGACCGTCCAGATCGGCCACCGGATCGGCTTCGTGAAGGCTTCCGACGTCGACATCGTGCGTGCCCGCTCATGACGAGCTGACATCGCGGAGAGTGCACTGCGGGACCCATGTGTCGGCACCGGTCCCGCAGCGCACCCACCCCGTCCGCCGGGCAGTCAGCTCCGGCTGGTTCAGCGTGTGCCCACCGCCGCGCGCACGGCCCGCCGGGCCATCGCGCAGTCGTCGTGCAGACGGCGCAGCAGCAGTCGCTGCTCCTCGCCGGACGACAGCACCCCCTGCCGGGCCTGGCCACCCCCGGCGGGCGCGCCCTCGCGCATGGCACGCTGGACAGCCGTCTCGTACGTACGGATCTCCCGGGTCAGCACGATCATGAGGTTGACCAGGAAGGCGTCGCGGGCAGCGGCGCCCGCCGCCTGCGCCAGCTGGCTGATCTGGCGCCGCGCGACGGGTGCGTCACCGAGCACGGCCCAGAGCGTCGCCAGGTCGTATCCCGGCAGATACCAGCCCGCGTGCTCCCAGTCGACCAGCACCGGGCCGGTGGGCGGCAGCAGGATGTTCGAGAGCAGAGCGTCGCCATGACAGAACTGCCCCATGCCCTGGCGGCCGCCCGCATGGGACAGACCGTGCAGGAGTTTCTGGAGGTCCCCCAGATCACGATCGGTGAACAGGCCCAACTCGTGGTAGCGGGCGATGCGTGAGGCGTAGTCCAGCGGCGCGTCGAACAGACCGGCCGGTGGCCGCCACGCGTTGACCCCGCTGACCGCTCCGAGAACGGCCCTCAGGTCCGCGCGGGGCGGTGCCTCCGCCGGGTGCCTCGTCAGTGCCGCGACGCGGCCGGGCATCCGCTCGATCACCAGGGTGCAGTTCTCCGGGTCCGCGGCGATGAGACGCGGGACCCGGACAGGTGGGCGGTGCCTGACGAAGGCCCGGTATGCCGCTATTTCGTGCCTGAACCGCTCCGTCCACGCGGGGGAGTGATCGAGTAAACACTTGGCCACCGCGGTCGCGCGGCCCGTGGTGCCCACGATGAGCACGGAGCGTCCGCTGCGGCGTAGCACCTGGACCGGGTTGAACTCCGGACAGATGCGGTGCACCGAGGCAATGGCCATCCGCAGCTGCGCGCCCTGTGCGCCGGACAGGTCGAGTCTTCCACTGAGGGGTTGGGTGCCCGGCCCCGCAGCCCGCCGGGTCCGACCCGTGGCGGACGCCGGTGACGCTGCGCGGGGGGCGAGATACGGCCCGCCGCCGGCCCCCACGGGGCGGAGCGGCCGGGGCGGGGCGGACACGGAGGACGATGCTGTGTACATGAGCGAGACAGATCCCTTCGTGCGCCGACAAGTTGCGTGCGCCGCCCCGGCCGGCGGCCGTTCGGCACCCTGGGGAGTACCTAGGGCTGCCGGGCGGGGTGGCGCTTTCCTACCTGACACCGGCGCGCGGGTGGCACAACATCTGGCGCCCCCTGGCGAACCCTGGCGAATATTCGCCCGGCATCCGCCCGGGGGCTAGGGTCAAGTCAGCCGAGAACCTGGGGGCTTGAAGTGACCGGAGAACCCAACACCCGTCTATCGGACCTGTTCGGCCTGGCCGGCTGGTCCAAGGGCGAACTCGCGAGAATGGTGAACAGGCAGGCGGCGGCCATGGGCCACCTCCAACTGGCCACCGACACCTCGCGGGTCCGGCGCTGGATCGACATGGGGGAGTCCCCCCGCGACCCGGTGCCCGAGGTGCTGGCAGCACTGTTCACCGAGCGGCTCGGCCGTGTCGTGACCATCGAGGACCTCGGGTTCGGCCGACGCGGGCGTGTGGGGAAGCGGCGAAAAGCCGGGACGGAAGACAATCCCGACGGTTTGCCGTGGGCGCCCGAACGGACGGCAGCGGTCCTCACCGAATTCACGGGAATGGACCTCATGCTCAACCGACGCGGCTTGGTGGGCGCGGGCACCGCGCTCGCCGCCGGCTCAGCTCTCACCGGCGCCATGCACGACTGGCTGCACTCCGAGCCCGCTCCGGCCCGGGGATCCCGCCTCAACGACCCTCTGTACGCCGACAACGCCGGCTTCGACCTCTACGAGGCCGCCCCCGTCGGATCCGAGGAGATCGAGGCCCTCGAGCGCTCGGTAGAGGTGTTCCGGGCCTGGGACGCCTCCAGAGGCGGCGGACTCCAGCGCAAGGCCGTCGTGGGCCAGCTCAACGAAGTGGGCGGCATGCTCGCCTACCACCACCCCGAGCACCTGCAGCGCCGTCTCTGGGGCGTGGCCGCCAACCTCGCGGTGCTCGCCGGCTGGATGTCCCACGATGTCGGCCTCGAGCCCACCGCCCAGAAGTACTTCGTGATCGCCGCCCATGCGGCGCGTGAGGGCGGTGACCGTCCACGTGCGGGGGAGGCGCTCTCGCGCGCGGCCCGCCAGATGGTCCACCTGGGCCGGCCGGACGAGGCCCTGGACCTGATGAAGCTCGCCAAGTCCGGTTCCGGGGAGGAGACCCTGCCGCGCACCCGGGCGATGCTGCACACCATCGAGGCCTGGGCGCAGGCGTCGATGGGGCGAGGTCAGGCCATGCGTCGCACCCTCGGCGAGGCCGAGGACCTCTTCGTCTCGGACAAAGGAGATATTCCGCCGCCCAGTTGGATGCAGATGTTCGACGAAGCGGACATGCACGGTATGCAGGCCCTGGCTTTCCGTACGCTGGCCGAACACGACCCGGGTGCGGCCTCCACCGCTCAGCGCCACGCCAAGCGGGCACTCGATCTGCGTGTGAACGGCCGCCAGCGGTCCAAGATCTTCGACTACATCTCACTCGCCTCGGCGTGCTTCATCGCCGACGACCCGGAGCAGGCGGACCGCTACGCACGGCTCGCCCTGGTGTCGATGGGGGAGACATCCTCCCATCGGACCTGGGACCGGCTGCGCGAGATGTACCGGCTCACCGGACAGTTCGCGGGCTACGCCACGATCGAGGACCTGCGCCAGGAGATCGAAAGCGCTCTGCCTCCACGCGCGTCGAGCAGGAAGGCCAACGGCTCCCGGATCTGAACCGGGAGCGTCACCGACGAACCCTTGACGACATCGGTCAGGGCCGACGCCGGGGTCTGCGGCGTCAGAGGCCACGTATCCTCATGTGACCACGCAGCCGGCCCCCTGTTGCAACCAGGGCTCGCCACGACGTGACCGGGACGCCCCTCACTCCTCCACGCGGGCCACCAACAAGCAGGAGTCTGCGCCTTGTCGATCGGCTCCGAACTCCTCGAGCACGGTGCGCACGCAGTCCTTTGCCGTGCGGGCCCGCGCGAACCGAGGCGCCAGTCCCAGCAGCATGTCCGGGCCGGCGCCCTGGCGGCTCCGCCGCGTGAGTCCGTCAGTGTGCAGTACGAGCACGTCGCCCGGCAGCAGGGCCACTTGGTCCTGCTCGTAAGCGACTCCGGAGGCCGCCCCCAGCAGCACCCCGTCGGGTGCGGGCAGGGGGTGCCCCACTCCGTTGCGGAACAGCAGCGGCGCTGGGTGCCCCGCCTGCGCCCAGACGAGCGTGCCTGTCTGCGGATCGAAGCGGCAGCACACGGCGCTGCCCAGGGTGGGCTGGGCCGAGGACTCGATCAGCTGGTTCAGGTGGCCCATCGCCGCCCCTGGGCCCACGCCTGCCACGGCCATGCCGCGCAGCGCGCCGAGCAGCATCGCCATGGCCGAAGTGGCGGGAATCCCATGGCCCGTGAGGTCGCCGACCGTGAGCAGTGTCTTCCCGTCCGGGAGCGGCAGTGCGTCGTACCAGTCACCGCCGATCAGGTCACTCGACCCCGAAGGCAGACAGTGGGTGGCGACGTCCAGGCCGCTCGTGCCACCGCCCCGATTCGGCGGCGAGTCGCGCCACGGGGGAAGGACTGCCTCCCGTAGTTCGGCCGCCATCCGGTGTTCGGTCCGGGCCGTTTCCTCCTGGCGCCGCAACGTGTCCCGTGTTCTGCCCATGATGTGCTGGCTGCGCCGAAGCCTGCTGACATCCCGCAGAACCGCCCACATGGAGGCCGTGCAGCCGTCCCCGTCGAGCACGGGTTCGCCCATCATGTGCAGGGTGCGCATACCGCCGTCGGGCAGCAGGATCCGGAATTCGCCGTCTATCGGCCTGCCGTCCACCAGGCAGTCGGTCACCATCGAGGTCAGTAGGGGCTGGTCCTCCGCCAGGAGCACGGAGGGCAGTTCGTCCAGTGACAGTGCTCCCGCCCCCGGGGGACGGCCGAAGATCCTGTACAGCTCGTCGGACCAGCTGACCTCGTCGGTCAGCAGGTTCCACTCCGCGCTGCCCACTCTGCTCAGGAGCGAGCCCGTGGGCGGCTCTGCAGGATCCGCCGAGGTGGCCTCTCCCGTCGGCTCCTCGGTCGTGGCGTGCGGGATGCCGTCCCGTAGCTGCCCCAGATGCTCGCCGAGGTCGTCCAGCTGATGGACGGCGAGTTCACAGAGCGCCCGCTGCCAGCGCAGCTGGGGATCGTCGTCGTCGATCACGGAGGTGTCGCGCCGCACGGCGTCCACGTCGCCGCGGAGCAGCCGGGTCCGGTTGATCAGGGCGTCGACGGCATCCCGCTCGGGCGGCTGAGGGGCGGGGCGGTCCGCAAACAGATGGGACGGCATCTGGCACTCCGATACAGGCGGTACGGCCGGTTCGTGGGGGTGGACCGAATACGACTGTCGCACAGGCCGGAAGACCCCGTAAGGGCTTTGGCCACACTCGACGCGTTCTTGCTTCCGGCATATGCCGTCGGCTGGGTAAACTGCCGAGGCACCCGAACACCCTTGCGCTTGCGGGGGAGTTGACGCAAGTCATCCGGCGTGCACCGCGCGGTCCTACGCCCGCGCGCGTGGCTCGTCACGGCTCGCTTCCGCCAGGAGTAGGAGGCGTATGCGTAGTCGGTCCGCAGCTCCGATCGAAGCGCGGGTCGATGAGGTGTTCGGCATTGCGATCGTGCGTTCGGCGCCTGCCATGGCCCGGTCTCACCTCTCCAGCCGTCGGTGCGTTGACCAGCGGCCCGGTGTCCAGGGGGTGGGAATGGTGACGGTCCCGCGCGTGTTGGTAGGACCAGAGATGAAAACGACACTCGTTGCCATGACGGTGGCGAGGTCGCAATCCCGTCTGGAGGCCCCATGTCGCGCAGTGAGACCAGGCCCGTCGTCCTGCTCCGGTCCACGGCCGGAACCGGCCACACCTACGTGACGCGCAAGAACCGGCGCAGCCATCCCGACCGGCTGGAACTGCGGAAGTTCGACCCGGCGGCACGGCGGCACGTCATGTTCCGCGAGGCCCGCTGACCATCGTCGGTGTCGCGCGCCCGGCCCCGGAGGCAGCGGCCCGGCCTGCGCGGTGATGGTGTGGATCACAGGGTGGGGTGAGTTGACGGGAATGGTCGCGGGTGGTTTATCGTTCACCTATACGTGGGAGTGAGCGGCCTGAGCCCGTCGGCCGTGGTCCGCTCCCCGCACCTGAGCCGCCCCGGCTGGATTCCCCCGATCCGGCCGGGGCTCCCCCTTTTTTCCGGGGGCGTCACATGCCGGAAAGCCGCGCGGCCTGTGCCAGGACAACCCGTGCTCACATGGTCCGGGTGAGATCCGCCGCGTAGTGCTCGATGGAGGGACGGTACCGCTGTACGCCGGGACTGTCGCTCGTCGTTGCCACCAGGCGCAGCAGAAGCTGCATGGCCTCGTGGTGCTCACCCGTGTTGAACAGCGCCATGGACAGGAAGGTGCGCAGCGCTCCGTCGTCCGGGAACTCCGACACGCCTCGCCGGAGCGTCTCGACCGACTGTCCGAACCGGCCCAGGACACGGTAGGTGCTGCCGAGTCCCAGGAGAGCTCCTCGGCGGTCCTCATCCGTGAGGCCGTCGGCCTGCAGGGACCGTTCGTAGTAAGGCACCGCTTCTGCCTCCAGGCCGAGCACGTCGTGGACCCAAGCGGTCTGGTAGGCGACGTCGACCGCCCCCGGAAACGCCGCGGTGAGGGAGAGAAGGCGTTCTCTGGCCTGTTCGGGATGGCCCTGTTCCCGCAGCCGGACGGCCTCCGCCAGTAGTTCGTCCTTCTTCTGTGCGCTCATGACCACATGGTCGCACCCGGCAGGGGGGTGTGGCCGCGAAGGTTGGGGGCATCAGTTCCGCCATGACAGCAGAGGCGAATGCCGGAGTAAGGCGTAAGAGCATGGGACGGCTGCTGTTGCGCGCAGCCGTGTTGGTCGCGGCTTTCCTTGCGCTCGTTGCGTTTTCCGTGGTCCTGGCGAAGGTGACGCTCACCCCGTCGCCTGCGTCGGAGGACCTGGTCACGTCCAATCTGAAGCCGGGGCGGTCTCTGCGACAGTACGCCGAGGACTACACGTTCCTCGCCGCCTGCAAGCAGGCGGGCGGCAACATCCTGCTCGGTACACCCTTCGGTGTACTGCTGCCCATTCTGGTCCCACGTCGGCTCCGCATGCTCCGGATGACCTTGCTGACCGTGCTGGTCATGGCGGTCGTCGAGCTGACCCAGGGCGCGCTCGTTGCGGGGCGGGCCTTCGACATCGACGACGTCATTCTCAACACGTCCGGCGCGCTGCTGGGATACGCGCTGGTGGGACGACGGATCAGCCACCGCTATCACACCCTCGCGGACGGTCCGCCGCCGGCGGACACGGCGAAGCCGGGCGCGGAGACGAAGACCGGGAGCAAGGTCAGGTCTGCTGCCAAGGCGAAGCCCGCGGCGACGACGAAGCGTGCGGCCACGACGAAACCTTCCACGACGGCGAAGGCCGGTACCAGGACGAAGCCCGCGGCCACGACGAAGGCCGGCGCCAGGGCGAAGCCCTCCGCCACGTCGAAGACCGCCGTCAAGCCGAATCCCGGCAGCGGGTCCAAGTCTGATCCCGCGCGCCGGAGCGCGTCCGCGCCGGTGACTCGCGGACGCGCCCTGTTCGACAAGCTGCGCAGTCGTCGGGAGGGCCCGGGCGACGGAGCGCCCGGAGCCCGCCGAGGCGGAGCCTAGAGCGCCGGGTAGGCGTTCTTCATGAGCTCCTGGAACTGGGCGGAGAACCACTTCCCGGAGACCGGGGCGTCGCCCAGCGCCCCGGACATGTTGTTGTTGTTGCGTGCGTTACCGGTGTACGTGGGGTCGCACATCCGGTCGAACCCCTTGCCCTCGTTGTTGGGGATCTCCTTGCTGGAACCGTCCGACTCCCCCGGGGGCTTCATCCAGACGTAGGCGTCGATGCCGGCTTCCGGGGCCGCCTTCGGCCGCTCGCCGAGGCCGGCTCCGGACTGGTTGCACCAGTTGCCCAGGTGAATGCGCCGGTCGTAACGCCCGCCGTCGACGTACGTGTCCACGCTCGTGGAGGCGCCCGGGCCGCTCGGCCTGTTCGCACCGCCCCAGCCGTTGCGCGAGGTGTCGATGAGCATCCCGATGCCGGAGTTGAAGCCGACCGAGACCAGTTCGTTGCGGAAAGCCTGGGCGAAGGACAGCTCGTCCGTGTAGCGGTTCCAGTCGACCCACTTGGACTGCCTCACCGAGGTGCCGTTCACAGCGTCGTCGATGTCGAAGTTCTCCTCCTTCAGGGCGCTGTAGTTGGCCGTGTTGGTGATGAAGCCCTGCACGTCGTTGACGGTCGCACCCTCGGCGGTCGCGGCCTGGTGGAAGATGTCGGCGGAGGCGCCGAAGTTGTCGTCCCAGCCGATCCAGCCGTGGTGGCCGGCGTCGATGTAGTTGTAGACGTTCGGCGCGTCGCCGAGCTTGTTGAGCGCGTAGCCGACGCCCTTGACGTAGTTGCCGTTGGCCTTCATCACGTCACAGGCGGGTGTGGCGGTGGGGCGGCCGCCCGCGTTGGTCACCAGGTTCGGCAGGGAGTCGATCTCGACGGTGGTGACGATGCGCAGACCCGCGTACTTCGAATCCGCCAGAATGGCCGCGATCGGGTCGATGTACTCGCTCTTGTACCGGCCGATCTCGGTCGGGCCGAGCTCGCCGTTGGAGGCGAGGGCCGCACAGTCACGTCCGGGCAGGTTGTAGATGACGAGCTGGACGACGAGTTCGCCGGAGCCCTTCTGGGTCAGCGCCTCGTCCAGGTGGTCGCGCAGGCCCATCCCGCCGTTGGCACCCTCGATGGCGGCGATGCGGTCGAGCCACACACCCGTCGGCTGGCCGGCGATCCGGCTGCCGCCCGCCTCGGCGGCGGCGTTGGCCGACCACTCCGGGTTCACGTACACCTTGGCGCCCTGGTACGGGTTGTCGGCCTTGGCGCCGGCGGGCGGGTCGGTGGGCGGGTCGGTCGGGTCCGGCGGGTCGGTCGGGCCCGTCGTGTCACCGTTGCAGGTGACGCCGTTCAGCTTGAAGGTCGCGGGTACGGCGCTGTTGCCGTTGCCCGACGCGTTGAAGCCGAAGGACGCCGAAGCGCCCGTGGCGAGAGCTCCGTTGTAGGAGAGGTTCTTCGCGGTGACGGCGGCACCGCTCTGGGAGACCGCGGCGTTCCAGCCCTGGCTGATCTTCTCGCTGCCGGCGAACGACCACTCCAGCTGCCAGGCGGACACGGCGGCACCCGTGTTCGTGACGCTCACCGCGGCGGTGAGCCCGCCGTTCCACTGATTCTGGATCTTGTAGTCGACGGTGCAGCCGGCCGCCGCTGCGGCGGAGGCTCCGAAGGGCGCCGCCGCGGCGGCGGAGCCCGCGGCTGCGGCGACAAGTACGCCCGCGGCTATGAGCGCCATTCGGGATCGGTGAAGGGTGGTGCGGCTCGTGCGGCTCATGCGAATTCCGTTTCCTCAGCTGTCGAGGGCGCGCAGACGATCGCGCAGCCCGATTCCGTACGGGGTGGGGATACCGTTCGTAGTCGCTGATCAAGGACGGGGCCCTTGAGTGGTCCCCGGTGCTCGAGGTGCGTCCGAGCGAGGCGTTCCTGGTCGTCGAACCCCTGCGAGACCCGGCCGGCGAGGCCGGTGGGACAGGTGTCCAGCCGATCTCGCCTGCGGCGAGGGGGACGTCGGCGCGACCGGTGCGAGCGGGATGCTCTCGCGGACCTCGTCGGCACGGGTGGTGCGGTCGTGGAGCTGCCGTACGCCGGTGGGCGGTTCAGGGGCCCCGCCGTCCCGGTGGCCGATGCCGTCGGCGTGCGCATCGGAGCGGTCGGCGAGATCACCGGCGGGCTGACCCCAGGTCCCTCGCCCGGCTGTTGGGTCTCGCCGGCCGGGCACCTGCTCCGGATGATGGTGGTCCGTCTTGTCCGCGGATCGCGGATTCATGCTGTTCGGGCCAGGCGATTACTCCTCGTTCGGGGGCGCAGGACGATCCGCCGGACCGGTGGAGCCGGTCGGATCCGTGGTGCGGAGTGTGCTGTCGAGCCTGGAGACCTCTGGCGCGGGTCCCGTTCGGCCCCGGAGGCCAGGAAGCGCTCCGCGGGGCCCGCACCGTTCGAACGTGTCCCGTTCGGGCCCTCGCCGGCCGCGCTGCCCGCCCTTCGGGAGTCGCCGTGCCTCTCAGGCGCGGTGCTGTTCTCCACCGTGCCCCGAGGGCGGATCCGGAGACCGTGACCATGGCGGCGGCCGTGCTGTGAGCCATGCCGGGACTGCTCCGGGGAGCAGCGTGAACACGTGTGACAAGTGCGGGATCTGACACATGAGCGACTCCTAGCAGATCGGGCGTGCCCCCTACGGCACGTCGACTGGTGGAACCGCTCCCACTGGTGTGGCTTGACGGTAGAGCGTCAACTGGTGTCGGTCAACATGCCAGTTGGCATCTCTTGTCATCGAAATAATTCGACTCTTCAAGTCTCTTGACTCCTTTTTTCCTCATCCTCATGCTGGGAGCGCTCCCACTGGTTCAAGGCTTGTGCTCAACCCCGCACACCCTCATGTCGCCGAGCCGCGAGGAGGTACTGCGCATGCCATCAGGACGCGCACGAAGAGCATGGTTACCGGGGAGACCCGGTAGGACCGGAGCCGGAAGACGGCGCCTGTGGACCGCCCTCGTGGCCGCACTGGCCCTCCCCCTGGGAATGACAGCCGCAGGCGGCACGCCGGCCCAGGCCGCCGCCGTCCAATGCAGCGTCGACTACAGGGCCAACGACTGGGGCTCGGGCTTCAGTACCGAACTCACCGTCACCAACAGGAGCTCCGCCGCGATCGACGGCTGGACCCTGACCTACGCCTACACCGGCAGCCAGCAGCTCACCAACGGCTGGAACGGGACCTGGTCCCAGTCGGGCAGGAACGTCACCGTCAAGAACGCAGCCTGGAACGGCTCCATCGCCGCCGGTGCGGCCGTCACGACGGGTGCGCAGTTCGCCTACAGCGGCACCAACACCGCGCCGACCACCTTCGCGGTCAACGGCA
Organism: Streptomyces sp. NPDC005752; assembly: GCF_040630715.1. Taxonomy (NCBI): domain Bacteria; kingdom Bacillati; phylum Actinomycetota; class Actinomycetes; order Kitasatosporales; family Streptomycetaceae; genus Streptomyces; species Streptomyces sp. NPDC005752. The sequence continues at coordinate 50,338 of NZ_JBEXYB010000003.1, read as the reverse complement.
CGGCATGCGTGGGCGCCCATCAGCCCCCCATCGTCGTCCTCACCAGTCCGGCGGCGGGTGCCGTCTTCTCCGCGGGAGACCCTGTGTCCCTGGCCGCCACCGCGGCCGCCGCGGACGGGGCGGGGATCAGCAAGGTCGAGTTCTACGACGACACGAAGCTGCTCGGCACGGACACGACCTCCCCGTACGCCTACAACGCCACAGGGCTGTCCGCCGGCGCCCACTCGGTGTACGCCAGGGCATACGACAGTCTCGGCGCCTCCGCCGAGTCACCACCTGCGGGCATCACTGTCGCGGCCGGACCGGCCGTCGTCGCCGCTCCGGCCCAACTGGGCGTTCAGCAGGGAAAGTCGGGGACATTCGACGTCTCGCTGTCCACCGCACCGGCGTCTTCGGTCACCGCCAAGGTCGCGCGCAGCGCGGGTAACTCCGGTCTGAGTGTCACGGGTGGTGTGAGCCTCACCTTCACCCCGGCGAACTGGTCCACGCCCCAGAAGGTCACCGTCTCGGCCGACGCAACCGGGACGGGAGCCGCCACCTTCACCGTCACCGCCCCCGGCCACAGCAAGTCCGAGGTCACCGTCACCCAGCTCGCCGGGGCGAAGGACTACGACGCCCGCTTCCTCGACCTCTACGGGAAGATCACCGACCCCGCGAACGGCTACTTCTCCTCGGAGGGCATCCCCTACCACTCCGTCGAGACCCTGATCGTCGAAGCTCCCGACCAGGGGCACGAGACGACGTCGGAGGCATACAGCTACCTGATCTGGCTGCAGGCGATGTACGGGAAGATCACGGGGGACTGGACGAAGTTCAACGGCGCGTGGGACACCATGGAGAAGTACATGATCCCCACGCACGCCGACCAGCCCACGAACTCCTTCTACAACGCGTCGAAGCCGGCCACCTACGCGCCCGAGCACGACACGCCGAACGAGTACCCGGCCGTCCTCGACGGATCCGCGTCCTCCGGCTCGGACCCGATCGCCTCCGAGCTGAAGAGTGCGTACGGCACGGACGACATCTACGGGATGCACTGGATCCAGGACGTCGACAACGTCTACGGATACGGCAACACGCCAGGGAAGTGCGCCGCCGGTCCCACGGAGACCGGGCCCTCCTACATCAACACCTTCCAGCGCGGTTCACAGGAGTCGGTCTGGGAGACCGTCACCCACCCGACCTGCGACAACTTCACCTACGGTGGGAAGAACGGCTACCTGGACCTGTTCACCGGGGACGCCTCCTACGCCAAACAGTGGAAGTTCACCAACGCTCCTGACGCCGACGCCCGTGCCGTACAGGCCGCCTACTGGGCCGATGCGTGGGCCAAGGAACAGGGCAAGGCGGGCGAGGTCTCGGCGACCGTCGGCAAGGCCGCGAAGATGGGCGACTATCTCCGCTACTCCATGTTCGACAAGTACTTCAAGAAGGTCGGCAACTGCGTGGGGCCGACCACCTGCCCGGCCGGCAGCGGCAAGGACAGTGCGCACTACCTGATGTCCTGGTACTACGCCTGGGGCGGTGCCACCGACACCTCGGCCGGCTGGTCCTGGCGCATCGGATCGAGTCACGCACACGGCGGCTACCAGAACCCGATGGCGGCCTACGCGCTGAGCTCCGTCGCCGACCTGAAGCCCAAGTCGGCGACGGGTCAGCAGGACTGGGCCAAGAGCCTGGACCGGCAGATGGAGTTCTACCAGTGGCTCCAGTCCGACGAGGGCGCCATCGCGGGCGGTGCGACCAACAGTTGGAAGGGCAGCTACGCCCAGCCTCCGGCCGGAACGCCGACGTTCCACGGCATGTACTACGACGAGAAGCCCGTCTACCACGACCCGCCCTCCAACCAGTGGTTCGGCTTCCAGGCATGGTCCATGGAACGGGTCGCCGAGTACTACCACGAGTCGGGCGACGCCCAGGCCAAGGCCGTACTCGACAAGTGGGTCGACTGGGCCCTGTCCGAGACGACCATCAACCCGGACGGCACCTATCTCATGCCGTCCACCCTCAAGTGGTCGGGGGCGCCCGACACCTGGAACGAGTCGAACCCCGGGGCGAACTCCGGACTCCACGTCACGGTCGCCGACTACACCAACGACGTCGGTGTGGCCGGTGCCTATGCCAGGACGCTGACCTACTACGCCGCCAAGTCCGGTGACGCCGAGGCGAAGGACACGGCCGAGGGACTGCTCGACGGCATGTGGAGCCACTACCAGGACGACGCGGGGGTCGCGGTTCCCGAAACCCGCGCCGACTACAACAGGTTCGACGACCCGGTGTACGTCCCGAACGGCTGGACGGGCGCGATGCCCAACGGTGACACGGTCGACAACGACTCGACGTTCCTCTCCATCCGCTCGTTCTACAAGGACGACCCGAACTGGCCCAAGGTGCAGGCGTATCTGGACGGCGGCGCCGCCCCGGTCTTCACCTACCACCGGTTCTGGGCGCAGACCGATGTCGCACTGGCTCTGGGGGCGTATGCCGATCTGCTGGAGTGAGTGACCGCAGCACCCGGAGACCCGGCCGCCGGCCCTCAGCCGGCGGCCGGGAGCCGTCTACCCGCCAGGGCCTCGCGCGCACCGGCCGAACGGAGGCATGATCATGCGATGACATGGACAGCTCCTGAAGTCACCCGCCCCACCGGATCGCTCACCGGGGACGAGCGCGAGACGCTCACCGGTTTCCTGGCGTTCTACCGCAGCACGCTTCTGCGGAAGTGCGTGGGTCTGACAGGCCGGCAGTTGGCCGAGCAGACCGTCGCCCCGTCCAACCTCTCTCTGCTGGGCCTCGTACGGCACATGGCCAAAGTGGAACGCATCTGGTTCCGAGAGGGGCTCCAAGGCCTGTCCATGCCCCCGATGTACAACCCGGAGAAGGGCAAGGACGCGGACTTCGAGGACTACTCACCCGACCGCGCGTCCGACGACTACGCCCGTCTCATCGAGGAGATACGCCTTGCCGACGAGGCGGTCGCGGGCGCCTCGCTCGACGACACCTTCACCCACCGCGGCTCGCTCTACTCGCTGCGCACGGTGCACGTACACATGATCGCCGAGTACGCCCGGCACGTCGGTCACGCCGACCTGCTGAGGGAGCGGCTGGACGGCACCACCGGCGCCTGACCGCTCCAAAGGGCCTCTTCGGTAACGGATTTGACGCAACCGGGCCCTGGACGGACTGAAAGCCGCGGGCCGGGTCACATGGAAGGTATGACGTCCACTGACGTAAGGACAGACAGCGCCGGGGATCCCGGCCGCGGCAGCACGCAGCCCCGCCGCTCCCGCACGCGAGGGTGCCTGCCCTTCGCCGGGGTGTGCGCCGCGGCGCTGGTGCTGCTGCTCCTGGGCAGCAAGCTCAGCCTGCTGCCGGGTTTCGGCGACCTCTTCGGTGAGAAGACCACGGACCGCTCGGGCCCCGCGGTGCTCAAGTCCATCCAGGACATGAGCGCGTACGAGGCCGCCGCCGGGAACTTCCAGGTGGTCGTCGACCTGGAGAAGGACGCCAAGTACCTGCCCGACGCCATCCGGGGAACCCGGACCCTGTACGTCGGTGCCGGTACCGTCGGCGCCTCCGTCGACCTCGGCAAGGTCGGCGCCGGGGGAGTGACCGTCAACGACGAACGCACCACGGCCGAACTCGTGCTGCCCCACGCGGTGCTGGGCAAGCCCGCTTTGGACCCGGACCGCTCCTACGCCGTCTCCAAGCAGCGGGGGATCCTCGACCGGCTCGGTGACTTCTTCTCCGACAACCCCGGCAGCGAACAGGCGGTCAACAAGGTGGCCGCGAAGCACATCGGGGACGCCGCGAAGGAGAGCGGCCTCACGAAGCGGGCGGAGAAGAACACCGCCTCCATGCTCCAGGGCCTGCTCGGCTCACTCGGATTCGAGAAGGTCACCGTCCGCTACGCCGACCAGCCCGGCTGACCCGCCTTCACCGGCCCGGCGGCCCCTGAGCCACACTCACCGGAGCGAACGGTCACCCAACGACCGTCAGGAACCCGGGAGTGATGACCATGACCACCGCAACCACCGAGCGCTTCAGGTCCGCCGTCGAAAAGGGGGACCCGGCGGCGCTGGAGGAACTGTTCACCGAGGACGTCCGGCTCTTCAGCCCGGTGAAGTTCACGCCCTTCGAGGGCAGGACGGCGGTGCTCGCTCTCTTCGGGGTGCTCATGCGCACGTTCGAGGACTTCCGCTACGTCGGACACTTCGAGGGTGAGGCGTCCACCAGCGCGGAGGACGCCCAGGAACTTTCGGAAATTTTGCTGTTCAGGGCCAAGGTCAACGGCAAGGACATCCACGGGATCGACCTGCTCCAGTTCGGTCCGGACGGCCGGATCAAGGAGTTCACCGTGATGGTGCGCCCGATGTCCGCCGTCCAGGCCCTGGGAGAGGCCGTCCTGCAGGGGCTGGCCGCCGACGGCCTCGTGCCGGACGGCTCGGCTCACTGAGGCGACGGTGCCCGGCCAGGGTTCTCCCGGCCGGGCACCGGACGGCACGGGGCGGGTCCGAGCAGCCCGGCGGGGCGAGTTCGACGCGTTCTTCCCCGCCCCCGGGGCGCCGGGCAGCGGCTCAACGGCAGACGGCCCGGCACCCGGACGCGGCGTGCGCGTACCCCTGCGACAGCCGGCCCGACCCGGACGGCTTGCGTCTTTGCCGAAACGGCAATTTCTCTTGGCCGGTGTGACCGCGGCGCCGAATGATGGTCACCCGGACCGGTCACAAGAGCCCGAGGAGACACATGCCGCAGCCCGCCCCCGCGCCCTCAGCAACCCCTTCCGTAACCGTTCCCGGGGCGGTCCACCGGCTGGTGGACGTCCCCGGCGGCCGGATCCACCTTCTGGAACAGGGGACCGGTCCTCTCGTCCTCATGATCCACGGCTTCCCCGAGACCTCGTACTCCTGGCGGCACCAGCTCTCCGCCCTCGCCGCGGCGGGTTTCCGTGCAGTCGCCGTCGATGTGCGCGGCTACGGGCGCTCGTTCGCACCCGGCCCCGTGGACGCCTACCGGATGACTGCCCTGGTTTCGGACAACGTCGGAGTCGTGCACGCCCTGGGGGAGGAGACCGCCACCGTCATCGGCCACGACTGGGGCTCGCCCATCGCAGCCAACAGCGTGCTGATGCGGCCCGACGTGTTCACGTCCGTGGCCATGCTCAGCGTTCCCTACGCCCCGTGGAACGCGATCCGTCCCACGGAAGGGTTCGCCGCCATCGGCGGGAGCGAAGAGTTCTACGTCAGCTACTTCCAGCAGCCCGGCCGCGCCGAGGCGGAGATCGAACCCGACGTACGCGGGTGGCTGGCCGGCTTCTACACCTCACTGTCCGGCGACACGATGCCGCCGCCGGGCGCGGCCAGCCCCTTCTTCGTCCCCGCCGGGGCAGCGATGCGGGACCGCTTCACCGGCGGTGCCCTGCCGTCGTGGCTCACGGAGACGGAGCTGGACGTCCACAGCGCCGAGCTCGAGAGGACCGGTGCGACCGGCCCGCTCAACCGCTACAGGAACGTCGACCGCGACTGGGAGGACCTGTCCGTCTGGGACGGCGCCCGCCTCACCTGCCCCGCCCTGTTCATCGGCGGTGCCCTCGACTCCTCCACGGTCTGGATGGCCGACGCCATCGCCGACTATCCCACCACGCTTCCGGGCCTCGTCTCCTCGCACATCCTGGACGGCTGCGGGCACTGGATCCAGCAGGAACGCCCGGAGGAGGTCAACGAACTGCTGACGAAATGGCTGCACACCGTGCACCCGTGACGGCCGCGTGTCGCAGTCGGAGCCCCGTCCACGGACCCGCGATGGTGGTCGTATGAACAGCGCAGGCATTCTCGCCGATGCGTTCGAACGCATCCACGAAGCGGTGCACGCCGCAGTCGACGGGCTTCCGTCCGAGGACCTCAACGCCAGGCTGGACGACGACGCGAATTCCGTCGCCTGGCTCGTGTGGCACCTCACGCGTGTCCAGGACGACCACATCGCCGACGCGGCGGGGACGGAGCAGCTCTGGTTCGCCGAGGACTGGGCATCCCGCTTCGAGCTCCCCCTCGAGAAGGGCTCGACAGGCTACGGCCACAGCAGCGCGCAGGTGGGGTCCGTGCAGGTGGCGTCGGCCGACCTGCTCCTGGGCTACTTCGACGCCGTGCACGAGCACACCCTCGCCTTCGTCCGGGGGCTCGAAGGCCCGGCCCTCGACCGCGTCGTGGACGACGCCTGGTCGCCGCCGGTGACCCTCGGTGTGCGGCTGGTCAGCGTCATCGCCGACGACCTGCAGCACGCCGGGCAGGCGGCGTTCGTCCGCGGCGCGCTGGAGCGCCGCTAGAGGGTCCGGGACGCGACTCCGGTACGCGCGTAGTGGCCCGGACTCGTGCCGACCACCCGCTTGAAATGCCGGGAGAAGTGGGACTGGTCGTAGAACCCGACCGAGGCGGCGACCTCCGGCGAGCGCATCCCGCCGAGCAGCAGGCGCCGGGCCAGATCGACGCGTCGCGCTGTCAGGTACTGGTGCGGGGCCATGCCGAACTCCCGGCTGAAGGCCCGTACCAGGTGGGTGTGATGGGTGTGCAGCCGCTCCGCCGCATCGCGGAGCGGCAGCCCTTCCACGAAGCGCTCGTCGAGCAGATCCCGGAGGGCGTACGCCACCCTGCGGTCGGGCACCTGCGGGGCGACGGGCTCGCCGCTCAGATGCCCGGCGAGACGCTCGGAGACGAGAGCGAGACGGCTCTGCGCCTCCAGCTCGTCCCCGGGCAGCTCGAGCGTCCGGTGGAGTTGGTCGACACGGTGGCGCAGCCGGGGATCCCGCAGAACGGGCCGGTCGACCGCGCGCCCGACGAGATCCGCGTCGATCTGTGCGGTGTTCAGATAGAGGACACGCTTGCGGAAACCTCCCGGAGTCGCCGCGTCACCGTTGTGCGGGATGTGCGGAGGCAGCAGCGTCACCACAGAGCTGGGCGCGCCGTGCTCGTGGCGGTCCAGGTCGTAGCGGACCATTCCCTCGTCGACGATGAGCAGCGTCCAGGCGTCATGCGTGTGCATGGGGTACGCGTGGTCGGCGAAGCGCGCGTGGAAGACCTCGTCGATCCCCTCGACGCGCGGACGCCACGCGGTGATGTCCGGACGTGCACCCATGGACGAAGCGTACAAGAGCGTCACCGGCCCCCGGGGGCGTGCAAACTTCGTACAAGACCGCAGGCGGGCGGGCTCGGCAGACTCCTGGACATGACCGACGACAACGCACCCGTACGCTTCGACACCAAGATCGCCGTGCTGCTCCGTGACGACCTCGAGACCTGGCAGCGCCTCAACGTCACCGCCTTCCTCGTGAGCGGTCTGGGAACGCGGGTGCCCGAGGTGATCGGCGAGCCGTACGCCGACGCCGACGACACCCCGTACCTGCCCATGTTCCGGCAGCCGGTCCTCGTGTTCAACGGCTCCAAGGAGCTTCTGACGACCGCGCACGGCAGGGCGGTCGGCAGGGGCGCGACCCTGGCAGTCTTCACCTCCGACCTCTTCGCGACCGGACATGACAAGGCCAACCGGGCAGCGGTCCGGGCGGCGCGCGGGGATGGGATGGACCTGGTGGGCCTGGCGGTGTACGGGCCGCGGAACGCGGTGGACAAGATCCTCAAGGGTGCGGCGATGCACCCCTGACCCGCTTCCCGGCGTCATCGCACAGATACTCACGGGCACACCCGTGCGGGTGATGGTTCTCGGTGCCATACTCAGGAACAAGACCGCTTGACAGGCTTGTCACCGTCCCGAAAGGCGACGCGTCATGAACTGGGCATCGTGGACCACCCTCGGTGTCTTCGCGGGAACCGGCGGAGTGCGCACCGAAGAAGTAGGTGTCGTGAGCGGTGATCTGACCGTGCACACGACTTGGACCGAGAAGCAGGCCGAGGTCGCCGTTCAGTACAGCGGTGCCTCGGACTGGTTCACATTGGCCGGCAGTCCGGTGCCGTGCCCCTCGGAGGAAGAAAGCAGATCCCTGCATCAGAGCGTCGTCGAGGCGGTACGCGCCGGCGGCGGAGCCACGGTTCCGGCTCCGCACACCATGGCGTGACCGCCCGGGCGGTGCGGCAGTCGTTCAGTCTGCCGCGAAGCGTTTGACATACCGCCGCTGCCAAGGTGTCTCCACGGCCTTGGGGTGATAGTTCCGGCGGACGTAGGAGACCGCTTGCTCCGCCGGAACGCCGTCCAGCACGGCCAGGCAGGCCAGTGCCGTACCGGTCCGGCCCCGGCCGCCTCCGCACGCCACCTCGACCCGCCCGTCCGGTGCCAGGCTCCACGCCTGCTTCAGCGCGGAACGCGCCGCATCCCTGTCGGTGGGCAGACGGAAGTCGGGCCAGCGCAGCCACCGCGACTCCCAGGCCACCGGCGGTGGCGGGCTGCCCAGAAGGTGGAGCGTGAAGGTGGGCTCGGGCCCCGCGGGGAGCGGGCGCCGCAGACCGCGGCCACGGATCAGTCGCCCCGACGGCAGTCGCAGTACGCCCTCAGCCGCCGGCTTCCAGGTCTCCGTCACCTCATTCCTTCCCGTCGAGGTCCTGGGACAGGAGGCCGGCCAGCTCCTCGACCGCAACCGGCGCGCCTTCGCCCACGGCCGACAGCACCAGCAGGTCGCCGTGCTGAGCCGCCAGGGCGAGTACCGACAGCATGCTCCGCGCGTCGACCGGGGCGCTGCCCTCACGTCCGACAGTGACGGTGACCGGCTGACGCATGGCGGCCTGGACGAAGAGCGAGGCGGGACGGGCGTGCAGCCCGCTGCGGGAGCCGACGGAAACGGTGCGCTGGTACACGGGTCACTCCTGGGTCATTGGGGGATCTGCGGTTCGGGGAGGGACCGGGCTCAGGCGGCCACGGCGACGCGGGACCCGTCGTCGGCGGGGGCATCGGAGTCCGGGGTGCGTCGCATGCCCTTGAGCGCGACGACCAGGGCGGTGGACACCGCGGTGCCGACGGCGATCGCGAGCAGGTAGAGGAACGGCTCACCGATGAGCGGGACGACGAACACGCCGCCGTGCGGGGCGCGGAGCGTACAGCCGAACGCCATGGACAGCGCGCCGGTGACCGCCCCTCCGGCCATCACGGAGGGGATCACCCGAAGGGGATCCGCCGCCGCGAAGGGAATCGCGCCCTCGGTGATGAACGAGGCGCCCAGGACCCACGCCGCCCGTCCGTTCTCCCGCTCGGTCCGGGTGAACAGGCTGCGGCGCAGAGTCGTGGCGAGGGCCATCGCCAGCGGCGGGACCATACCGGCAGCCATCACGGCGGCCATGACCTTGAGGCTGCCGGGCGTCGGATCGGCCAGACCGCCGACGGCGAAGGCGTACGCCACCTTGTTCAGCGGGCCGCCCATGTCGAAGCACATCATCAGCCCGAGGACGATGCCGAGGATGACCGCGTTGGAGCCCGAGAGCCCGTTCAGCCAGTCGGTGAGGGCGTTCTGGAGGGACGCGATCGGCTTGCCGACCACGATGAACATCAGGAAGCCCACCGCGATCGACGCGAGCAGGGGGATCACCAGCACCGGCATGATGCCGCGCAGTGTGGGATGCACCTTCACCCGCTGGATCGCCATCACCGCCGCGCCGGCGAGCAGACCCGCGACCAGGCCACCGAGGAAGCCCGCGTCGACGGTGAGCGCTATGGCGCCGCCGACGAAACCGGGGACGAGCGCCGGACGGTCCGCCATCCCGTAGGCGATGTACCCCGCCAGCACCGGGACCAGGAAGCCGAAGGCGGCGGTCCCGATCTGGTTGAGCAGAGCGGCCCAACTGGCCGCCTCCCCCCAGACGAAGTGGTCGGCCACCGACTTCGCGCTCGCGATCTCGTAGCCCCCGATGGCGAACGAGAGGGCGATGAGCAGGCCTCCGGCCGCGACGAACGGCACCATGTAGCTGACGCCGGACATCAGATACGTCCGCAGCCGGACACCGAAGTGTCCGGACGCCACCGCTGAACCGCCCGCGCCGGCACCCGGTCCGTCGCGCTCGTCGGAGAAGCTGCTGGTCTCTCCCCGCTCGGCCTTGCGCCGGGCCTCGGCGATGAGCTCGGCCGGCCGGTTGATGCCGGCCTTCACACCGGTGTCGACCACCGGCTTGCCGCCGAACCGTGCCTTCTCGCGTACGTCGACGTCGTGCGCCCAGATGACCGCGTCCGCCGCCGCGATCACCGCCGGATCCAGCCGTTCGAAGCCGGCCGAGCCCTGCGTCTCGACGTGCAGCTCGACACCCTGCGCGCGTGCCGCAGCCTCCAGCGACTCCGCGGCCATGTAGGTGTGCGCGATGCCGGTCGGACAGGAGGTGACGGCGACGACACGGAACGGCTCTGCCGCCCCCACCTCCGCGGTGCGCTCCTCCGGCTCCGGAACCGATTCGGGAGCCTCCTCCCCGCGGATCAGCGCCGCGGCGACCGCGGGATCGCCCTCGGCCCGCAGCGCACCGGTGAAACCGGGCTCCATGAGCCGCCGCGCCAGGCTCGAGAGAATGGTCAGGTGGTCGTCGTCCGCGCCCGCGGGCGCGGCTATCAGGAAGACGAGGTCCGCGGGGCCGTCGGCAGCGCCGAAGTCGATGCCCCTCGCGCTGCGGCCGAAGGCCAGCGTCGGCGCGGCGACATGCTCGCTCCGGCAGTGCGGAATACCGATGCCGCCGTCCAGCCCGGTCGGCATCTGCGCCTCACGGGCCGCCACATCGGCGAGAAAGCCGTCGAGGTCGGTGACGCGGCCGGCCTCGACCATCAGTCCGGCCAGTGAACGGGCGGCCGCGCTCTTCGTCTCGGCGGACAGGTCGAGATCGACCAGTTCCGCGGTGATCAGCTCACTCATCGCGGTGCTCCTTGCTCGTGGACCGCCCTGGGGACGGCGCGGGGGACGGGGGCGTCGTACGGCTGAACAGGGTTACGACGGTCATGGGGCCTGCTCCGTGAGGGGCAGGTCCACGGGGATGGTGCCGGTGGTGATCACTGATGCCGGATCGAGGTCGGCGGGCGTCGGCATGGCGCTTCCCGGCAGCTGCACGGCGGCGGCGCCGTGAGCCACGGCGGCGGACAACGCCGCCCGGCCCGTGCCTCCTGCGGAGAGAAACCCCGCGAGCGAGGCGTCGCCCGCGCCGACATCGCTGCGGACGGCGTCGACGCGCGCACCTGCGAAACAGGCTCCGGACTCCTCCACCAGCAGTTGTCCGACGGCACCCAGGCTGGCGAGCACCGAGCGTGCCCCGAGCCCGCACAGCTCCTGTGCGGCCTTGAGCGCGTCACCGACCGTCGCGAGCGGACGGCCCACGGCCTCGGCGAGCTCCTGCGTGTTCGGCTTGATCACGTCGGGCCGCTCGCGCAACGCGGCGACGAGCGCGGCGCCGGAGGTGTCGAGAGCGATCCGTACGCCCGCTCGGTGGCTGCCGGCGACGAGTTCGGCGTACCACTGCGGCGGCAGCCCACGCGGCAGGCTTCCGCAGCAGGCGATCCAGTCCGCTCCCGCCGACCGTGCCCGGACGGTGTCCAGCAGACGCTCGGCCTCGGCAGCGGTGATCTCGGGCCCGGCGGCATTGACCTTGGTGAGTGTGCCGTCGGGTTCGACGAGGGTGACGTTGACACGGGTGCTGCCGGCGATGGGTACCCCGGCGGCCTCGATGCCGTGTTCTCCGAGCAACTGCGCAAGCAACGCGCCCTCCGGGCCGCCCAGAGGCGCGACGGCCACGGTGCGGTGCCCGGCCGCGGCGACCGCGCGGGAGACGTTGACTCCCTTGCCGCCGGGATCGACGCGGTCGGCAGCGGCCCGCAGAACGGCGCCCCGGCTGAGTCCCGGCAGTTCGTACGTGCGGTCCAGGCTCGGATTGGGAGTGACGGTCAGGATCATGCGCGTACCACTTCCGTGCCCAGGCCCTCGATGGCCCGGGCGTCCTCGGGGCTCAGCCCCGTATCGGTGATCAGCAGGTCGACGTGGGAGAGATCGCCGAAGCGCGCGAAGTGCTCCTGGCCGAACTTGCCCGAGTCGGCGAGGAGCACCACCCTGCGGGCGGCCGCGATCACCGCCCGTTTCACCGCTGCCTCGGCCAGATCAGGGGTGGTCAGGCCGCCCGTGGGAGAGAAACCGTTCGTGGCGAGGAAGACGACATCGGCGTTGATCTCCGCGTAGGCGCTCAGAGCCCACGCGTCGACCGCTGCGCGGGTACGGTGGCGCACCCTGCCGCCGACCAGATGCAGCGCGATCGCCGGATGATCGCAGAGGCGTGCGGCCACCGGCAGGGCGTGGGTGACCACGGTGAGGTTCGAGTCGATGGGAACGGCTGCCGACAGCCTGACGGTCGTCGTCCCCGCGTCGATGATGACGTTGCCCTCCGCCGGGAGTTCACTCAGGGCGGCGGCGGCGATGCGCTCCTTCTCGTCGGCCGCCACGGTGTCGCGCTCGGCGAGATCCGGCTCGAAACCGAGCGGCCCGGCAGGAATCGCCCCGCCGTGCACCCTGCGGAGGAGCCCCGCGCGGTCAAGGGTCTTGAGGTCGCGACGTACCGTCTCGGCGGTCACCTGGAAATGCTCGGCCAGGGACAGTACGTCGACGCGCCCGCTCTCGCCGGCGATGCGCAGGATTTCCTGCTGCCGCTCCGGTGCGTACATGTGGTTACGTATCCGTTTCGTGCCCGAGTCTGTTGATTCACCGGCAGACTACGGTTGCGCGTCCGGAAAGTAAACACATTCGGGCGTGCGATGGGCATGAACGGACTTCGGTGCAGGCGCGTTGCGCGCCGGAAGGCCTCAGCCGGTGCCGCTGGACGGCTTCCCCGGCGCGAGCGGCCGCACGAGAAGCGGTGCCCCCAGGACCTGATGACCACCGCTCGCCTGCATCCGGACTTCACCCCGCTCGCTGATCTCGGCCCGCACGATGCCGGTCTCGTCCTCGTAGACCGGATAACCACCGGCGCCGGAGCGTGCTGTGAGGTGTACGACGACCACGTCGTCCTCGGCGCCGCCGGCCTGGAATATGAGTTCGTACGCTTCCGGGTAATCCATCATCGACCTCCCGACCGGGCGGCAGGAGCCGCTCGCCCGTCACGTCCATTGTTTCCCACCGGACCCCCCGGCGCTTCGTGGGCGGAGCCGGATGACCGTCAGTGATTGCGGATGCGGAATGGGTGGGGCGGGGCGACCATCATCTGCAAGGGATCGGACGCGTGCTGTCGGCTTCGCACGGCCGCCCGTGATGCCGGGCGCCAGCGCCGGCGCGATCGGACTTCGTCGGCGCGGGGCCCACGGGCTCCCGGCCGCCCCGTGGAGAGGAACTGCCGTGCTGATGGCCAATCCCGCAACGCTGCGGAATCTCGTCAAGCGCTACGAGAATCTGCGGAGCACCCATGCACGGCTGCGCACGTGCGAGAGCAGCCGTCAACTCGAGGACATCTCCTACACCCTCTGCGTCACGACCGGAACCAGGACCGTGCCCGACGCCCTGGCCGCCGCAGCGGCGCAGTTGCGCAGCGTCCCGTCGGCGGGATCGCTAGGCGCCGCGCCGGGTCCGGCCGAGGTGCAGCTGACCGCCTGACGCAGCACTCTCCAGTGAAGGGGCGCCGGTTCCGCGGGACCGGCGCCCCTTCACCCGTGTGGGCGGCCGCCGCGGGCGGGCTGCGCGACACGCCGAATGGGCGGACGCCGCCATCGAACGGGTGACACCCGCCGGTCGGACAACATGACTGATCGCGGACGCGGCTAGGCATGCAGGTATGAGATTTGAGCCCCGTCGAAACAAGACCGCTTCCCCGCGTGCCCGCAGGCTCCGTGTCACCGGCGGCGCACTGTGTGCCGCCGCACTTGCCGCCACACTCGTGACCGGCTGCGGTCAGGGCAGCGGTGACGACACAGCCGCAGAGACCTCTGAGGCTGCGAAGGTCCTTCCGAACCAGACGTCCAGCCCCTCCGAGAGTGTTTCGGGCAGCCCCTCCGCGCAGCTGACCAAGGCCCAGGCCGAGCGCAAGGAACTGCTGTCGACCGTCAAGGTCACTTTCGACAAGGCAGCCACGACGGCCGTAGGCGAGGTGTCCGGTGGCAAGCTGACCGACCTGGACCTCGAGGGCCTCGACGACACGAGCGGCAGCCCCAGCCCGAGCGGCAGCTCCAGCCCGACCGGCAGCTCCAGCCCGAGTTCCGAGGCGAGCGGGAGTCCGAGCCCGAGCGGCAGCGGCGGCAGCCCGAAGTGGATGGCGGAGGTCGTCGAGGAGGACGGCACCGCACACGACGTGACCATCGACGCCGTGTCCGGCGAAGTAATCGATTCCGCTCCGGTCGCCGACCAGAGCGCCGCGGACAAGCAGCAATGGGCGGACCGGATCTCCCAGGCGACGCAGACCCCCGAGCAGGCCGCCAAGGTCGCCACGGACAAGCAGGACGGCTGGGTCACCTCGATCGCCCTCGATGAGAACGACAGCCAGGTTCTCGTCTGGCAGGTCGACGTGGTCTCCAAGGACTGGAACAAGACGACCTTCGACGTGGACGCGGCCAAGGGCACGATCACGGACGAGCAGGTCGACGACAACTGACGAAGGTATCGAACGGACCCATCGGTGGCGTACCGCATCGCGGTGCGTCACCGATGTGCGTTCCAGGGGTGCACGGGTCCGGTGGCGGCACGGCTCAGCGGCCTGTATCCGCCGCGCCACGGAGGAGACGCGGCCCTGGTCTTCCCGCCGCTGTGATGCTGCCCGCGCCACGAAACCCGTACGGGCCGAAGCCCGTGTCGCCATGGGTGGTCCCGGCCCGAAGAGCGGTCGGCCCGTACTCCGCGAAGGCCGGTGTGCACACTTCGCGGAGCCCCGACGTCACCGGTCCTCGCCCGGCCGCACCCCCGGCGATCCGGTGACCGAGCTCCGCCGAGCCGTCCGGCGACGCCGACGAGGTTCACCCGTCCCTCTTGCAGCGGGCCGAGAGACGCCCTGTCCGGCGGTTCGCGGGGGTGGCCGGGGCGCCCGGAGCGGTTACGGGCTGTCTTGTCCGGCCTGAACAGTAACTTCGGCTCCTTTTCCGCGTTGTGCAGGTCGTGCCTTCTTCCTCTCCCAACTCGCCCTCCGCCACCACCGCGACGACAGTGCAGCCGAAGCCCTTTCTGCTGACGCCCTGTCAGGGAGAGGCTGCTCGTGCCCTCCTGGCCTACGTCGGCTCACTGCCGCTGGATGGTGCCGACGCGCGGCTCCTCGCTGTCGTCGTCTCGATCAGGGCGGCCCGGAGCGGGATCGGTAACCTCACCGGCCAGGACGTGCGTTCCCTCCGCCTGGCAGACGCCGAGGGGGCAGTCACGGCCTTCGCCGCTCTGGGCTGGCAGGGCCAGGACGCCCTGCTCGGGGAGGACCTCGTCACCCCGGTGGGCGTCACCGTGCCGGACCTCGGCGCTCAGGCCGACTCCCGGCTCCCCTTCGGCAAGGTGATGCGGTCCAAGGTGTCGGGCTGGACGACCCGGACTCTGGCCGCGAAGCCGGTGAAGAAGGCATCGGCCTCAGCGCGGCTGTCCGCACTCTTTCTGGCGGCGCATGGGCCGGCCGACGAGCACGGTACGCTGCCCGCCGGCCTTCCCGAGGACTGCCGGGCCGCCCTGCCCGAACTGCTCGCCAAGGGATTCCTGCGGGAGTTGGACGGCGACCGGTATCTGCTGGCCGAAGCCGTGCGGCACCTGGCGGGAATGCGTCCACTGCCCGACGCCGCGCCCGGCGCGAGCGACGAGCCGGATGAGGAACATCCGACCTGGGGCGAGTGGAAGGACCGGGCGAGTGTGGCCCTGCGGCGGCACGTCGAAGCAGTTGAGGGGTGCCCCGAGTGTGCCTTTTCCACGGCCAGGGTGTCGGAGGCCTTCATGCGTACGGCGGTCCCCGCGCAGTTCGACGAGAAGGTGCTCGCGGCGTACGGCGCCTGGGAGGCCAGGTGCCCGGGCCAAGGGCCCGCTGCCGCGGAGTTCGCCGCCGCATTCCGCGCGGCGCACGGCCACGGCCCGTCCGTGAAGCAGCTCTGCAAGGGGATGGGCTGGGGAAAGATGTCGCGGGAACTGCGGATCCTCGTGATCCGCCGCCTGATCGCCGGCGGGTGGCTGATGAACACCGGTCCCGTGCCGTGGACCCTGCGCCCGGGCAAGGCTGTCAGGACCGGTACGACCGCCCCCGCAGCCGGACGGCCCGCCCAGTAGGCGGGTGTGCGTGATGCCCTGCATGCCCGGCACCTGACGTCACGTCCGCCGGTCCGGGACGCGGATGCGTTCCCTGCCGGAGGACGTCCCGCCTCCCCTGTGTGCCGCCACGGTGCCGAACGGGGTGCGTCCGTAGGGTTCAAGGCCATTGCTGTGGGCATGCCAGGCGTAGTCGCGCGTGCCTTCACCCCCACACAGCCACGCGCCCACCTGGAGGACGCAGTGAAAAGCAGTGCACCGATCCGCAAGGCGGCGCTTGTCGTGACCAGTGCCATCGCGCTGGTCATCGCTACCGCGAGCAGCGCGCTCGCCGCCCCACCGGCCGCGCTTCCCGCGAACGCGGACGCGATGGAGCAGACATACCAGCCGGCGTTCGACTACGACACGGACGGTTGTTACCCCACACCCGCGATCGGCCCCGACGGAACCATTGCCGCCGGCCTCAATACCACCGGGGCCGTCAACGGCAGCTGCCGTGACGCCGTCGATCTGGACAACACCAACGGCTATTCCCGTTCCACATGCAACAACGGCTGGTGCGCGGTCATGTACGGGCTCTACTTCGAGAAGGACCAGGCGGTGGCCGGCAGCGGGCTCGGTGGGCACCGGCACGACTGGGAGCACGTAGTGGTGTGGGTCCAGAACAACCAAGCCCGCTTCGTGTCGACCTCGGCCCACGGTGACTTCGACGTCTACTCCAGCGAGCAGATCCGGTGGGACGGATCGCATCCGAAGATCGTCTATCACAAGGACGGGCCGGGCACGCACTGCTTCCGCCCCGCCAATTCCGGCGACGAGCCGCCGGAGAACCACTACAGCCAGTGGCGGTTCCCCGCTCTCGTCGGCTGGAACGGCTATCCGGCCGGGCTGCGGGACAAGCTGGTGCAGGCGGACTTCGGCAGCGCGGTATTCGGCCTCAAGGACGGCAACTTCGCGAGCCACCTGGAGAAGGCCCTGCCTGCCGGGGTCCCGTTCGACCCCCACGCCTGAGTTCGGGGGCGGGCGGCGCCGCCGACCCGCCCCCGTACGTGGAGCGACGCGCGTCGACCGCCCGCTCCGGCGATATGTCAGCGGGCCGACAGCTCAGAAGGTGCCTCCTGGACGACCCATCCGTTGCCGTCCGGATCGCTGAAGGACATGAACGAGTTCCAGGTGTCGCCCTTGCCCTCCTCCCAGCCCGTCGCGCCCACATGGCGAACCGGAGAGACCTCCACGCCCCGGCTCACCAGTTCCTCGCGTGCCGTCTCGATGTCCGTCACACAGATGTGCAGCCCGTGCAGTGTGCCGGGCGCCATCACCTTCTCCCCGGGAAAGGGAGGCATCCCCTGGAGCATGGCGATGGAACACCGTGAGCCCGGAGGAGTCATCTGGATGATGCGCATACCGGGTGCGACCTCGTCGTCCAGGTCCAGCTTGAAGTTCACCTTCTCGGTATAGAACGCTTTTGCACGGTCCATGTCGGTGACGGGGACCGGGACGACCTCAAGTGCCCAGTTCATGGGACCTCCTCAGCAGAGCCAGTGCGCTGGCCGGTCGGATCGTCATCGGCGAAGCAGCGACGGCAGGGGCGCCGAGGCTTCGCCGATGAGGGTCCAACCGTTGCGTATGACGGGCCCACGGCGTACTCCGCAACGCCAGCAATACCCGCACTTCGATCAACTGTCCTGCTGTTCGGCCTGTGACCAGGCCCCGAGAAGCAGACGTCGCGCCGTCAGCACCCTCGCCGGGCTCCGTCCGCGCGTCCGTCACCAGGACGCTTCGATGTTATTGGGGGTGATGCGGTCGCGCGGTCTAGGTCGCTGCCTGGGTGCTGTCCCGGAAGCCGCCCCAACCGTGCCAACGGTCGATCTCGATCCAGGCGTTGACCCGGCCGCGCTCGCGGTCCGCGTACGGCTGGCCGAGGTACTGCTGGGACAGCCGGTCGATGCCGGCCAGGCCCTCGTCGTCGCTCATCTCGACGACGTGCCCGATCAGGGTGACATGGGTGTACCAGTCGGAGTCGTCGAGCACGGTCAGTGTGACGCGTGGGTCCCTGCGGACGTGGTCGAGGCGCTTGCGGCCCTCGTCCATGTTGACCAGCACCCGGCCGTCGTCCCAGAGGTACCAGGTGGCCGTGGACACCGGCTGCCCGTCCGAGCGAAGTGTGGCGATCACCGCCGGGTTGGGCTTGCGCAGCATAGCGACCGCGGCGTCGGGAAGCGGCGGCTTCGACATGTTCTCTCCTCTGTCTCGAGCTGCGCCCTCCCCGTGGCGGTGAACCACACCGGATGGATCGGAGGGCGCCCCTCCACGCTGCCACACAAGGGGTGCGGCGTCCGGGACCGCCCCGGCGCCGCGCGTCCGCGGTTGTGACGCGCCGGCTCGCTGGAGGGATTGTCGGTGGTGGCTGTGATGCTGGGGACATGGACGAACTGATGAGACGCCGCGTCTACGGCGCCGACCACGACGATCCCGATCCGGGCCCCCGGCCCGGTCACGTCTACGTCGAACTGGTGGGAGGCCCGCTGGACGGGCTGCTCCTGGATGTGACCGGCTGGTCCGAGGAGCGCCTTGCCGTAGGGGCCGCGCTCGGCACGGAGCTCGGTAGATTCGGTGCGGGCGGACACACCGTGTACGGGCCCGTGGCGACCGACCCCAAGCTCTGGGCCTGGGAGGCGGACAGCCCGTGAGCTGCGCGCGCCCTCACCCGTCCGGAAGCCCCGGTGCCGGGGAGCGCGAGGTTCAGCCGCTCGGCATCCGCGAGGTCGGTGCAAGTCCGTCGGTGCGGAGGGTGCGTCTGCCTCAAGCGCAGATGCGGAAATGTGTTCGTGGAGCGCAGGCAGTTCCACCGTGGCCCTGCGGACCCGGGCACCTTCGCGGAGTCGACATCAGGGCCCATCTCGGTCGTCGCCCTCGTTATCATCGGGGTCATGACCGTTGAGCCCTCGCAACCCGTCCCGCTGCGTGCTTCCGACGCGGACCGCGAAGCAGTGGTGACCGAGCTGCAGGAGGCGGCGGCCGACGGCCGCATCGACCTCGACGAACTGGGCACGCGGCTCGAAGTGGCCCTGGCCGCCAGGACGCACGCCGAACTGGCGCCTCTCACCGCCGATCTGGTGCCGGTGCTGCCCCCGGCCCCGCCGCTGTTGGTCAAAGGAGGCATGGCCGGAGCGGTACGGGACGGTGTCTGGCGCGTGCCGGCCCAGATCAGAGCGGTCGGCGGGCTCGGCGGCGTCAAGATCGACTTCACGCGGGCCGAGTGCCGACTGCGAATGGTGGAGATCGAGGTGAGCGGCGGGGCCGGGGGTGTCGAGATCGTCGTCCCCGACGGTTGGGTGGTGGAAGCGGGGCAGGTGGATCCCGGCCTGGCCGGTCTGAGGAACAGGACGACCGCCGAGAGGCTGCCGGGCTCGCCCCTGATCCGCTTGACCGGCGACTGCGGGATGGGCGGTGTGACGATGCGTCATCCCAAGCGTGGTGAGCGCCGCAAGCTGCAGCGCGAGAGCCGTTGACCGCGGGCGGGCGGAGCTGAGCTCGCCGAGTAACGTCCTCGGAGGTGTGCGGGGCCGTTGATGTGCCCGACCACGCTGTCGGTCGGCGCCCGGCCGAGAGCGCGTCAGCTTCGGCTCGGGGGCCTCTGTCTTGTGTGCGCGCCTTCTCCGATCCCGTCGCGATGAGCGCCCGGGCCCAGGTGTGCCATCGCGTGCAGCCCGCCACTGACGTCCCCGGCACGATGGAAGCGGACCCCTATGTGATCGCCCGGATGGCGGCCCACCCAGGCCTTCCGCCGAAGCGCGCTTGCCCGACCTGAGTTCGCGCCGGGAACTGCTGCCGCCGGCTTCCCTGCCACCGGCCCACTGGGCGGCGATTCGGATTCCGGCGCTCAGGTCTGATCCGTACAGGCGGGGGCACACGTGGTCCAACTACAAAAGGAGCTACGTCATGCTGGGGATAGCCGCGGCAGTACTTTTCTTCATCGCTTTCCTGATCAACGCCGCTGATATTGCGACGAACGACATCTTCGCGTCGACGAACGTCATGCTGATCGGCCTGATCCTGCTCGCCCTGCACGTAGCGGGCATCGGTAACGGGCGGCGAGTCGGCCGACGCTGACCGTCCCGATCCGCCCGGTCGCCCGCGACCGGACCGCCGGTCCGCCACATGCCCTCGCCACGCCTCTGCGGGCCGGCGCCGGGCCGACCGATGGGAGCGAATCCAGCTGCGTGCGCCGTGCGGCCCTGTGCCCAGGATCCGCACGGCGCACGCAGAGACTTGCTCGCGCCCGGGACAGGCGTCACCGTGTCGACTCCGCGGGCGGCGAGCCCTGCTCCCCCAAACCGGAGTGCGGACGCGGAATGGTCGTGGCGGAGAACGGCCACGCACGATCCCGGGCTCGGTGTCTCCGCGGGAAATCCACCGACGCCGATGATTCCGCACCGCGGCGAAAGTCTCTCCTTCAGCGTCCGACCGGATGCCACCCGCTCCGGGCCCGATGCAGGGCAGGTTCGAGACAGGAGACATTCCCGGATGACTGATTCGAGAACGGCCCCAAGCCGTGGACGCGGTCGAGCGATCTGGCCGCTGATCCACTCCGAACGGGCGGCCCTGGCGGGCGACCTCGCATCCCTGTCCGAGGATCAGTGGTCTGCGCCCTCGCTGTGCGCTGAACTGACGGTGCGTGAGGTGTTGGCCCATCTCACCGCCGGAGCAAGTCTCGACTCCGTGCGATGGCTGGCAGGTGTGCTCCGCTGCCGGTTCGACTTCGACAAACAGGTAGCCATGCGCCTGGCCGAGCAGTTGGGCGCCTCCCCGGGTGAGACGCTCGGGCGATTCCGGCACGTCGTCCTGAGCACGACGAAGCCGCCGCTGCCTGTCGTCGCCATGCTCGGGGAGACGATCGTGCACGGCGAGGACATCCGGCGCCCGCTGGGCATCCACCGGGACTACCCGATGGCCACGGTCACACAGGTCGCCGACCACTACCGCAGTTCGGACATGGTGGTTCTCGCCAGGGGACGCATCCGGGGCCTACGACTTGTGGCGTGCGACGGCCCCTTCACGGCCGGTGCCGGCCCGCTTGTGTCCGGCACCACCCTGGCGCTCGTGATGGCGATGACCGGTCGCACGTCGTACCTGGACGATCTCGAAGGTGACGGAGTCGAGGTTCTCCGCCGGCGTTGCGGAACGGGAAAGGACTGACGTGTTCAGCCGTGGCCCACTGCGTCAGCCACCGGGCGACACGAGCAGATGACCTCGTCGAAGACGTCCGACCACGCGTGGCCCACCGAACAGGCACCCGGTCTCGACGAACCCGGCTCCGACAGCCGGGCGCGAGTTCGACGTAGCGCACGTCGACAGCAGCACGGACGTCTGCCTTCGTGAGAATCCGCGAGGAGTGCTCAGCCACAAGCAGGGGGAATACTGCGTGCTCCACCGTGCCGGGGTCCGTCCTGCCGTGGTCCACGCGCCCGCGGTGCGGGGGCCCTGGAACAGCCTGATGTCCCTGCACGCCGACGGGCGGCAGGACCGGGCCGCGCAGCCTGGACGGCGGCCGGACCCCATCGCTGATTCACCGAAACGAATGAAATAGGGACATGGCAGAGTACGAGATTACGACCGCCGGCATCCGTGAAGTGGCTCGATTCCTGGAGTGGGCGGCCGAAGAACAGTGGAACCCGGGAAAGATGGACCATCTCCCCTTCCACGCGGCCGACCCGCGCGGCTTCCTTCTGGGGAAACTGGACGAAGACCCCGTCACCTCCGTCTCCGCCGTGCGTTACGGGGCAGATTTCGGATTCATCGGGTTCTACATCGCACGGCCCGCGTTCCGTGGCCAGGGCTACGGGATCCAGGCGTGGCGGGCGGCCATGCAGCACCTGAACGGCAGGAACGTGGGCCTCGACGGTGTGGTGGATCAGCAGGACAACTACCGCAAGTCCGGTTTCCGCACAGCCTGGACCCACGTGCGGTACGCGGGAGTACCGGCCGGCGAGGCGCCCTCCGGAGACGTCACAGTGGCCGACGCCGGATCCGTTCCCTTCGGCACGCTCGCCTCCTACGACCGGCGCTTCTTTCCCGCCAGGCGCGATGCCTTCCTCTCCCTCTGGGTGGGCACGCCCGGTCACACGGCCCTTGTCGCACTCCAGGACGGTGAGCTGAAGGGCTTCGGGGTGGTGCGCCCGGCCCAGTCCGGTGCTCGTGTGGGTCCGCTGTACGCGGATACGGACGACATCGCCCTCGCCCTGCTGAACAGCCTGTCGGCAGCCGAGCAGGGGGCGCCGGTGGCCATGTACGTACCCGACGTGAACGTACCGGCGGTCAGGCTGATGGAGCGGCTGGGACTCGAACCGACCTTCGAGTGCGCCCGGATGTACACCAGGGACGCACCAGACGTCGACATGGCCGGCCTCTTCGCCGCGACCACCATCGAACTGGGATAGCGCCGAGCCGGCCTCCGCGCGACCGGCGGGGCTGCTCCCGCGCGGGCCCCGTGCCGAACGGGCGGCGGGCGACGTCACTCAGCGACCGGAGGAGATCCACACCGTCTGCCCCCTGCGCCCCCGAAGCCGAGAGGCCGGCGCGGTGCACCGTCCCGGCGGTGCACCGCGGTCCCCCCGCCGTGGACCGCCCGCTACAGTTCGTCGGCGAACGCCCCGGCCAGCTCACGCCATTCGGCCAGCGGCAGGCCGCTGCCACCCTCGTCGGCGGTGAGGACCTGCAGCGCCACGTGGTCGGCGCCGGCGTCGAAGAACTCCCGGGTCCGGGCCCTAACGCGTTCGGCGTCGCCCAGGGCGAAGAGGGCGTCCAGGAGACGGATACTGCCACCGCCGGCGAAGTCGTCCTCGGTGAATCCGGGACGCAACAAGTTCGCCGTGTAGTTCGGCAGTTGCAGGTACAGGGCCAGCATGGCCCGTGCGGTGGTGCGGGCCCGGTCGGCGTCGGTGTCGAGGACGACCGACAGCTCAGGGGCGAGGAGCGCGTCGGGACCGAGTGCCGTACGTGCCTCCGCGGTGTGTTCGGCGGTGACGAGATAGGGGTGCGCACCCAGCGTGCGGTCGGTGGCGAGTCGCAGCATCTTCGGCCCGAGCGCGGCGAGGACCCGGTGTCCGGGCCCCACCGGCGGTGCCGCGGCGTCGAGTGCGTCGAGATAGGCCACCATGGCGCTGTACGGCTTCGTGTACTGCGGCACCATCGGGCCGTGGCTGACGCCCAGGCCGAGCACGAACCGCTCGCGTGCGCTCGCGTCGATCGCGGCGATCCCCGCCGCCACCTCCTCGGCCGGATGGTCCCAGATGCTCAGGATTCCCGTGGCCACCGTGATCGTGCGGGTGGCGGCCACGAGGGCTGCGGCATCCGCGGCCGAGGGGCTGCCGCCGATCCAGAGCGTGCCGTACTTCAGCTCCTCGAGCTCGGCGACCGCTTCCGCGATCGCGTGTCTGCCCGCGTCATCCGTTCGCGACCCGTGCAGGGCGCCGCTCCAGATGCCGATCCGTCCGAAAGTCCCATGCGTCTCAGAAGCCATGGTGACGTCAACAGCGATGCGTGCCCGCTATTCCCCGCGGGGCGGGATTCACCCGATCGCCGCCGAGGTCCGCCGCCGGTACGAGACCCCGCACCGGGACACTGTCCGGATCGTCGGATCGAGCCCTCGCCGGCCCTGCGCGGAGGCGACCGCCATGGATCATGCGTGCCGCATCGACTGCCCGCATCCGTCGGACGGGGAGTGGGCAGTGAGCCGTTCCGGTGGCTCGCTCTCCGCGGTCGGTGGACTGATCTCGGCGCGGGGGCTGATGCGGGCTGCTCCGTCGACGGAGATCCCGCCGGCCTCGTACCCGGACCCTTGACCACCTGTTCGGAACGTTCTCCGGACCGGGAGCAGGTCGCCGGTGAACGACATGATGTACCGCACCACAGACTCACCGACCGGCAGACAGGCCCGTCCACACGTGCCTCCCAGCCGCATTGCGCCACCGGCCCTGAGCCGATCGCCATCGGTGCGTCCGCAACGCCCCCGTACGCACGTCCAAGGAGCCGCACATGAACCTCGGCCTGCACCACGCGCTTACGTCCGCAGTGGCTGCGACAGCCCTGGCGACGGCCGTCACAGCACCAGCTTCCGCCGTGACCACCGAGCCCCTCGACTACGTGGCTCTGGGGGACTCGTTCGCCGCCGCCCCGCTCGTGCTGCCTGCAGACCCCTCGAACCCGTTGTGTCTGCGGTCCCTGGCGGACTACCCGCACATGGCGGCCGAGGCGATGGGTGCCAGGCTCACCGACGTCAGCTGCTCTGCTGCGACGGTCGACCACCTCAGCACCTCCCAGCACCCGGGCACCAAACCCCAGTTCGATGCCGTGACGGGGGATACCGATGTCGTCAGTATCACGATCGGCGGCAACGACACAGGACTTGTCGCCGCCGCACTGGGATGCGTCAACCTGTTGCCCAAGCCCGTCGGGATCAGTTGCGCGGCCAGGAACACGAAAGGCGGCGTCGACGTCGTCAAGGCCGGCATCGACGCGTGGGTGCCTGAGTTCGCCGTCGTCCTCAACCGGATCCGGCAGCGGGCACCGTACGCCGAAGTGTTCGTCGTCGGCTACGGGAACTACATTCGCCCGGGCGGATGCTTCCCCGCCCAGCCCATCTGGGACGTCGACGCCGACTACGTCCAGGGCGCGGTCGACCACCTCAGCGCCGCACTGAGGACGACGGCCCGGCAACACGACGCGACCTTCGTGGACACCTACTCGCTCGGTGTAGGTCATGACTCGTGTGCGGCTCCCGCCGACCGGCACACCGAGGGCCTCGTCCCCACCCACGTCGCGACCCCGCTGCATCCCAACGCGGGCGGGTCCAAGGCCATCGGCCACGCACTCGCTGACGCCGTCCACACCCGCACGATCGCCGGCTGACCCCTGAGGCGTCGTGACTCCGTCCTGCCGTGACGCCCGGTTGCGGAGAGCTGACAGGTCTGTGCATCGTGCGCGAAGGGTGTTGACCGACGGCCCGGACAACCCGCTGTGCAACTGTCCAGGAGGCACCCGTTCCCGAAGACCCACCTCACCGCGCGCGGTGACCTCTGCCCGGTCGTAGGCAAGACACCCGCGTCGACGGCGGCCCTGTGGTGCGGCCGACGAACCGGGACGCGTTCCGAGCCCGCGATGACTATGCGACCGACGGAGCTTGCGGTGACCGCCCGCTCGGCCGCCGGAAACGCAGTCCTGCCGGTCCGGCCACTTTCCCATGACCGCGAGCGAGCCGGGCTGTCCGGAGGGCTCCGCTGGTCCTGCGCTGCAGTTACTCGGCGGGTGTCCCGGCTGCGACAGCGGCCGAGACGGGGCTGTAGTAGACGGAGCGCCCCTGCTTGGAGCGCTCCAGCAGCCCGTGCGCGACCCCTTGCTCCAGGGTGTTGCGCACCACGGCCACCTGCGTCGCGCGCTGCGGGTGAGCTTCGGTCAGGGCTGCGGTCACCTCGGCGGCGGACTTGGGCTCCCTCTGGTCCGCGAGGAATCCGGTGACCAGCGTGCGCCAGGTCGGCTCGCCGGCGCCCTTCGGTGCTGCGGTCCCGTCAGCCGAATTCTGAGCCTTCTGGCCGGCGCGGGTCCGGGGCTTCGCCCCGTCCACTCCCTTCCGGGAGGCCGTCCTGCCCTTGGCGCTACGCGCGGCGGGCACGGACACCGCCGCCTTGCGGCCCTTGCCCTTACCCTTGCCCGCAGCCGGCTTTCCGGTACGTCCCACTACCTCTTGCATCTTGACCAGGATCTGCTCACCCTCCTCCAGCTGGATGAGTTCGTCCTGCAGGCGGGTCAGCTCGGTGCGCGCCCGGTCCTGCTCACTTCGGTTCGCCGCGAGATCATCCGTGATCCGTTGTGCGTAGTCTGCGCTGATGCCGGATGTAGGAGTGTTTTCGGACATGCAGTCCTCGTCTTTCGTCGTGTCTTGAATGCGTATGGCGGATGATGCTACCGACATCAACGAAAGTAGCGCCCAGTGGACACCGATTCACCCCACACGCGGGCATGCGTTCGGAACGCGATCGCAAGGTGACTGCGCCTGTCACTTCGGGAGCGCCGGGTGCAACGCCACAGCTTGTCGGGGAAGTTGGCGCGAAAGTGTGCATACAAGAGCGGGCGGCCCGGTACGTGTTGCGGAGGGCTCCTCGCCGGTGCACGGAGCCCGTCGGAAGTGGTGCGTGCCCGTTCCGCCCACGGCTTCACCGTTCGTACATCTCTGTCGGCGGGGCAGGAACCCTTGTACGGGGCCGTCGACTTCGCCTCACACCGCACGGGGCAGCCGACGGGCGGACCGGGCGTGCGGTACCGATGGACGTGGCACACCGGGCCTGCCGGCCCCGGTGCGGTCCGCTGACCGGGCCGACGTCCCCTCCGGGTGAGTTCTCGCTGCTCGGTGGCACGGTCTGGGTGACCTCCGAACCGCGCTGCGGACACCCACCGCGGATGAGTTCACCCGGATGCGCCGCTCCCTGCGAAGGGGTGACTCGGCGCTCCGGCCTGCGCGCCACGCCTCGGCGTTTCCGCCGCGAGCATCCGAAGCCCGTCGTCCGTGGTACGCCCACAAACCGTGCCGTCGGAGTGAGCCGAGTCCATCGGACGCACACATACCGTCGTTGCTCTCTGGTGGGGGGCGGTTTCGCCATGTAGCGTCACTGCCAGATGTCGTGGTTCGCCGTACCAGCCCGCGCTTCGGTGCGGGCATTCTGCTGTGTCGGTACGGGCCATGGCGTCTCCGGGGCCGCGAGGTGCGGGTCCGGATCTCAACGGGAAGGCACGAGCATGGCCAGCGGAACCGTCAAGTGGTTCAATGCGGAAAAGGGTTTCGGCTTCATCCAGCAGGACGGCGGCGGGCCGGACGTCTTCGCACATTACTCCGCCATCAACGCCACTGGCTTCCGTGAGCTCCAGGAAGGCCAGGCCGTCACCTTCGACGTGACCCAGGGGCAGAAGGGCCCGCAGGCGGAGAACATCACCACCGCCTGATCCCGCAGCCGAGGTCGCCCAGGCCCCCGGGAAGCACGATCCGAGGGCCTGGTCACCGGCAATCAGCCGCTGCAACCACATGCGAGGTTCGGACAACCCGTGCCGGGCACGGTCACGGGACACCCGAGCGGTCTGCCGCGCGCACACTCCGCGCCCTCATCGTGAGCGTCACGGCCCGATGCGAAGGCGCGAGGCGACATTCCGCCGACGCGGCCACCGGCACCCCGCCGCGCGAACACCGCTCCGCCGAAGGGCACCCGGTGGCCGCGGCTTCATCCTGATGGGCACCGCCCGGCCTGCGGAAGCCGCGCTGAGCTGCGGTCGGTTACCCCGAGTACGTTTTCGCCACCCTTGCCCCGGGGGTGCTCCTGGCCCGAGCCGGGTAGGTGTTCGATGAGCAGGCCGGCAGACAGGTCTGCGGGACGATCCGCAGGGCCGGCGACACGTCGGATTCCCTGATCAGCCCCTCTCATCGAGGAGTCAGCAAGTGGAGTCAGACGAAGAGGCGGGTACCGGCGACCATCGGGCGCAGGTGATCGTGGTGGGCGCGGGGCCCGCAGGGTCGGCCGCGGCGCTGTACCTTGCGAGGGCCGGTGTGGACGTACTGCTGCTCGAGAAGGGCACCTTCCCCCGGGACAAGGTGTGCGGGGACGGCCTGACCCCGCGAGGCGTCCAGCAACTCGTACGCATGGGTGTCGACATCGATGCTCCCGGCTGGACCCGCACCAAGGGGATGCGGTGGGTGTGCGGAGGGCGGCAGGCACACATCGACTGGCCCCGCTCGGGCAACCACCCGGATTTCGGTCTTACCCGCTCGCGGCACGACTTCGACGACATCCTGGCCCGTCAGGCCGTGGCCGCCGGGGCGCGGCTGTGCCTGGAGACCAAGGCGACAGGGCCTCTGACCGACCGGGCCGGACGCATCGTCGGCGTGAGCGCCCTGTCGGGAGCCGACAGGCGGCCGGTGAACTTCCGCGCCCCCGTGGTGATCGCCGCCGACGGTGCCTCCGCACGAACCGCCCTGGCCATGGGCCTGGAGCGGGACCCGGGCAAGCCGATGGCCACCGCCGCTCGCCGCTACTACCGCAGCGAGGCCCGCACCAACGACCCCTACCTCGAACTCTGGGCCGATCTCCTCTGTTCTCGGACCGGACGTGACCTGCCGGGGTACGGATGGATCTTCCCGCTCGGTGACGGCCGAGTGAATGTGGGCCTGGGTGCTCTGCCGCACCGCGGTCACGGGGCGGTCGACCTGAGGGCCACCATGGAGCAGTGGCTGGCCCGGATGCCGGCGGACTGGGAACTGCGGGAGGAGAACGCCGACTCACCGCTGCGCAGCGCCGCGCTTCCCATGGGTTTCAACCGTCGGCCGCAGTACCGCCGAGGGCTGCTCCTGGTCGGTGACAGCGGCGGCATGGTCAGCCCATGGAGCGGCGAGGGCATCGTCCAGGCCATGGAAGCGGGCGAGGTCGCCGCCGAGACCGTGGCTCTCGCGCTGCACCGCCCCGCCGGCCTTGGGCGTGAGCAGGCGCTGCATCAGTACGTGAGCGAGGTGAACCGCCGCTGGGGGCGCTACTACCGGCTCGGCAACACCGTCGCCGACCTGGTGTTCGCCCGCTACGGTTACCGACCGCTCCTCAACCGCCGCGTCATGGCCTCGCCCGCTCTGGTGCACACCCTCGCCCGTCTGCTGACGCACGGAACCGACGCACCGTCCGACGACCTGATCGACACCGTGGTGCGCGGCCTCGTACGTATGGTTCCCGCGCCGAGCCGGCGTGCCCGCGGCCTGGACGCGCGTCGTCGGTGACCCCGCGACGATCCCTCGTCCCGTCCGAACTGTCCGGGAACTGCGGACTCACCACCAGGCACAGGCGGAACGTGTGCCCATGCCGTAGCGGCCGAGGCTTTGAGCGCCCACGCCCGCCAGCCCGGTTACGACGCGGCATCTCCTGGCAGGGAACGACGCCGAAGGGCGCCGGGGGTGGCGGAGGGTGGGAGCGGCGGATACGGCGGCGGGGGAGGAATGCGTGGTCCGGCCGGCGCTGCCGAGGGGGTCGGTGGGGGCCCTGACGGAGGCCGTACGGGCCGGCGGGCCCGGCCCTGTGCCGGGGCCATCGGCGGCGGGCCATCGGCGGCGGGCCCGGCGGTGGGGGCGGAGGCGGCTCCACCGCCGGCAGCAGTGGTCCTCCCGCGCGCAGTCGGGCAATGGTCAGTTCGGTCCGGCGTCGCGCGAGCGGGCCGTCGTCACGCTCGTAGACGAGCCGGACGCCGGCGGGACCCAGACTCTCGGTGGTGAGAAGCCGATAGCCGAGGGCGCGGGCGATCTCCTCGATCTGGCGTTGCCTCGGCGCTGATGCGTGGCCGGGCAACAGCACGACACTGCCACGGCCGTCGAAACGCGAACGGATCTCGTCGTCCTTCATCTGGCTCCGTTCTCGGAACTCCGGCGGTTCCCCGGCCGCTGACCACGATGGTCGCACGGCCCGCCCTCCCCGCACATCGGCCTGCCAACGGCACTCGAGCGCCTGGGCGACGGCCCCACGTCCAGGGCAGATCTACCGGGGCTGCGTAGAAGCAGCCCGCACTCGACCACGTCCGGCAACTGTCGGCCGTTTCCGCTCATGCCACCGGATACGGAACTCGCCCTGGGGCTGCAGCCTGCTCGTGACTCCCACTCGCCGGCACTCCACCTGGTGGCTTGAGTGACGAGGGCCCGGCGAGCACGGAGCCCCGGGCTCCCGGCCCGGTCCGGTGCCGGGGGACCAGCCGTGACCTGCCGCTCCTCGGGTCCCGAACGCTGCGCCGCTGGCGGCCCCAAAGCTGGTTGCCATGCAACTTGGCAGGAGACGGCCGCTTCCGCATGCCCGCCCGACGCGCGACTTCGGCCGGATCCTGCCTTCGCACCGGCCCCCTCCCCGGCCGGCATGGGCCGAAGCGGGCTACTGCGGAGACGATCGAGTGAATCGATGAGACACACCGCAGTGGCTGGCGAAATCTGGCTAAAAGGATCCAGTCAGTGAACGCACATTCGCTCAAATGGCGGGCGACCCGTACTGGAAGGCTGACAGTGGGAACGCTGAACAAGCTGGAGCGGCGCTTCGAGGCCTGGGTGAACGGCGCCTTCGCCAAAGCCTTCAAGTCTGCGGTCCAGCCCCTGGAGTTCGTCGGCGCGCTCCGGCGCGAGTGTGACGTCAATTCCAGAATCTGGAGCCACGACCGCACCGTCGTACCCAACAGTTTCGTCGTCGAACTCAATACCGATGACCACGCGCTACACAGTACGTGCCTGGTGATGCTCGGTGAGGAGCTGGTCGAGAAGGTACGCGAGTACGCGGAATCGCAGCTCTATTCCTTTGTGGGTCCCGTAAAGGTCCAGTTGCAGTGTGCGGACGACCTGGAGACCGGACGGTACCGGGTGAGAAGCCGGATCGAAATCCCACCGGACGTGAAGCAGGCCATGGAGACCGCCGAACGCCGCGCACTGACAGCACGTGAGTGGGGAGGCCACGGGCAGGGAACGGCCTGGAGGCAGCCGCCGCGTCCTCCGATCGGGGAAAAGCAGGTGCTGACCGTAGAACAGTTCATGGAGCACGAACTGTTCGTGGACAGCAACGGCATGCTCGTCAGAAGAGGCCTTCGCCCGGTCGCCAGGCCGTCTCATATCCGCAGCGCGAAGGAACGCGGGCCGAAAGGTGCCGACGCCCCGGAGCTGCTCCCGTCCGGGCACGGGCCGCCCGGGCGCCTCAACAGGATCGGGGGCCGACCCCCTGATCGGCTCGCGCCAGCGACCGACAGGCACACGACTTCTGTTCCTGAGGTCCAGAACTACCCTCCTGCCGGCTTGTCGCAACTTTCCGAGTCCGAAGTCGAGGACGGCCCCCGCGAAGATGCACGTCACCGACCCGATGAACACGGTAGGTCGATGGCGGAAGCATCCAGCCGCCGACGCGCCGAAGCCGTCCCCAAGAGCTCTTCAAGGTCATCGAAAGGACTGAACAGTATGACTAACGACCGTGACATCAGCGTCGGCATGCCTGCGTCTGACGGAGGGGACGACAGGCCGGATGTCTTCGGAGGCCACAGGCCGGATCGGTATGCCCCGACCGAGCCCCAGATGTCCGCCCCGAGGGAATCCATGCCGTCGGTGCGGCCAGCGGAAGAAGTCCTGCCCGGTGAATTCGGACCCCGGGCTTCCGGCGGCGCCCCCGCAGCCCACCACCCCGGCGGGGCACCTCTGTCACGCCCGTACGCCGGACCGGCGCAGCCGGCGAGGTTCGCCGATGGCCCACCGGTCAACCACCGGCCCGTAGGCGCCTACATGCCTCCGGCGCTTGACCGATCCGGGCATGGAGCCGCGTTGGGACACAGCTCATCGGTCGAGCTCTCCTCCGACCGCCTCCTGCGTAACAGGGCGGGCGTTCGAGGAGGGCTCAGGAAACTGCGCATCGGCGGAAGGAGCGCCGAACGCGTACGGCAGCAGAAGCTGGCCGTGCTGCGCACCCCGGTGATGGACTGCTACAAGATCGCAGTCATCAGCCTGAAGGGTGGTGTCGGCAAGACCACGACCACCACGGCCCTCGGCGCGATGCTCGCGACCGAACGCCAGGACCGTGTCGTGGCCATCGACGCCAACCCGGACGCCGGCACGCTCAGCCGCCGGGTGCGCCGGGAGACCAACGCGACCATCCGCGACCTGGTGGCAGACATCCCGAACCTGCCCAACTACATGGCGGTACGCCGCTACACCTCCCAGTCCCCGAGCGGCTTGGAGGTGCTCGCCAACGACGTGGACCCCGCTCTGTCCACAGCGTTCAACGACGAGGACTACCGCCAGGTCGTCGGCTGTCTCGGACAGCACTATCCGATCATCCTCACGGACTCCGGCACCGGTCTGCTGCACAGCGCCATGGGGGGCGTCCTGGACCTCGCCGACCAGCTGATCGTCGTCGCCACCTCCAGCGTGGACGGCGCGGCCAGCGCGAGCACCACTCTGGACTGGCTCAACGCACACGGGTACTCGGACCTGGTCCAGCGGAGCATCACCGTGGTGTCCGAAGCACGCAAGACCAGCAAGATCATCAAGCTGAACGACGTGGTCGCCCACTTCCGTGCACGTTGCCGGGGTGTGGTGGTGATCCCCTTCGACGAGCACCTCTCCGCGGGAGCGGAGGTCGACCTGGCCAAGATGAGAACAAAGACCCGCGCGGCGTACTTCAACCTGGCGACGCTCGTGGCCGCGGACTTCCACCGCACCCAGCCCGAGCCCGTGGGCTGGCCCGCCCTCCCGCACTCGGGATACAACTCGGCCAGCGTCTTCTCGGCTCCCGTCTGGGGCTGACGGCTTTCCCCCGACCTCGGGGGAAAGCCGCACGTTGCGGGCCCGCGGAGCAGCCGAAGCGCTGCTGCCGTCCGGGCCCGCAGCCGCGAGGGGCGGCGGCTCTTCGGAGACCGTGTTCGACCGACTCGCGGTTTCCGCCCGCAGGGCCGTCCCGCGGGGCGAGCCCGGCGGGAGCGGGGCGAGCCCTCCGTACGGACTTGGTGCAGCTCAGTGCGTGCCCGGTTTCGCTGGGGCCCGGCCCCACCTTCCGCTCCACCGTGCGGCCGGACGTCATGCGCGGTGCATTCCCCCTCCCGCAGCCTTCAACGCACCGGTTGCGGGGCTCAGTCCTGGGCCGCTAGCCACGTACCTGCCTCACCTCTGATCCCAACGCTCCATGTACGAGACATCGAGTAGCCGTCGCATGGGGGGAGGGGGACAGCCGGGGTACGGACGTGACGCGGTGCGGGCCCCGGGGGCCGGCCGGAAGTCCTCGCCGGTGACTTCCGGAAATGAGGGCAGTCGGAACAGCACGTAGCGCTCACGCATCAGACATGAGGAGCCGTCATGACCACGTTCGTCATCACCGTCCCCGGTACTTTCGTCGTCGACGTCACGGAGAACTCCTGCGCATCCCTGAAGCACAAGCTGGGTGCGCAGCGCACGGGCTTGAGCGAGAGCGAAGGCCTCGACCTCCTCACCCTCAACAACAACGGCACATTCTCGGTACGACTCGAAGTGGATGCCGCAGACCGGTACGAGGCAGAACTGGACGCCTTGGGATTCGTGTCCACCGCCCTGCAGGAGACTGGTTTCGCGGAGAAGGACGCGCTCCTGGGAACGCCTGCCGTCACCGGGATCGACAGCGACATCTGATCTGCCTGCTCATCCGGGCAGCGGACCTCGCCCGGCAACAGCAGGGCCTCCTGCCGCGGACGCGGTCAGGCACCGGCCCCTGTCGGGAGTGTCCGTGCCTGATGGTGAGGGGTCCCGTGTTGCCGGGGGCATCCGAGCCCGTGCAGGGCAGCATGAGCCGGGTGAATTCTCCTGCGCAGCCAGAGCGGACGCCGGATGGCCGATACATCGTGGTCAAAGGGCGGCGATGGCGGGCGACCGACCCGAAGATTCCCGAGGACGTCGCCGCCGACCTGCGCCGTCACCTCATGGCAGCCCGGCGCGCCGTAGCGGCCTCGCGGAGGAACGAGGACACGGCAGCCGAGGGACGGGCGCGGCGCAGGGTGCACACGGCAAAGGTGGCGCTCGGCGAGCGGGGCACCCCTTGGTGGGAGCAGTCCGTCGCAGAGAGGCGCCGACGCTGGGAGGACGGCGCCGCCAGACTCGAGGACACGGAACAGCCGGGGGAGGGCCACACCACACCATAGGTGTTCCTCCGATGGCGAAGTCCGGTCCGGATGGAGCACGCAGAGGGGGGCGCCGGCTGAGCGGGGCCGGTACGAGCAAGCCACGGGGCTTCTGTCGCACCTCACGGTGCTTGCCCGGCCGGCCAGGGTGCGGCACGTCGCGGGCATGGACCGGTTCCGCCCAGGTGGCCCGTTCCCGTCTCTCGGCACGGTTCGCCAGGCCCAGAGGAAGGACGATCCTGGACCGTGCCTCTCTCCGACCGATGAGGTCTTCGTCGAGCCGCCACGGCATCATGACAGCAAAGCGATACCGGGCAAGGGGAGACATGACGAAGTTCATCGTGCACGACGATCCCGTCGGCCGCGCAGCCAGCAACCACATCGCTCACGCCGACCTGGCCCCGTTCGGGCTGGACGGAGAGGTGGAGCAGTTGTGGCTCAGGCCGCTCGGCGACGGCACATTCTCCATATCCTGCATCCCGTTCCGCACCTACGGTCTGGCTCTCGGCGACCGCGTACTGCTCTCTGTCGATGACGAGATCAGCGAGGTGGTCGAGACCTCGCGCCACCGAGTTCTGCGGATGCTTCTCATGCCCGGCCCGGAGCCGACACGACTGGTCGAGGCATCGGCCCGGATCAGGCGCGAGATAGACGCAGCCGGCCTGCTGAGCGAGTGGAGCGGCGACCGGCACGTCGCCGTGGATGTTCCGCCTCGCGCCGCACCCACTGAACTTTTCAAGGTCATGGAACGCGAGGCTGCTGAGGCAGGCGCGTTCTGGGAGTGGGCCGACGCCATGCCGTTCTCCTCCCGCAGCTGATCGTTCACACGATCTTGCGCCGGCACATCCCAGGTCAGCCACTCACCGCCACCGAAGCACCGCCACCGAACCACCGTCAGCGGGCGCGCGGATGATGCCGAATGCCCGACGGGACACCGGCACACGCGCGGGGCGATGGCGACCCCACGGGCGGTCAGGTCAGGGCATCGTCGGTCGGCGAAGGCACGGTGCACGGACGAAGAACCATGAGCGAACCCTCCAGGGTCGCCACCATGGCGAAGGGGAACCGGTCGAGCTCAAGACAGAGGGCGACGTCATCGGAATGGGCTCCTTGACGCACTCCCCCCGCCAAATCGGCGGCAGCGCGTGACTCCGCCGCGCGGCGGAGGAACTCAGCAGCGTCCGTTGCAGGCTTGGTGGCTCGCAGCGCGATGTACTGAGCACACGCCAGGTCTTCATCTGCTTGCCCGTCCTCGCCAGTGACCACGAAGGTGACACTGTCACTCTTGCGCGACCGCAGGAGCCGGGCCGTTGCCTCCGCCACCACGAAGCTGGCACACAGCACCAGCGGTGCTTCCTTGACTGCGAGGGCACCGACCGTGCCAGCCGTGGTCTTCTGCACAACGGTGCGTCCGTGAAGGTCGACAGACCGCAGCAGGCCGGGTGAGTTGACCAGGTCGAACTCAGGCGCGGGCGGACCGTCTTTGAGTGTCACCCAATCCGGATGACGAGCCTTGAGCGCCAGAGCCTCGTTCAGCGACTCAGCAAGAACGATCATCTCCGCCCCCCGGGAAAGGGCCCAGGCAGCGACGGTGAAGGCACGCATGACGTCGACGACGACCGCCACGGACGGGACTTGGGCCAACTCGGCGATGCCAAGGAAACGAGTGTCCATCTCCAACATGGTTGCGCATGCGCGACTCGAAGCGGTTCAAGAGTGATCAACGCCATACCGACGGCGTCGGAACGGGACACAGTCAGTTGTCCGTGTCGCGAAAAAGGGCAACTGCTGGATGACACCAGGGCTTTTCGTTTCGATCCAGACTTTGCAGTGCTGCTGCCGACGGCGGTCGACGGCCTGGATCACGGGAGGGAGGCCGGCGGTGCGCCCCTTGCCCTGGTTGCACGTAGTTCCGGCGCAACGCGCCCTGCCTGTCGATCTACTACTTCCCGTGACCGGCAGGACGTACGTAGCGCGCCTCGACGGCCGGGAGATGCGTGACACGGACGCCGTCTTCCAGCAGTTCTACGATGGACTGCGGCTGCCCGACTACTTCGGCTGGAACTGGAACGCCCTATCCGACTGTCTGGGCGATCTGAAGTGGCTGTCTGCGGACCACCATGTACTGATCATCGCGGCTGCGGACGAGGCACTGCCAGGCGATGCCTCCGGACAGAGGCTGCTCTTCAGGGCCCTGCTGCGGGCCGGACAGCGATGGTCCTGCACGCAGAAGCCTGAGGGCATCGAACTGGGCAGGCTCGTGGTGGTCATGTCGTGCGACGCCGCATCCGCCCTGTCCCTGAAGGACCAGCTGCGGTCATGTCTGGAACAGACGCCCTTGTCGTAGGGGTCGCCTTCAGCTTGCGGACCAAAAAAAGATGCCAGCGACGTGAAGTCCGGCCAGACAGATGGCCGCAGTCGGTGACCTTGCTGGTCCGCAAGGACTGGGAGGTGCGGCGGATGGGCGAGGATTCACAGGCCCCCCGATTGCGGCGGAAGGACCTCATCGGTTCTGCGCACCGGGCTTCTGAGTATGTGTCAGGCAACAGCAGCCGTCCTCATAAGCACCCGTTCTGTCGGGCATGCCTCGCCCGACTTGCCCTGCGGCCTCAGGGGCCGGGAGCCTGGGTCGTCAAGGTCGTGGCAGTGGAAGGGCGAAGTCGTGCTGATCGCGTCCGTCAGGTACCCGGCACAGTGCCCGGGCTGCGGCTCAGAAATAGAGGGCGTTGGCGTTCAGGCGCTCCGTCGGACGTAGCTTTCAGTCACCGCTGCTCCGTCTGCGGCGACGCCGTGTACGAGTGCGGACCCACTTCAGCCGCGGAGCCCTTGTGGCGCGCCGCGACAGCAGTCGCACCGTCATGTGGGTGCACCGTACCTGCTGAAGATGAAGACGACTGCTCGAAGGCCAGAGCGTATCCCTCCCACCCCACCCACCGAACGCGCGCCGCTTCAGGCCAGAGTTGTCGCCCACGGCAACGAGCCCGATCACAAGATCAGGACGACACCGGTCGGTGATCGGCCAGCCCGTAGGCTCGGTCCATGAACGATTCGATATGGGCGGGGGTGCGGCAGCGAGTGCACTCACTCGTGGCGGCTCCGGGCAGTGACCGCGTTTTCGGCGCGGTGGGGCACAAGTTCTTCCTCGAGGACTCTCTGACCCCGGTGGAACTGGCTGATCTTGAATGCCAGCTGGGTGTGTCGCTGCCCGAGAAGTATCGCGACTTCCTCCTCCAGGTCGGCGCCGGAGGCGCCGGGCCGTCTCACGGTGTGTATCCGGCACGCCTGCTTGAGGGGCGCTGGAGGTGGGAGGGCGACGGGGCCGAGCTCGCCGACCTCTCCCGACTGGCGGAACCATTTCCGCGTGAGGGTGCCGACCCCGAAGCTGTCCAGACGCTTCTGGCTGAGCGCCCCGAAGAGGACAGCTTCGAGGAGATCGAAGAGTTCGATGACGCTATCGAGGCATGGGACGAGCGCTGGGAAAAGCTGATGTGGTCCTCGGACCGCACTGTCGGCGCGATCGTCATCTCGACACTGGGTTGCGCGGCCCGCGAGTGGTTGATCGTCAGCGGGCCGGAACGGGGGCGAATCTGGTCCGACAACCGGGTGGATGACGAGGACTTGGCGCAGCTGCTCGATGACAAGGGTGCGCCGATGACCTTCGCGCGCTGGTATCTGACGTGGCTCGAGGAAGCCGAACGTCAGCTGGCGCCCGTCCCGGCCACCGACTGAGCTCCGGTTCCGACGGAGACCATGTCTCGCTTCCTTGCCCAGTTGTCGGGGCGGGGGCCCTTGCGGGTGAGTCGCCTGGCCGTGGGGGCGGGTGACGAGTGACCAGTTGACGTGGGCTTCCTGTTGACTGAACTAACTTCGGAGTTTTCCCAGTTCAGGGCCGGTATGGAGGATGCTGCTGCTAGCTTCCGGGCATGCCTGAGAACGAGGGGGCCGAGCGTGATCTGTCTGCTCTGGAGCTGCCGCAGTGGGGCCGCTTACGAGAGACCGATGATCCCTGGGATCCGTACCAGCTGATCGGCAAGGACGGGCGGGTCTGCGCGGAGGCCCAGGCGTTCTTCAAGGACCTCCAGGCCGCGGGCCGCGAAAACACGACCCTGCGCTCCTACGCGCTGGACCTGCTGCGCTGGCTGCGATTCCTCTGGGTACTCGACATCAGCTGGGATCGGGCGACCAGCGTCGAGGCGAGGGACTTCATGCGCTGGATGCTGCTGGCCGACAAGCCCGTACGCGTGCACTGGCGCCTCCAGCTCCGACCGCAGACGACAACACCGAAGGGGCCTGGCGCCGTGGTGAGGAGGCCGTCACCGGGCACACCGAATCCTGTGACGGGCAAGTCGTCGCCGGGCGTCAAGTACGCGGCGACGACGAGGGCTCACTGCGAAACGGTCATACGGACCTTCTACGACTTCCACCTCCGCGACGGCACCGGACCGATCATCAACCCGTTCCCGCCGGACCGCTCCCGCCAAGCCGTCCGGGCGAACGCCCACCACAATCCGATGGAGCAGTTCAAGCACGAGCGGACCGGCCGCTACCGGCCCAAGGTCCCGAAGCGGATCCCGCGACGGGTCCCGGACGAACTGTTCAACGCGATCTTCGCCGCGCTGAAGTACAACCGGGACCGCGCGAGGCTCGCCTTCTGGGTCTCCACGGGCGTACGCGCGGAAGAGCTACTGACCAGCACGAACCGCGACGCCCTGCCCGGCGAGCAGGTCATCGGCGTGATCCGCAAGGGAACTCGCGACTACCAGCGGGTGCCGGCCTCGCCGGACGCGTTCGTCTGGCTGAGGCTCGCCCAGGAGGAAGCCTGGCGCGTAGGGGTGCCCCAGGGACGCAACGCCCCGCTCTGGTGGACGCTCCGGCGCCCCTGGAGACCGCTGGAGTACCCGGCAGCCAGGGCGATGTTCATCCGTGTCCAGGAGCTCCTCGGGTCGAACTGGTCCCTGCACGACCTCCGCCACACGGCGACCTACCGCATGACCAGCGATCCCCTTGTCCGCCTCACCGACGTGCAGTGGGTCCTCGCCCACAAGCAGCTGACCACCCTTCAGATCTACCTCACCCCCGACTCCGACGAGATCGTCGGGCACATGCTGGCCCACCACGCCCGTCAGGAGAGGAAAGCCACCGAGCAGCCGCGACCACCGCTGCCCGCCCCCGGCTACGACCCCGCTTCGATGGACGTCCTGTTCGGAAGGCCCAAGGCGTGACCACCGTCGAGCACAGCCCGCCAGTACTGAAGACCGCAGAACGAGGGCGGATCAGGGAAGCACAGTCGGCGCTGAGAGAGAAGTTCCCCGCTCGGACGCCGTCCGCCTCCTGGTCGGCCACCTGTGCAACAACCCTGATGTTCGTCCAGGAGGTGTCCGTCCTCTGTGTGCTGTTCCGGTTGCTGGCCAGGGCTTTTCTCACTCGATCGTGTGACTGTGGCCCGGATGAGGTCTCTTCGGGATTCCTGAACCTGTTTCATCTTCAAGCGCAGTTGTTCGGCTGCATTGAAGTTGGGAAGGTGCAGGTTGACCCTGGCCGTTGTGCAGGATTTGCGGCAAGCCCGGGGTGTGCCGGGTCCGGAGGAGCTCGAGGATTTCGAGACTGATGTCTTGGCCGGATTCGTTCTGGCTCGTGCGTCGGCGGGGCTGACCGACGGGTCGATCCGGGGCGACGTCGGTCACCTGGAAAGGGTGCGGGACTGGTTTGGCCGGCCGCTGTGGGAGATGGAGCCGCCGGACGCCGACGCGTACTTCGGCAAGGTGATTCGTGACGCGACTCCCTCTCTCCGGGCTGGCCGAGCAGGAGCCGTGAGCGTGTTCTTCGACTTTCTGGACCTGCGGTACCGGGCCGAGCTTCATCAGCTGACCGGTCGATTGGTGGAATGCCCGCTTGACGAGATGAATCGCCCGCGCGCGACAGTTGCGCCGCAGCTGCGGATCCCACCGAACGGTGACGAGATCGAGCAGCTCTTTGCAGGGTGGCGTGAAGACCTGGCGAGCTGCCGCAAGTTCGCTCCGGCCGCGCGGAACTACGCCGTCGCACGCCTGTCTGCCGACGTCGGTCTTCGGATCAACGAGGCTCGGATGCTCGATCTTGACGACGTCCGCTGGGACCTGGGCAGGTTCGGAAAGCTGAACGTGCGCTTCGGCAAGGGCTCGCGGCGCTCCGGTCCCCGCCAGCGGATGGTGCCGCTGATCAACGGCGCGGACCGCAGCCTGCACTGGTACGTCGAAGACGTGTGGGGCCACTTCGGCGCAGACCACACCCTTCCCGGAGCGGCGCTGTTCCCCTCCGAACGGCGCACGGCGGTCTCCGGCCGGGCCGGTACCGAGGTATTCCGCACCTCGCTGGCCCAAGCCACCGCCCGCCACCTTCCGGCCTGGGCCGGGAAGCTTACTCCGCATGTTCTGAGGCACTTCTGTGCCTCCCAGCTCTACCTGACCGGGATGGATTTGGTCGCCGTCCAAGAGCTGTTGGGCCATAGCTGGATCGCCACGACGATGCGCTACATCCATCTGCACCGCACGCACATCGAAGACGCCTGGACGGCCGCCCACGAGCGTGCCGAGAACCGGTGGAAGGGACTGACCCGATGAAGTGGAACCTGAGGCTGGCCGCGGCCCACCGGGAAATCTGGAAGGCGAGCGAGTTGCAGCGGCTCCTCGCGGAGCACGGGCTTGTGATCAGCGCCGGGAAGATGTCCGGTCTGTGGTCGAGCACCCCAGCCAGCATCAAGCTCTCCGACCTCGAAGTGATCTGTGTGGCTCTGGGCTGCGAGATCGCCGAGATCATGACGCCCGAGCCGGAGAATGTCACCCGCACCACGAGCGAACGTTCACCCGCGACCAAGGCGGTCGGGCAGGCCGGGCCTCCAGCGGCGGTAGTGCCGCGTTCGCGTGGCGGCCGATCGCTGCCGCCGCGATGACCTGTCCGATCTGCTCGACGCCGTTGCCGGTCCGCACCGGGCTGGGGCGTCGGCGCGTCTACTGCTCGAACGCGTGCAAAAGTCGGGCCTATCGGCGAGGCCACGCAGGCCGAGCCCCGGCTGTGCTGAAGCGGCCCGAGCCGACGGGGGAGGGCGCGTTGGGCGTGGCCCGGAAGTACGCCGTCGGACTGGGCCAGGAACGCGGCTGGAGCGTCTACGTGCATCGCGATGTCCACCAAGCCCTTGGCCGGCTGCTGACCGGGCGGTCGGATGGCGATCGCGTCAGCCACGTCGAGTTGCGTCGACGGCTGTCCGGGACCGGATTGCCGATGCGCCACACCGCCGAGGTCCTCGCAGCCCTGGACCTTCTGCACGACGACCGGGCACCGGCCGCCAGAAACTGGATTGAGCGGCGCACCGCCGAGCTCCCCGACGGGTCCGCCTCGGATGTTCGCGGCTGGCTCTTGTGGCTGCTTGACGGCGACGCCCGCAGCCGCCCCCGGTCCCCGGGCACCTTGCACTCCTACTTCGGCAACGTTCGACCGATCGTGGAGCGATGGGCTGAGCACCGGTCGCAGCTGCGGGAGATCACGCGCGAGGACGTCACCAATGTGATCGCGGGCCTCCGTGGCAGCCAGTACACGTCCGTCCTCACGGCCCTGCGGTCCCTTTTCCTCTACGGCAAGAAGTACAAGCGCGTCTTCACCAATCCCATGCGAGGCATCCGCGTCGGCCGCCGCCCACCGGGCCCCGTCATGCCGATGACCGAGGACGAGATCGCCCACGTCCAGGCCACCGCCCAGACGCCGGCCGCCCGGCTCGCCGTCGCCCTGGCCGCCGTACACGCCGTCCGGGGCGAAGCGATTCGGACCTTGCAGATGGACGACCTGGACTTCCAGGAGAACCGCGTCACCCTTGACGGAAACGTGCAGCCGATGGCTTCCCTCACCCGCGCGGCCCTCCGGGCCTGGCTCGACGAACGGCACACCCGCTGGCCCCGGACCCTCAACCGTCATGTTCTGGTATCCCGGCAGACCGCACTCGGCACCGGCCCGGTCAGCGCGCACTTCCTCAGACACCAGCTCACGAAGCACGGTGTCAGCCTGGACCGCGTCCGCGCCGACCGCGTCCTGGGCGAAGCGCTGGCCACCGGAGCTGACCCTCTGCATCTGGCCGCGATCTTCGACATCTCCGAGACGACCGCCGTGAGGTACGCGGTTCTCGCCCGGCAGCTCCTCCAGGACGATGCGCTCGGGAACGAGCAGTGACCCGTCACCACCTGAACTGTCGGGCGACGGCAGATTGTCAGCGGCGAGGTTATGTACCGGCCGGGCCCACCATCATGGAGCCTTGGAGGAGTCCTGCCCGCCGGCCGCCGGGGCAGGATGGTTTCGTGTGGAGCTGACGATGGGGGGGCTTGACTGTGGGCATGGTTGATGAGGTGCTGCGGAGCGCGGGCGATGCTTGCGAGGGGCAGTTGCGGCGGTGGGTGGGATCGCTGCAGGGGCCCGCTGCTGAGGTGGCTGCCTATCAGTTCGGCTGGTCGGGAGAGGGCGTACGTCAGGGCGGTAAGTATGTGCGTGCTGCTCTGACTCTGGCGTGTGCGCGTGCGGTTGGAGGTGTGGAGGGGCGGGCGGTGCCGGCGGCAGCGGCGGTGGAGATGGTGCACAATCTGTCGCTTCTCTACGACGATGTTCTGGACGGTGACACGGTGCGGCGCCACCGTGCGGCCGCGTGGCAGGTGTTCGGCCAGTCGTCCGCCGCCCGGTCTGCGGACGCGATGATGCTGACCGCGTTCGACGTCCTGTCGGAGACCGACGACGGGCTGGACGGGCCGGTGGCTCGTGAGGCGTCGGCCGCCCTGGTGGACGTGCTGATCCAACTGGCGGTCGGCGAGGCCCTGGACCTGGTCTTCGAAGACCGGACGCAGGTGAGCTTGGCGGAGTGTCTGGAGATGGTCTCGGGCAAGACCGCCTCGCTGTTCGCCTGCGCTTGCCGGCTGGGTGCCCTCTACGGAGGCGCCGACCCGGCCGCC
Source organism: Streptomyces sp. NPDC005752 (assembly GCF_040630715.1). Taxonomy (NCBI): domain Bacteria; kingdom Bacillati; phylum Actinomycetota; class Actinomycetes; order Kitasatosporales; family Streptomycetaceae; genus Streptomyces; species Streptomyces sp. NPDC005752. The sequence goes on along the minus strand of NZ_JBEXYB010000003.1, from coordinate 7,570 downwards.
TCCGCCCAGTGGGCGCAGGCCGGACACGATCTCGGTATGGCCTTCCAGCTCGTGGACGACCTGCTCGGTATCTGGGGCGACCCGGCGGTGACCGGAAAGCCCGTCTTCAACGATTTGAAGAACCGCAAGATGTCGGTGCCCGTGGTTGCCGCGCTGACGTCCGCGACCCCGGCCGGCGACGAACTCGTCCGCCTCTACTCGCAGCCCGGGGGCGATACGGCTCACCTCGCCCGGCTGGTCGAGGAGGCGGGCGGCCGGGCCTGGACCAGCGACCGCGCCGCCCAGCACGCGACGGCCGCACGCGACCGGCTGCACCGCCTCACAGCCCTACCCTCAGCTCTCGAAGACCTCGAAGCGCTGTGCACGGTCGTGGTCAGACGCGTGCACTGACCTTCCACGGAGGCGGCCCGTCCATGATGTGAGCGCGGCCCTGCTCGAACAGCTCGGCGTCCACCTCCTTGAGCCTGCGCAGTTCCCCGGGCTGGTGCAGGGCGTGCACGGCCGCGGGAACCCCGGTGCCACCGGCAGCCTCCAGCAGGGCGTTCACGGCGATGCGGGCGGCCTGGTTCGCGCCTTCCATCGTCGCCAGGTTCACCGGGGAGCGCACGTAGTCCCCGGCCATGAACAGATTCACCGCGGCCGTCACCGCCTGCGGGCGCGCCTCCCACGAACCGGTGGTGTTGATCAGCAGTGGCTCGTCGTTGACGGCCGGCCCCGGCTCGTCCAGGTTCCGCACCGCCGGATCCAGCTCCCAGGAGTGCAGCAACCCCTCGTGCAGGCGGGTTCGACCAGCTCCGTTGAGCCCCTCGCACAGCTGCGCCCAGACCTCGGCTGCGATCTGCGCCCGGCTGCACTCGCGGGCCGGTCTGCCGTACAGGATGCCCGGGGTGTCCCAGGAGGAGATGTCCACCGACAGGCAGTCGGCCACCGTCCCGTCGCCGTAGGTGGCCAGGAAGTCGCAGTCCCAGAACTGGGCCTGGCTGATCGAGGTGAGCGCCCAGGGCGAGTCCAGGAACAGGACGTGGCCGTGGGTGACCGGCACTGGCTGAGTCAGGTAGAACTGCATGCCGACCATCCAGTCCGTGTGCAAGCCCGTCACGTTCTTGAGCTCGGCATCGGCCTCCGCCAGTCCGCGGTCCAGCAGCGCGCCGACGCGATGGACCGGCAGTGCGCAGACATACCAGTCAGCTTCCAGCTCCCGCCGTCGGCCGGCCGGACCGCGCAGTTGGGCCCCGGTGACACGGCGATCGCTCAGGGCCAGCCGCTCGACCGCCCAGCCGAGTTCCAGCCGCACCCCCAGGGAAGCCAGATGACGGATCCACGGGTCGATCCAGGCTGTGCTGGTGGGTCCGTTGAGCACCCGGTCCGCCGGCTGCAGTTCCTCGCCCCGGCCGAGGAACCCGAAACTGAAAGCCTCCAGGAACCCACCGACCGTATGCGCACTGCAGACCTCGGCCCGGGCCGCGACCACCGTGCGGGTCGCGCCCACCACACACGCCTTGATGTACTCCTCGGAGGCGCCCTCGGCCGCGGCGAAGTCCCACCACGAGGTCGACTCCCACTGGCCCAGCCGACGCTCGTCACTGCTCGTCATGTAGACGAGCATCCGGTTCGCGAAGTACAGCAGCTCCTCGCTCGTCAGCCCCCTGCCACCCGTCTCCAACCCGACAGAACGCAGGAACTCCATCGGAGTGCGAGTACTCGCAGCCGCGGACACGTCCGTGACCCGCTCACCCACCCGGCCCGAGCGCGCGGAGAGCATCTGGGTCGCCTCCCGCAGATTCCCCGCCACGCCTTCCGTGCTGCCGTCGACAGGGATACGGCGCAGAGTGTCCGGCAGACTTCGGTAGAAGCCGGGGAAGAACCGGAACCCGTGCTCACTGGGCAGGTCCAACCGCCCGCCTCGGCCGGTCCCCGCCACCCACGCACTGCGGGCCTTGCCACCCCAGCCGGCGGGCTCCACCACCGTCACCTCGAAGCCGCGCTCCGCCAGCTCCATCGCCGCCGTCAGCCCAGCCACACCACCACCCAGCACCGCGACTCGCCCGCCCCGCCCCACCGACACCACCACATCCCCTACTGGGGGCACTCAGCGAGGGCCCCCTTCCACCCCGTCACGAGAAGTAGATCATTAATCAGCTTTGCGTCAGAGATCGCGCCTTCGACGCTCAATACGGCCGGTGAGCGCTCCGAGCTGCCACACAGCGTGAACCCGGTCGGCCACTCACGGGACTACCGGGCCGTGCTCGCCGTGGCGGCCGTGAAGAAATAGACGAAGCCGCCCATGACGTTCGCTCCAGGGCGGGCGGTACAAGCACGCGGCGCGGGGGGCGCGGCGGTCGAGACGCTGATCGAGGAATGCCCGCTTCGGGAGTTGTGCCTACCGTTTGGAGAGCCGCGCCCCCAGAAACGCTGACGCAATGGAAAGCTGGGCTTGCCTCGCCTGCGCCATCAACACCGGCCACGCCGACGGGCGAAGCGCGGTCGGCCACATTCGCTCTGCAGGGTAGAAACGCTCAGGCCGACCCGGGGTCGGGGCTGGGCACGTGCGTGGGCCCGGACGCGGTCAAGCGGTCGCCCTGCTGATCTCCCGGTCGGCGAGCTGACGCAGTTCGCCCGTCAGCATCACCTGGACAGCCGCACGGACATCTTCCGCGTGGATGACGTTGCTGCTAATCCTTGTGGAGAGCACATCGGCGGCGTCCATCAGTTGTTCGATGAGAAGGGCGAGCAGGCCGGCGAGGACACTCCTGGCCGACGCGCTGAGAGTTACGGATTCGTCCGGGCTGAGTGCGCTCATGATTCGGTCGATGGCGCCCTCAAGGGCACCGTCCGGAGTGCTTGCCACGGGCTGCTGCACAGGCTGCGGCTCGGTCCGGGTAGCTGGTGCCCTCTCGAGCAGCCAAGCGGCCAACAAGCGGCGCAAGTCGTTGTCCGATCGGATCACGTCATCCACCTGGCGAGGCTGGATCTCCTTACCACCCGCCTCGTCGGCGTCCGCGTTCAACCGAAGGAGGTAGGCGCCATCCAAGATCTCCCCCATAACGCAGATGAGCCCCGCAGCCACCGCCCGGGACGCCTTGGGATGGAGCTGCTTCTTCGTGTGAGCGACGAACAGCTGTTCAGAAAGGATTGCCTCAGGCTGCTCCTTATGCGCAGCCGGGTCCGTCTTTCCGCCCTTTTTCTGACTCATCGGCACTCCTCCGCGTGTGGTTGCTCGCGCTTGCTGACGGTCGCTGTCGACCGGGCGACGCTTGCTGTCTCATCGTCGTCGTCTCATCGGCACAAGGCGCGCAGAATCCGAAGATGCCTACGAAATAGGCGCGGGGGAATGCCCCAGTCCCGCACCGGCGCCGACGGACACCACACCGTCGCGCGGCCGGTCGCGAGCCTTGCTGACCCATCCGACTTCGGACGTACCCGTGGTGCACTGGCGGGCGGAGATCTGCCGCAGTCTGCTTCTTGCGACTGCGTACAGAACCGGCCTCGCACCGTGAAGTGACCGGCCGGGTGCGGCGGACACCCGGCCGGCGTACAGAGAGCGTTTCTCTCTTGGAGGACGGTGTGGTTATTGCTCGGTGAAGTGCCACATTTGAGACGTGGTCGCTGAGTTGGGGTGGGGGAGCTCGCGCAGCGGTGCATAGTTGTCGTCCCCGTACAGGCCGGTGACAGCAACGTCCTCGTTCAGGAAGGGCGACAGAACCCACCGTGCGGGGCTTTCGTCGGTGGACCTGAGGATCCACCATTGGGACTTGTTCGTCGTGCACGCAGCCAGGTACACCGAGCCCCCTGACTCGCCGGCCCTGGCGTCGGCGCAGTTCCCGGTACGGGCGCTCTTCCAGTGGAAGATTCCGGAACGACCGTTCACCTGCTCGAACTGGAATGTCCGCGGGAAGGGATGGTCTTGCCGGTAGTAGACCTGAAGGAAGGTGCCAGCGTTGCCGACCGTGTCGTCAGGGACCAGATAGTTGGTGTGGGCGTCGTTGGTGATGACAACAGGCCCGGAGGGGACAGGGGCGGCGGTGGGTGCAGCTTGGGCGGACCCTGTCAGGGCTGCGACGGAAAAAATGGCGGCCGCGGCAGCGGCCCAGCGACGGATAGTCATACGGGCGATCTTGGCAGGCCAGATTTTTACCAAACCGCCTTTTCGGGAGAAGACCACCCGATCGAGGAGAGCCAGCTGATCCGGGGTGGACGGGTGCCGCTGTCCGGCTCAAAGCTTGGGCAGCACAACACGCCACCGACCGAAGCAGTGACCTTTGCCGGCCTTGGGGACCATTGGAACAGCCATTAGCGCTAAGCCGGTGATCTTGGTCCCTGGGCCGTCGCTCGCGCGTCACCGCTCTCAGTCCTCATCCCCCGCTGTCGTCTCGCTGACGAGCCGGAGGGCGGGGCGCGGCGGGGCGAACTCGCCGAGTTCTAGTGCTGCCTCGCGCCAGTTCGCGGCGAGCTGGAGCAGCCGTTCGCTGTCGTGGCGGTAGCCGGGCGGCGGGGTGTTCGGGACGGCCGGCCAAATGATGGTGGCGGCGAACCGGAGCCCGTGCATGGCGGCGGTCGCGTGAGCGTCGATGCTCCCGCCTTCCAGGCGCCGCAGCATGTCGAGCCGGGTGGCGGCGGCGAGGAGTTCGTCGTACACCTTCGCGTATTCCTGCGCGCGAACGGTGGCGAGGTCATCCACGTCGGGTGCCTGCGGCGTTCGGGTGGGGCTGGGCCTGGAGCCGTTCGCGCAGATCGATCTCTTCGGGGGTGAGCGGGTCCCCCGACCGGCGGATACGGACGGGCTTGGGCTGCAGCGGCAGGCCATCGTCCGCGGCGGCCTCGGCCTCGGCGAGCGCCCGGTACAGCGAGGCGACCGAGGGGGACTTGCCCGCGTTCTTCCCGACCTTGATGGTGAGCTTCTTCGCGATTTCCGGGACAGGGACGCCCTTGTCCTTCAGGGCGACGGCGAAGGTGAGCATGTCGTCGTCGATGACCTTCGGCCGCCCGCCGTGGTTGCCCTTGGATGCGGCGTTGACCTGGCCCTCCAGGGTCTTCTCCCGGATGTAGTTGCGCTCGATCTGCCCGGCGACGGCGAGCACGGCGAAGAACATCGCGCCCATGCCGTTGGGGTCGTAAATCCCGGTGAGCGGCCCGGTGAGGAGTTCGAGCTGGATGCCGCCGGCCTGGAGCTCGGCGGACAGCGTCATCAACTCGGCCGCGTTCCTGGCCAGACGCTTCAGCTCGTGCACCGTGAAGATGACCGGCGTCTCGGGTGCGGCTTCCTTGAACTGGCGGGCCAGCGCGAGCGCCTTCTCCAGCTCGGGCCGGACCTTGACCCTGGTGCTGATCTGCTCCTTGAACACCTTGTGGCACTCGGCCCGGTGAAGGGCTTCGAGTTGACTCGCGAGCTCCTGCCGGGCGGTCGACGTCCTCGCGTACCCGATTCGCACCGGCCGCTCGGTGCGGGGCGCGGGCACGATCGCGAGCGCGGGGCCCTGCTTCCACGCGCGGCCGGGAGTGCGGTCGGCGGGGACGGGGATCTCCAGTTCCTCGCGGAGGGCAGGAACGAGGACGAAGCGCGGGGTGTGGTACTTCGCGGCGGTCTTTCCGCCCCGGGTGCGGCAGGCGCTGCCGGCGGGCGCGTCACAGTTCGGGCAGTCGTGACGTTCTACCGCAAGTGCTGCCTGATCGGGCGTCAAATCCATGGAGGCAGTCTCTCAGAAATGCCTCGCACAACACGCCAGTTTCGAGAGGACTTTTGCGAACGGCGACCTGCGGAAACCTGATCACCCGGGGGCCGTTCTCGGAACTCGCACAGATGGTCATTCGTGAGAATTACGCAGTGTGTGGCTGTGGCCTGTGCTCGACCGAAGGAGAGCCGTGATCGTGGGAGGCGGTGTGGAAGGTGAAGCCGCCCGCGCCGATCACCTGCGCCGAGTGCTGGCACCCGATGTACGCGAAGACCTCCCGGGCGGGGATTCGGTTCTTCGCCCACGCCCCGCACGCCCCGGAGCGCGGCATCCCGGTGCCCGAGGGCGAGCTGGACGGGCAGACCGTCCGGTACGCCGAGGACGAACTGACGCTCTGGCGCGCGGCCTGGGAGAAGCAGGCTGTCCTGTGCCACCGGAGTTGGATCGTTTGCCATCGAAGTTGGACTAGTTGGGCGGTTGAGCCGAAGCACAGTAGGTGCCACCACGGCCACCTTGGTGGCACCTCAGCAGGAGCTGCGCGACTGCATCTGGTCAGAGGGTTACTGCCATCGCCCCGCAGGAGAAGCCGATGCCATAGGACAGCAGGAGGGCGCGGGTCGATGGCGGCAGCGTGCTCTCCTCCCGGGCCTTCGCCCAGGTGGCCAGGATGTTGGCCGGACCGAGGTTGCCGATGTCGGCGCACGGGTTGGGGGCGATGTCCATGCCGAATCCACAGACCTTCATGACGAGCTGCAGCGTGCGGGTGTTCGGCTGATGCGCGAACACCACGTCCACGTCGTCGACGGTCCAGCCGGCCTGGTCGAGGACTGTGGTCACGACCTGGGGGATGACGTGCTGACCGGTGCGGAGCAGTGCGAAGCCGTCCATGGTGTAGAAGCCGGTGCGCACGTCGAAGCCGGTTTCTGACGGGCGGCTGTCGTGGACGGGCATGGTTCCCATGGCCCAGTCCTGGGGGTGGGACTGCCAGTGGCTGCCGCGAAGCTCCAGCGGCGTGCCGCACGTCGCGTCGCGGGCGAGCACGACGGCGGCGGCTCCCGCTCCGAAGATGCCAGCCAGGCTCAGGTCCTGGGGGTCGGTGAGGTTGACGACATCCTGACCGGCCACGACGATCGCACGCTCGCAGCGGCCGGCCTCCAGCATCGTGACCGCCGTTTCCAAAGCGGGGATGACCTCCGTGCACGAGCCGTCCACGCTCATGAGCTTCGCGCAGGAGATCTCGCAGCGTTCGGCCAGAAGAACGGCCTGCGAGGGGAGCAGGTGCCCGGGGATGCCGCACTGGACGAAGATCAGCATCGTCTCACTGCCGATCTCCTGCGGGCTCGTACCCGCGTCCGCACATGCCTTGCCGACAGCCTCCGCTGCCAGCGAGAACAACGTCTCACCGTCTGCATACACGCGCTGCTGCCGGGTCCCGGTACGCCGGACGAACCAGTTCGGCTCCAGGCCATGCGAGACAGCCAACTCGGTGTTGTTGACCACCTGCGAACCCAGGGCATAGCCCGTGCCAGCAAGTCCGACAGCCATGATGAAACCTCCTGCAACCAGGGCACCCGCGCTGCCCATAAACTTGAAGCCAAAGATCATCATCAAGGCTGGCCATCAGCGAGGGTCCACAGATGGCGCCTGACCACTCGGACGGAGTACCACACGGCAGGTGGTCATCCCGAGGTTGAGCCGGTTGAGAACCACGGGGTACGGAGCTTCGATCGCTGGCGGCAGAAGGCTGCCGCTGCCCCAAGGGCTGTCGGTACCGATGTCCACGCTGAGTCCGGCGCAAAGGCCGATTGAGCTGAACCGGGTTTCGTAGCGGCCCTGAAGCCGGGCATGATTGATCCGGCAGATGGGAAGCACAGGTCTGATGCCTGCACCCCGGAAGTATC